>NZ_JBVVQT010000018.1:59388-137996 GCF_055811595.1 Mesorhizobium sp. WSM4814
AATCGATTTTCGGAAAGGATCATGCACCAGATAAAGTTCTACAGCGTCCTTTGCGCGTCCAAGGGACGCGCGGCGCTAGTGCATGACCCCGAAAAATCGGAATCGATTTTCGGAAAGGATCATGCACCAGATAAAGTTCTACAGCGTCCTTTGCGCGTCCAAGGGACGCGCGGCGCTGTAGTATTTTCCATTTTTTTTTGAAAGTCATCGTGCCGCTCGGCCCTTTCCGTTTGCGCTCCAGTCCGTAAAGTCACCCAATCGGCAGGGACGACTTTTCAATGATCGATTTTGCGATTTTCTGGGACTGGCTGAGTTTCGCCGTGCGCTGGCTGCATGTCGTCACCAGCATAGCCTGGATCGGCTCGTCTTTCTATTTCGTCGCGCTCGATCTCGGCTTGCGCCAGCGTCCGGGTATGCCTGTCGGCGCCTTCGGCGAAGAATGGCAGGTGCATGGCGGCGGCTTCTACCACATCCAGAAATATCTCGTGGCGCCGACCGAAATGCCTGAGCACCTGACCTGGTTCAAATGGGAATCCTACGCTACCTGGCTGTCGGGCTTTGCCATGCTGTGCGTCGTCTACTATGCCGGCGCGGACCTCTTCCTGATCGATCCCAACGTGCTTGCCATGTCGGTGCCTACAGGCATCTTGCTGTCGCTGGCGACGATCGGCGTCGGCTGGGTGGTCTACGATCTCTTATGCCGTTCGCCGCTTGGCAGGAGCGACACCGGCCTGATGCTGGTGCTCTATGGCGTGCTGGTGTTCATCGCCTGGGGTCTTACCCATCTGTTCACCGGCCGCGCCGCTTTCCTGCATCTTGGCGCCATCACCGCGACGATCATGTCGGCCAATGTCTTCATGGTCATCATTCCGAACCAGAAGATCGTCGTCGCCGACCTGATCGCCGGCAGGAAGCCAGATCCGAAATACGGCAAGATCGCCAAGCAGCGCTCGCTGCACAACAATTACCTGACGCTGCCCGTTCTCTTCCTGATGCTGTCGAACCACTACCCGCTGGCGTTTGCTACCCAGTTCAACTGGGTGATCGCCTCGTTGGTTTTCATCATCGGCGTGCTGATCCGGCACTATTTCAACACCATGCATGCGCGCAAGGGCAACCCGACCTGGATCTGGCTGGCGGCCGCCGTCCTGTTCGTCGTCATCATCTGGCTGTCGACCGCGCCGAAAGTGCTGACCGGCGAAGTCAAGGCGTCCTCGACGGCACAGGTCTATATCGCCTCGGCGCATTTTCCCGCAGTGCGCGATACGGTGCTTGGCCGTTGCTCGATGTGCCATGCGCAGGAGCCGTCCT
Source organism: Mesorhizobium sp. WSM4814 (assembly GCF_055811595.1). NCBI lineage: Bacteria > Pseudomonadati > Pseudomonadota > Alphaproteobacteria > Hyphomicrobiales > Phyllobacteriaceae > Mesorhizobium > Mesorhizobium sp. WSM4814. The sequence continues at coordinate 60,700 of NZ_JBVVQT010000018.1, forward strand.
ACGAGGGCATCTATCACGCGCCGAAAGGTGTGATGCTCGACACGGACGCCGGTATCGCCGGGCAGGCCCGCGAGATCTACCTGCAGGCCGGCCGCAGCCACGCGATGCCGCCCGCCAACGTCACCCATATCACCGACAAGGAGCGGGCGCTGCTGGTGGCATGGTTCGAGGAGGCGGGGAAATAGGCATGACCAGCACGCTCCTGCGCGGCCGCACGCTGTCCTTCCTGCGCTGGCCTGAGACCGTCGAAGACCATTCCGCCTGGCGCTACGAGGACGACGGCGGCCTGCTGCTTCGCAACGGCAGGATCGTTGCCGCGGGCGCCTATGCCGACGTCGAGAAAAAGGCTGATGAAGGCGCAAAAAAGATCGACCACCGCCCGCATTTGCTGCTGCCTGGTTTCATCGACGCGCATGCGCATTTTCCGCAGATGCAGGTTATCGCCTCCTACGGCGCCGAGCTGCTCGACTGGCTGAACACTTACACCTTTCCCGCGGAAACCAAATTCCAGAACGCCCAGCACGGCCGCCGCATCGCCAGGCTGTTCCTCGACGAGATGGTGCGCCACGGCACGACGACAGTCGCCGCCTATTGCTCGGTCCACAGGGAATCGGCCGAAGCGTTCTTCGCCGACTCGCATGACCGCAACATGCTCAACATCGCCGGCAAGGTGATGATGGATCGCAACGCGCCGGAGGGCGTGCTCGACACGCCGCAATCGGCCTATGACGACAGCAAGGCGCTGATTAAGGAGTGGCATGGCAAGGGGCGCCAGCACTATGCCATCACGCCGCGCTTCGCCATCACCTCCTCGCCCGAACAGTTGGAAATGGCGGGCGCGCTCTGCCGCGAATATCCTGATCTGCACATGCAGACGCATCTGTCGGAAAACCACGCCGAGATCGCCTTTACGCTGCAACTCTATCCGCAGGCACGCGACTATACCGATGTTTACGAGCGCTATGGGCTGCTCGGGCGCAAAAGCCTGTTCGGCCACTGCATCCATCTTTCGGAACGCGAGGCGGATGCGCTTTCGGACACGGGCTCGGTCGCCGTGTTCTGTCCGACCTCGAACCTGTTCCTCGGCTCGGGCCTGTTCGATTATCAGCGTTACCGCCGCCGCGAAAAACCACTCCGCATTGCCACCGCCACCGATATCGGCGGCGGCACCAATTACTCGATGCTGCGCACCATGGATGAGGGCTACAAGGTGATCGCGCTGAACGGCGAGAAGCTCAATCCGTTCCAGTCGTTCTGGCAGCTCACCCGCGGCAATGCCGAGGCGCTGTCGATCGTGGAAAGGATCGGCACGCTCGACCAAGGCAGCGATGCCGACATCGTCGTCCTCGATGCCCGCGCCACGCCGGCCATGCGGCTGCGGATGGAGACGGCGGACACGTTGGCGGAGGAGCTGTTTCTGCTGCAGACGCTGGGCGACGACCGCGCCGTGCGCGAGGTCTACGTCGCCGGGCGGGCGATGAAGACCGATATGGCGGTTTAGCTATCCCACACGTCCCGCTTGACCCAGCGGCAGCCATCGGTCAAAGGGTGCCGCGACGTTGATAGGGGAACGACATGGCCGTTGCAGACGATATCGCTCTGATCCAGAAACAGGAAGCCGAGCTTGTCTTCTCGGTCTTCGATGAAGCTATCGCCTTCAAGATCGGCTCGACGATCCGCGACCGGGCACTGGCCCAGAGCTTGCCGATCATCGTCGACATCAGGACCTTCGACCGGCCGCTGTTTTACGCGGCAATGCCGGGCTCGAACGCCTCCAATCCGGATTGGGCGCGGCGCAAGATCAACGTGGTGCAGCGGTTCCTGAAAAGCACCTACCGCATGGTGCTGGAGCAGCAGCGTCCCGACCGCAGCTTCAAGCCGGGCGAGGGGCTCGACATATCGGACTATGTGCTGGCCGGTGGTGGCTTTCCCATAACGGTCAAAGGTGCCGGCGTCATCGGTGTGATCGCGGTCTCGGGCCTGCCGGAGCGTGAGGATCACGGCGTCGTCGTCGATGCGCTGTGCAGCCACCTCGGCGTCGACGGGCGCGAGCTGGCACTGCCGCCGGAAGCAAAATGACCGCGCTCGATCCCAAATCCTTCCTCGCCGCCATCTTCAATGCCGCCGTTGCCGCCGCTGATCCGCAGAGGACGATCAGGGATCATCTGCCGGCAATGCCGAAGGGGCGCACCATCGTCATTGGTGCAGGAAAAGGCTCGGCGCAGATGGCGGCGGCTTTCGAAAAAGTGTGGGACGGGCCGATCGAAGGGCTGGTCGTCACCCGCTACGGCTATGGCGCGGCATGCCAGTGCATCGAGATCATCGAGGCGGCGCATCCGGTGCCGGATGCCGCAGGGCTCGAAGCGTCGCGCCGGCTGCTCGAAAAGGTGCAGGGGCTGACCGCGGACGATCTGGTCGTGGCGCTCATCTCCGGCGGTGGCTCGGCGCTGCTGCCGGCGCCCGCCGAAGGTTTGACGCTGGCCGACGAGATCGCCGTCAACGAGGCGCTGCTCGCCTGCGGCGCGCCGATCGCCGCCATGAACACCATCCGCAAGCATGTTTCCACCATCAAGGGCGGCAGGCTGGCGGCAGCTGCCTATCCGGCAAAGCTGGTGTCGCTGGTCGTCTCCGACATTCCCGGCGACAATCCGGCGCTGGTCGCTTCCGGCCCGACCGTTCCCGATTCCGGCAACCGCCAAGAGGCGCTGGCATCGATCGCCGGCTATGGCATGGAACTGCCGGCTGCCGTGATGGCGCATATCAATTCGCCGGCCGCCGATGCGCCGCGCGTCGATGATCCGCGTTTTTCGCGCAACGAAGTGCATCTGATCGCCTCGGCCGGCGTCTCGCTGGAAGCGGCTGCGGCCGAAGCCAGGCGCCATGGCATCGAGGCGGCCATCCTCTCCGATTCCATCGAGGGCGAAGCGCGCGAAGTTGGGGGTGTCCATGCGGCAATCGCCCGTGAAGTCGCGACGCGCAACCGGCCTTTCCCGAAGCCCGTGCTGATTCTATCAGGCGGCGAGACGACGGTGACGGTGCGGGCGAAGGGCAAGGGCGGTCGTAACACCGAGTTTCTGCTTGCCTTCGCCATCGGCATCAGCGGCATGGAGGGCGCCCATGCACTGGCCGCTGACACCGATGGCATCGACGGTTCGCAGGACAATGCCGGCGCCTTTGCCGACGGCTCGACGGTGTCGCGGATGCGGGCGGCAGGCGTCGATGCCAAGGCGATGCTTGCCGGCAACAATGCCTGGACGGCATTCAACGCCGTCGGCGATCTCTTCGTGCCCGGCCCGACCGGAACGAACGTCAATGATTTGAGGGCAATCCTGATCAGATAGGGGTCAGGCGGCCATCAGCTTTTTCACTGCCTTCATGTCCTGCAGGAACCGCTCGCGTTCGGCCTGCTTGTCCGCCGGCTCGCGAATACGCAGGATGAAGGACGGGTGGATGGTGACGAACACAGGCAAGCCATCGTCCCGCTCCACGACCGCGCCGCGCATCTTCATGATTGGCACGACCTTGCCGAGCAGCGACTGCGCCGCCGTTGCGCCGAGCGCCACCGCCAGATTGGGCTTGATCAGATCGAGCTCCCTGTCGAGCCACCAGCGGCAGGCCTGCACCTCGCCGGCATTCGGCTTCGAGTGGATGCGCCGCTTGCCGCGCGGCTCGAACTTGAAATGCTTGACCGCATTGGTGACATAGACTTTCAGCCGGTCGACGCCGGCATCGTCCAGGATGGCGTCGAAGACTTTTCCCGCCGGACCGACGAAAGGTTTGCCGGCCAGATCCTCCTGGTCGCCTGGCTGTTCACCGACGAAAACCACCTTGGCCTTGTCAGGCCCTTCGCCGAACACGGTCTGCGTTGCGTTGCGCCACAGCGGGCAGCGGCGACAGGCCTTCGCCACTTCGCTGAGTTCGGGAATGGTGCTTGCGCCATCGTCTTCTGCCGTCTCAGGCAATTCAGGCTTGGGCCAGCGTCTTGCCTGCACCTTGGCGTGGTTTGGAGAATTTGTCTGCATCCTGGCGATCATGGCTGATGCGGCCTTGCCCGCTGCTGCGATCAGATGCGGAATGAGCGAAGCCCCAGAAAGGTTCCTTCAAATAGCCGGGACCCGGCTTTCGCTGGGCGAATGACCGGCGATGCGATGCCTCACACCTCGTGCAGATAGAGATGATAATCCAGTTCGCTGACCGTGCGCGCTACCCGCAGATATTCGGATTGCTTGATCGCCACGAATGTTCGGTGCAGGTCTTCCCCCAGCGCCGCTTTGAGGAATGTCGAGGCCCTTGCCGCCTCGATCGCGGCGCGCCAGTCCACCGGCATGGTGGTGCGCGTGATTGCTGATTCGTAGCCATTGCCGGTGGTTTCGGGGCCTGGATCGAGGCCCTCATCGAGACCCTTGACGATGCCGGCCAGCACGGTTGCCGCCACCAGATAGGGGTTGGCGTCGACGCCCGACGGCCGGTGCTCGATGCGCCGGTTTTTCGCGTCGCCAGCCGGCACGCGCAATGCCACCGAGCGGTTGTTGACGCCCCAGGTCGGCGCCACCGGCGCATAGGATTGCGAAACGAAACGCCGCCATGAATTGGCGTGCGGTGCAAACACCAGCATCGATTCGGCCATGGTCTGGATGAGGCCGCCCAGTCCGCGCAGCAGCGGCAAGGACCAGGTCTCGCCGCTGGCTTCGGCAAAGACGTTGTCGCCGGCCTTGTCCTGCAGCGAGACATGGAAATGCATGCCGGAGCCGGCGTATTTCTCGATCGGCTTGGCCATGAAGCAGGCAGTGACGCCGTGGCGGCGCGCCTGCGCCCGCACCAGCCGTTTCAGCATGACGAGGTCGTCGGCGGCCCGCATCACGTCCTTGCGATAGTTAAGCGTCAGTTCGTACTGGCCGGGCGCATATTCGGAAATGACCGTCTCGGCCGGGATGCCTTGCACCCTGGCCGCGGCATAGATATCGGAAAACAGCGGCTCCATGCCGTGCAGATGGTCGACGGAATAGACCTCTGTCTTGGCCGAGCGGCGGCCGTCGAGCACCGCGTGCGCCGGCTGCACCTTGCCGTCGGCGTCGCGCTCGTTGGCAAGCAGGAAGAATTCGAGCTCGAAGGCGCCGGCCGGATGCAGGCCCTTGGCCGCCAGTATCTCCACCTGCCGGCCCAGCGCCAGGCGCGGGTCGGAGGACATCGGCTGGCCATCGAGATGGTACATCGCCATCAGCACCTGGCCGCGCGGCGGCTGTGTGCCGAACAGCGGCACCAGCGTGCCGGGGATCGGCCATGCCCGCAGGTCGCCGTCGCCCGTCGTCCAGATCAGTCCGGTCTCGTGCACGTCCTCGCCGGTGATGTCGAGGCCGAGGATCGAGATCGGCATATGCCTGCCGCCCTCGAAGATGCTCATCAACTCGTGCCGGCGCACGATCTTGCCACGCCCGACGCCATTGGCATCGGTCAGCACGATGTCGAACGCTTCGATCTCGGGATGGGCGTCGAGAAAGGTTTGCGCCTCGGCGGGCGTCGAGCCCGAAGGGGAGGCGATGATGGCGTTCAAAGTTTGCTTCTGCGCTTCTCTCATGTGCAAGCTTGTCTCATGCCGCGAGCCTTGCCGCAACCGCGCCAAAGGCCGTGATCAGGCGGTTCACCTGGGCAGCGCTGGTCGCCGGCGAGATCAGCATCATGTTGTGGAACGGCGCGATCAGCACGCCGCGATTGACCAGCGCAACATGCACAGCCGCTTCGAGCGCCGGTGCGTGCGCTGCTTCCGCCTCGCCGCCATTCCTCAGCGGGCCGGGTGCGCAGATGAACTCGACGCGGGCGCCGACTCGGGCAACATGCCAAGGCAGGCGGTAACGGTCGATGACGGCGGTCAGCCCGGCGTCGAGCTGCCGCGCCAGATGGTCCATATGGCTATAGTTCTCGTCGGTCATCACCTCTTCGAGCGTGGCGCGCATCGCCGCGAACTGCAGCGGATTGGCCGAGAGCGTCGTGCCCATGCCGGAATAGCCTGGTTCCTTGGTTCTGACATAGTCGGCGTAGCGGGTGGCGACGTCTTCGCTCATCCCCCACACACTGGCCGGCACACCGCCGGCGATCGACTTGCCGAGCACGAACAAGTCCGGCTCCAGGCCGTGTTTCCTGGTGTAGCCGCCGGGACCGGTCGAGATCGTGTGCGTCTCGTCGATCAGCAGCAGGCTGCCGGCAGCGCGGGTGAGACGCCGCAGCGCCTCGTGGAAGCCGGGGTCGGGCAGCACCATGCAGGAATTGGTCAGCACCGGCTCGGTGACGACACAGGCGATTTGCTGGTCCCGGAGTGCTGTCTCAAGCGCCGACAAATCGTTGAACTCGACGACATCGGTCGCCCGGGTCAGGTCGCGGAATTCGCCGGCCAGTCCCGGTCGGTTGGCCGGTTTGCCGTCGACCAGCCGCACCATCGTCTCATCGACCGAGCCGTGATAGCAGCCGTTGAAGACCAGGATCTTTTCCCGGCCGGTGATGGCGCGGGCGACGCGCAGCGCGAAGCGGTTGGCATCGGTCGCCGTTGTCGCGATCTGCCAGAACGGCAGGCCGAAGCGCTGTTGCAGCAACGGGCCGATAGCGACCGCATCTTCTGAAGGCAGCATGTAGGTCAGGCCGCGCCCGGCCTGCCTACGGATGGCGAGGGCGACCGGCGGCGGCGAGTGGCCGAACATCGAGCCGGTGTCGCCGAGGCAGAAATCGTCGAGCCGATTGCCGTCGATGTCAGTGATAGTGGCGCCTCTGGCGCTGTCGACCAGTAGCGGGAACGGCGTCGGCCAGTCGTTCATCCAGTGCATCGGCACGCCGCCGAAGAAGCCCGGCAGGCCGTTGCCGACCTTGGCTGCCGATTTCGGCCTTGCCTTGCGGAAGGCTTCTGCTTCGGTCTCACGCAGATCGGCGATGCGGGCAGGGCCGATGCCACTGATGGCCGTCTTTGAATGGTCGATTGTATGCATGAATGCCCTCAAATAGGGGGAGTAGGGGAGTAGGGCAGTAGGGCAGTAGGGCAGTAGGGCAGTAGGGCAGTAGGGCAGTAGGGCAGTAGGGGAATAGCTGCCTTACTCCCTTACTCCCTTACTCCCCTACTGCCCTACTCCCCTACGGCCCTAGGCCGAAATATCGATGACGCCGCAGTCGCCGGCGGCGCTGCCGAAGGCGACGCGGCGTTCTTGCTTGTCCCACATCATCGAGGTAATGGCGCCCTTGCCCGGTCGGCGCAGAAGCACCTCCTTGGCGTCGGCGAAACGCACCGCCATCACCATGCCGTCGTCATAGCCGACGGCGACGACATCCTGGCTTGGATGGCATGCGACCGAGGTCACCATGGCGTTGCCGCGCGTGCCGAGTTCCAGCGGCGCCTTGCCCATCGGCCCGTCCTTGCCCGAAAACGGCCAGACGATCGCCGCCGGGGCTCCGGAACTGGCCAGCCATTTTCCCTTGGGCGCCCACGACAGGCTTTTGACTTTGCCGGGATAGCCGCTCATCCGCATGTGCTTGCCGTCGGCGAGCTTCCAGCCATGCAGCGCGTTCTCCTGCATGGTGGTGACGAGGAAGGCGCCATCCGGCGAGAAGGTGATGCCGGTATGGGCGCCGGCCCATTCCAGCTCGACCGGCTTGCCGTTCGCCGCCGGGAAATGCAGCGTCGCGCCATTGTAGCGGGCGACGCCGAAGCGCATGCCCTTGGGCGAGAACGCCAGCCCCTCGACCGAACGCGGATGCAAGAATTCCTTGGTCTTGCCGTCGGCGAAACGCACGATCGCGATCTTGCCCGAGGCATAGGCGACAGCGCCTTGTGGTCCGGCGGCGACGCTGGTGATCCATTTCTTCCCGGCGTTGGCCAATTCTGTCGCATTGCCGCCGGCGGTAACGGAAAAAATCTTGCCGTCCTCGCCGCCGGTGATCAGCCGGTCGTTGGCCGCATCGTGGAAGGCGGCGAGCAGCCCGTCATTGGCCTGCGCCGTCTTGTGGCCATGGTCCAGCCGATGGATCGTGCCGTCGGCCAGCGCGAAATGCGGCACGTCGCCAAGGAAAACGGCGGCGATGCAATGTCCCTGGAGATCAAGCGGGGCGACTGTGGGCATGGCTATCGTGGTTCACGGCTGGACAAGATTGCAGGGGCGGCTTAGGCGGCTTACTCGACGTTTGCGGTTCCGGCAACCATGAGGATCTGCATCGAAACCACAATTGTGGCGACAGGCGATCGTCAAAGCAGTCCCTTGGCCCGCAGACCAGTTGCGAACGTGGCCAATGGCATCACCAAGGTCAAATCCTGGCCTTGGAGGCTCTCGGCACCATACCTGGCATACCACCGTGCTGCCCGCTCGTTCTTGGCGTCGATGATGAGCAGGATGCCGCCGCCCTCACCTGCAAGCCGCAGGCAGCGCAACGCGGCGACGGCTAGCAACTGACCTCCGAGCCCTTGCCCGGCGACGGCCCGGTCGGTTGCAAGCCGGCCAAGCTTGAAGCCGGAAACCTCGTGTCGCGCCAAGCCTTTCGTCATGGCGTCGGGCACTGCTTCATGAGCTACAGCGGAAGGGGCAATTGTATAGAAACCGAGGACCCGGTCCGAAGCCACGTTGTCGATTGCACAGAAGGTCTTGGCCGCGTTCTGATCGTGGCTCTGCCGTGCGAACCGCCGCAGAAAATCGTTCATCTGCGCATCACCGCAATCGAAAGAAGCCCGATCGTGCCGTTTCGCAATCGGCTCCTCGTGCCAGAACGGAAGCGTCACAGAGTATCCGGCAAGGCGGCAATCGCCGCTCGCAGCCTGGCATTGGGTTTCGGCGGGTTCTCAAGTAGGTCAAGGATGCGTGTGAAGTCGCGGTTGGAAACCCTCATCACCTCGGCAGCTTCGATCACGGCCTGCGCTTCGGGTACGATCTTGTCCAGGATGAAATCGGCCATGTCCTTGTGCGACAGCGCCGCAGCGCGGGCGATGATCGCCTTCTGCGCCGGTGGAATGCGCATCTGAAAACGTTCGGTTTTATTGTCGGCGGATCTGGACATGACCTGTCCTCTTTTGTGCCACTCACGTACACATGATATGTGTACACAAGGCAATAATCAATCCTTATTCGGTCCGTTACGCCTGGCAGGCATCAAAACTCTTCTTCAGCCGCTCGGCGTCGAGTTCGCGGCCGATGAAGACCAGCCGGCTCTCGTGCTTCTCGCCGTCCTTCCAGGCGCGCTGGTGGTCGCCCTCGATGATCATGTGCACGCCCTGAATGACGTAGCGCTCGTCATCGCCTTTAAGCGCGATGATCCCTTTCAGACGCAGGATGTTAGGGCCTTCCATCTGGGTGATCTTCTCGATCCAGGGGAAGAATTTTTTCGGGTCCATCTCGCCGCCCCGCAGAGACACCGACTGCACCGTCACGTCATGGATATCGGACGGGTGCGCGTGATCATGGTGATGATGCCCGTCATGATCGTGATGATCATGGTCATGATGGTCATGGTCATGATGGTCGTGGTCATGATGGTCGTGGTCGTCACGCGCCTCGAGGAAATGCGGATCGTTCTCCAGCGCCCGGGAAAGGTCGAAGGCGCCGCGGTCGAGCACCTCGGACAGCGCCAGGCCGGCGCGCGTGGTGCGATGGATCCGGGCCGCCGGGTTGATCGCGCGGATCGTCGCCTCGACCTTGCTCAGTTCCTCCGGCGTGACGAGATCGGTCTTGTTGAGCACGACGACATCGGCAAAGGCGATCTGGTCCTCGGCTTCGCGGGAATCCTTCAGCCGCAACGGCAGGTGCTTGGCGTCGACCAGCGCCACCACCGCGTCGAGCCTGGTCTTGGAGCGCACGTCGTCGTCCATGAAGAAGGTCTGCGCCACCGGCACCGGATCGGCGAGGCCGGTCGTCTCGATCACGATGGCGTCGAAGCGGCCTGGCCGGCGCATCAAGCCCTCGACGACGCGGATCAGGTCGCCGCGCACCGTGCAGCAGACGCAACCATTGTTCATCTCGTAGATTTCCTCGTCGGATTCCACGATCAACTCGTTGTCGATGCCGATCTCACCGAACTCATTGACGATGACGGCGTAGCGCTTGCCGTGGCTTTCCGAAAGGATGCGGTTTAGCAGCGTCGTCTTGCCGGCGCCAAGATAGCCGGTGAGAACGGTTACGGGGATTTGTATCGTCTGTGCATCGCTCATGTTGGGCCTCGAAAAGGATTGTTGGCTCCATATAGGATGCACGCCATGCTTTTGCACGTGGCAACCGATGGGCCAAACAGGTCGCCAACATTGCCGGGTTTTCCCAACATGCCGGGTTTTCATTGGCGTTGGCTGGTCTCACTGACTAGATAGGACCAAGCCAGCTTGCTCGACAGAAACCAAAAAGAGGCGCCGGATGTCCGACAAACCGTCCTCCTTGCCATTGAGCCGGCGCCAGGCGCTTGGCCTCATTGCCGTTAGCGCGGGCGGCGGTGTCTTTCTGCCGGGCATCGCGCTGGCGCAGCAGGCCTCGCCCTATGCCGGGCTTGCCCTGTTCGATAGCGGCGCCGGCGTCTGCGCGATCACACCGGAAGCGACCGAGGGCCCGTTCTATTTCGACCCGAAGCTCGAACGCGCCGGTATCACCGAAGGCAAAGCGGGCATTGCCCTCAATCTGCGGCTGCAGGTCATCGACGCAGGCTGCCGGCCGCTTGCCGGCGCGCGGGTCGATATCTGGCATTGCGACGCGCAAGGCCATTATTCAGGCTATCCGGGACAAGGCGACGGCCAGGATGTCGATACGTCAGGCCAGAGTTTTCTGCGCGGTTGGCAAAAGACCGATGACAGCGGCATCGTCTCGTTCGCCACCATCTATCCCGGCTGGTATCGCGGCCGCACCACCCACATCCATTTCAAAGTCTTCCCCAACGACAATTCGGTGATGACCGGCCAGCTGTTTTTCCCCGACGGCCTGAGCGAACAGATATTCACTACTGTCGCGCCCTACACCGACCGGTCCGGCAAGCGGGATACGTCGAACGCCAGGGACGGTATCGCGCGGCGCGCCGGGCCGCTTTCGCAGGCGGCGCTGCGCGAGGTGGCGGACGCCTACCAGGCCTTGATGATCGTCGCGGTGAGGGCTGATTGAGACCCGCATCGGTGCGGCGTTCCTGCCGAACGCGACCACCTGCGCTGAAAAGTCGTTTGTCATCTAACTGAAATAAACATCTGGCATTAGCCTCGGCGGACACCGCATTGCTTGCCGGCAAAGCTGTTTTGCAAAGCCGGATCTTTTTTGATCGTCCATTGCCAACCGGGCGGCTGCCTCTATGCTGTCCACACCGGTTCGGCCGAAGAGGGATAGCCATGGCCAAGGCGGACAAGACTGCGACAATGAGCCGGCTGCATTCGGCGGCGCGGCTGGCGCGTACGGCACTCGCCGCGCGGCTTTTGGCGCACGGCTTCTATGCCGGCCAGGACCAGATCATGCTGGCGCTCGACCGTGAGGACGGGCAGACGCCCGGCAATCTTGCCGGTCGCCTCGGTGTTCGCCCGCCGACCATCACCAAGACCATCAACCGGCTGCAGGCGCAAGGCTTTCTGGAAAAACGCGCTTCTTCCGCCGATGCCCGCCAGGCCCATATCTTTCTGACCGACACTGGCCGCGAAATCATTCATGCCATCGAGAAATCGGTGAAGAAGACCGAGAAGCAGGCGTTGAAGGGGCTCGATAAAAAGGACCAGAAGGCGCTGTTCAAGCTGCTCGCCCGCGTTGAGGCGAACCTCTCGAATGGAGAGATGGTTCTCGTCGATGATGAGATCGACGCCGACGAATGATCCGCGGCCGACGCCGTCAGGCAGCGGCTGCTGACGATCCATGGACCAATGCCGACCAGCGGCCCGGCGTGATTCCGAACGCCTTCTTGAAGTGCCTGCTGAAATGACTTTGGTCGTTGAAACCGGCCGCTATTGCGATCTCAGCCAATGACTGGCTCGCCTCTATCATTCGGCGTGCTCGCTGAAGCCGGCGCATCAAGAGAAAGCGGTGCGGACTGGTAAAGAAAGCGGCACGGAAATGCCGCGACAGGGCGTAGCGATCGAGCCCGGTGATCGCCTCCAGTTCCTCGGAACGGACGGTACGGAAAACATTTTCTTCCAGATAGTCGCGTGCCAGGCTGACAGCCCGCCACGCTGTCCTTGCGATCGGTTTCGCCGGCAGGCCTGAATGCCGTGCCAGGCTTTGCATCAATTGCGCAACGAAGTCGGCGACAAACAGATCATCCAGCTTCTGGTCCAACGGCCCCAGCGCCGAAAGCAGCCGCGTGCGGAAAACAGGATCCGTCACCACGGCATTCCTGACGAAAGGCAGCGACGCGCCTGGCTGATCGAGGCAGTCCAGCACGATCGACGGCTCCAGATAAAGCATCCTGTAACGCAAACCGTCTTCAGTGCCGGCGCCGCCATCGTGCAATTCGTCGGGATGGAGCACGATGATCTGGCCGGGCAGGCTGTGATGCGTAGCGCCGCGATACCGGAAGGTCTGGACGCCATGCAGCGTCACGCCGATGGCGTAGGTATCGTGACGATGGAGATCGAAGGCGCTGCCGTGGAACCGGGCCTCGATACGCTCCATTCCGACGCAATCGGGTGCCGAGATGACGCAGTTCTCAGCCGCGTCAACGCACAAACGTCCAAGACCCTGAAAGGCCTCGCCATCTAGATCGTGCGACATCGCTTCATTCACAAACCTCGAATGGCAAATGTCTCATGTTCGACACGAAATTTGCAATCGTGCTGCAGGACGATCTTCCCGTCTGGCAAAAGCTCAACGTCACCGCGTTCCTGACCAGCGGCATCGTCGCGCAGTATAGCGATATCATCGGCGAACCCTATCGCGACCGCGCCGGCAATATCTACAATCCGCTCTCGATCCAGCCGATCATCGTGCTTTCGGCCGATCGCTCGACGCTCAGTGCGATCCACCGGCGGGCGCTGGAGCGCGGTGTGAAGACCTCGCTCTACGTCGAGGAAATGTTTTCGACCGGCCACGACGCGGCGAACCGCGCCGTCTTTGCCGAATTCGCACCCGACGACGCCAAGGTCGTCGGCATCGCGCTGCGCGCTGAAAAGAAGCTTGTCGACAAGATCACCAAGGGTGCCCGAATGCATCCCTGATGCATATCGACACTGGTTCAACCTGTTGATGCTTGGTGTCCTCGGCGCTGCCGTCATCGTCGCCAGCGGCTTTTGTATCGCTCATCGCGAGCACCGGCTTCGCGTGCGCAACCGCGCTGCCATCGACGTCGAGGTGGAGGCGCTGGCAAAAAAACTTTGATTTGTTTCGGAAGGGTGGCATAAGGCCGCGTTTAAACTGTTTAGATCATGATTCCGAAAACGGGCATCCGGCTTTCGCTGGAGATCATGGATCAGCTCTAGATCGTCGGGGGAGCGCAAGGCGCTGGCACAGAAGATCAAGCTTTCGACGATCGCGGATGCGCTCGGTGTGTCCACGGCCACGGTCTCGCTGGCCCTGCGCGACAGCCCGCTGGTTGCTGGACTCACCCGCGACCGCATCAAGGAACATGCCCGCGCCATCGGCTATATCTACAATCGCCGCGCCGCCAGTCTGCGCACCTCGCGTTCGGGCATCGTCGGCGTCGTCGTCCACGATATCATGAATCCCTTCTTCGCCGAGATCCTGCGCTCGATCGAAAGCGAGCTCGACCGCAGCCGGCAGACCTTCATCCTGTCGAACCATTACGACCAGCTCGAAAAGCAGCGCACCTTCATAGACACGCTTTTGCAGCTTGGCGCCGACGGCGTCATCATGTCGCCGGCCATCGGCACGCCGCCCGAAGACATCTTCATGGCCGAGGAAAACGGTCTGCCGGCGGTGCTGATCGCACGCACCGTCGAAGGCGCTGACGTGCCGGTGTTTCGTGGCGACGATGCCTATGGCACCGGGCTAGCGACCAACCATCTGATCTCGCTCGGCCATAAACGCATCGCCATGATCGGCGGCACCGACCAGACCTCGACCGGCCGCGACCGCTACCAGGGCTATCTCAACGCCATGGAGGCGGCAGGGCTGGAGGTCAGACCGTCCTGGCGCATCCCCGGGCCGCGCACCAAACAGGCTGGCTTCGAGGCCGCCGGGCAGTTCCTGGCGCTGAAGGACAAGCCAACCGCGGCCTGCTGCTGGAACGACCTCGTCGCCATCGGCCTGATGAACGGCATTGCACGCGCTGGGCTGGTGCCGGGCATTGACATATCCGTGACCGGCTATGACGATCTCGAGGAAGCGGCGATCGCGACGCCGGCGCTGACCACCGTGTGGAATGGCCAGCGTGAAGTCGGTCGCCGCGCCGCCAGCGCGCTGCTCGACAAGCTCAATGGGCAGATGGTGCGACCATCGCAGGAACTGATCAAGCCGGAGCTGCATGTGCGCCAGTCAACCGGCAAACCAGTGGAACGTGCATGACGAAAGCCGAACAGCAGCAAGCAGTCGCCATTCTGGTGCCGGGCCAATTCAACGACCACGCGGTCGGCCGCATCGACCGGACGTTCAGCCGCGCCTGGATCGAACGGCCTGATGCGTCGCTGGTCACCGGCGAGATGCGCCGGACGGTGCGCGGCATTGCCGCCTTTGGCGGGATCAACGCAGCCCTCATCGACGCGCTGCCGAACCTCGAGATCATCGCCAATTTCGGCGTTGGCTATGATTCGGTCGATGCCCGTCACGCAGCGCAGCGCGGCGTCATGGTCACCAACACGCCGGATGTGCTGACCGAGGAGGTCGCCGATACGGCGATCGGGCTTTTGATCAACGCCGTCCGCGAGCTGCCGCGCGCCGAGACCTGGCTGCGCGACGGCAGTTGGGCACGCAACGGCAACTATCCGCTAAGCCGGCTGACCTTGCGCGGCCGTCGTGTCGGTATTTTCGGCATGGGCCGCATCGGTCTCGCCATTGCGCGCCGGCTGGAGGCCTTTGGGCTGCCGATCGCCTATCACAACCGACGCCAGGTCGAAGGTTTGCCCTACGAATACCACGGCACGCTGAAAGGCCTTGCCGAGGCGGTCGATACGCTGATCTCGGTGGCGCCCGGCGGCGCCTCGACGGAAAAGGCGGTCAACGCCGAGATCCTGTCGGCGCTCGGCCCGAATGGCGTCTTCGTCAACATCGGTCGCGGCAGCACGGTCGACGAGGCAGCTCTTGCCGCGGCGCTTGCCGGCGGCACCATCGCCGCTGCCGGGCTCGACGTCTTCGCTGACGAGCCGAACGTGCCGCCGGCGCTGCTCGCCGCCCCCAACACTTCACTTTTGCCGCATGTCGGCTCGGCTTCGGAACATACCCGCCGCGCCATGGCCGATCTGTGCGTCGACAATCTGATTTCCTGGTTTTCGAAAGGGAGGGCGTTGACGCCGGTGCCGGAAACGGAAAAGCTCAAGGCGCGCAGCTGAGCGGCACGCGTTCCTATTTGTTAACCACGGTTTAACGCTTTGAAATCATCTTTATCTATCGCCAAACACCCGGAGAACGCAGATGAAAGCACTTGCTGCATTGATAGCGGTGGTCGCGCTGTTCGGCAGCGTTCAGCTCTTTCACAGCGGCCGAGGCGAAGGCCGCACAGCCGATGAGTCAGCGCAGTCGCCCGGCGACTACCGGCTGGTGGCCAATGGCGACGAAGCGTCCTGCGCGGTCAAGCGCGGCACTGAGGTTGCGCATGGCCTGTCGTTGTTGACGGTCACTGCGAATTGCCACCGTGTCTTGCCCGGCATCGAGCGCGCGAAATTCTGGCGTGAGCAGGATGACGGCACGGTCACCTTCAGCGCGAACGGCATCGACCCGATCGTCACTTTCGGCGTCGCCGACGGCGACGGGTATGAATCCTACGCACCAGCCCTGCCGCTGCTGTCGCTGGCGGCCGGCAGCGATTGACGTTGACGTCCGACGAACTATTCCGCGGCGGCCCACGCGCCGGATTTCGCCGCGGCGTGCAGGCGCACCGCGTCGCCGAAGGCGCGGAATATCCTTGCTGAGACGCTGTCCGACTTGACCCAGTATTCGGGATGCCACTGGACGCCGACGGCGAAAGCGCGGGCGTCGCGCACCGAAGCCGCCTCGACCGTGCCGTCGCTGGCGACCGCCTCTATCTGCAGCTTCGGGCCGAGCCGGTCGATGGCCTGGCGGTGCACCGAATTGACCATGATGTCGCCTGCCCCGAACACGTCGGCGAGGCAGCTTCCGGGCTTGATCGAAATGGTCTGGCGGATGGCGAAGCGTTCGTCTTGATTGTCGCTCGCCGGTGCCCGATGGTCCAGCGATCCCTCGCGCTCCTGGATTTCTGTGGTCAGCGTGCCGCCCAGCGCCACATTCATCTCCTGGATGCCGCGGCAGATGGCGAGCAGCGGCACGCCGCGCTCCACTGCCTTGCGGATCAGCGGCAGCGTCGTGGCGTCGCGGGCAGGATCGTAGGGGCCGTTGGCTTCGCTGGCATCGCCGCCATAGAGCGAGGGATGAACATTGGACTTCGAGCCGGTGATCATGACGCCGTCGACCGATGACAGGAGCTCATCGAAATCGAGCCGGTCGCCGAAGGACGGCACCAGCACCGGGAACACGCCGGCCGCCGAAAGCGCCGCCTCCAGATATTGCTGCGGAGCGGCATGCCAGGTGTAGTTGTCGAACTGGCGGACATCGGTTGATATGGCGACTAGCGGCTGCTGCATTTTTTTGATCCGGGTCCATTCAGTGCAAGGATATGTTCTGCCTTTTAAAATAGGCGATCCGACGGCGCTTTGCCATGACAAGTTCGGCATCTCGCATGAGCCACGGAAAGGGCGTTAGACTTAAGTTGCAGGAGGCGTGTTCGCGCCCGCGTATTTCGCGAAAACGCCGCCGGCAAAACCGGCTCCCATGGCTGGACTCGACTTCTTGCCCGTGTATTGTTTGCCGCGAAGCCGATCCGGGGCACAGAGCATCTCCCGAACGTCGGTCTGTTGATCCAATAGGGAGGACTTCATGGATCGTCGATCATTCATCCGCAAGGCCGGCGTCACCAGTGTCGGCGCTGCGGCGGCTACGGCGGCGCTTGCCGCGCCGGCTATCGCCCAAACCAACCCGAAAGTGACATGGCGCCTGGCGTCGTCCTTCCCGAAGTCTCTCGATACGATCTATGGCGGCGCCGAGGTCTTTTCCAGGATGCTCTCGGAGGCGACCGACGGCAACTTCCAGGTGCAGGTCTTCGCTGCCGGTGAACTGGTGCCCGGCCTGCAGGCCGCGGACGCCACCACCGCCGGCACCGTCGAGGCCTGCCATACGGTGGCATATTATTATTGGGGCAAGGACCCGACATGGGCACTAGGTGCCGCGGTTCCGTTCTCGCTCAACGCGCGCGGCATCAATGCCTGGCATTACCACGGCGGCGGCATCGACCTGTTCAACGAGTTTCTCGCCACGCAGGGCCTTTTTGGCCTGCCTGGCGGCAATACGGGCGTGCAGATGGGCGGCTGGTTCCGCAAGGAGATCAACACCGTCGCCGACCTTTCGGGCCTCAAGATGCGCATCGGTGGCTTTGCCGGCAAAGTGGTGGAAAGGCTCGGCGTCGTGCCGCAGCAGATCGCCGGCGGCGACATCTATCCGGCGCTGGAAAAAGGCACCATCGACGCTGCCGAATGGGTCGGCCCTTATGACGATGAGAAGCTCGGCTTCTACAAGGTCGCGCCCAATTACTATTATCCCGGCTGGTGGGAAGGCGGGCCGACCGTCCATCTGATGTTCAACAAGGCGAAATACGAGGAGCTTTCGCCGGCCTACAAGGCGCTGGTGCGCACCGCCGCGCAGGCCGCCGACGCCAACATGCTGCAGAAATACGACTTTCTGAATCCGGCGGCCGTGAGGCGACTGGTGTCCGCGGGCGCCAAATTGCGCCCGTTCAGCCCGGAAATCCTGGCAGCCTGCTCCGAAAAGGCAAACGAGGTCTATGCCGAGATGGAAGCCTCGAACGCGCCGTTCAAGAAGATATGGGACTCGATCAAGGCGTTCCGCAAGGAGCACTATCTCTGGGCGCAGGTGGCCGAGTACAACTACGACACCTTCATGATGGTCCAGCAGCGCAGCGGCAAACTCTGACAACAGTTTCGGCGCCACGCGTTCTTCGGACGCGTGACGCCGAAGCGATTCTATTTTCTGATCAGCCCGGTACCACCAGCACCTTGACCTCGCCTGGCGCAGGCGGATTGGCGATCACCGCAGCCGCATCCTCAAGCGTCACCTGCCGGGAGATGAGCTTGTCGATCTCGATCGCACCCGAGGCGATGAGATCGGCAGCCCGGCGATGCGTAAACGGATTGAGGAACGACCCCAGCACCCTCAATTCCCGGAACAACAGGTCGAAAGGCTCGAATTCGGCCTTCATGCCTTGAGGCATCACGCCGACGACGACAACCGTGCCACCGGCCCTGGCGAGCCGCATCGATTGCTCGACCGTGTCCCTTACGCCGGCACATTCGAACACCACATCGACACCACCCGGCAGGAGGCCCGACGGACCGACGACCGTGTCGATGATGTCGCAAGCGGTTGGATCGACCGTCGCTGTTGCGCCCAATTCTTCTGCAAGGGCACGCCGCGAGGCCTGGCGCGTCGACAGGATGATTGTCGTCGCGCCGGCAAGCCTCGCCAGTTGCACGGTGAGCAGGCCGATCACGCCGCCGCCAAGCACGGCGACCGAGGAGCCGGGTCTGATCTGCGCCAGGTCCACGCCATGCAGGCAGCAGCCAAGCGGCTCGCAGAACGCGCCATGCGTCGGCCTCAGGTCTTTCGGGAGGAGGAAGGCCTGCTTGTGAGGCAGCACGACATATTCGGCGAAGCCGCCGTCGCGGCGGATTCCGACGGCAACCAGATTATGGCACAGATTGATGCGACCGGCGTGGCAGTGCGGACAGTGCCCGCAGGCGATGTTGGGATCGCCGGTGACGCGATCGCCGACCGAAAAGCCGGACACGGCGGTTCCAATCGCCTCGACGATCCCGGAGAATTCATGTCCGAGCGTCACCGGCGGCGTACAGGGAAATTCGCCATGGAAAAGATGCCGGTCAGTGCCGCAGACGCCGCATGCCTCGATCCGCACCAGGAGATCGTCCGGCCCGGCCACGGGCTTGTCGACCTCCCGAAGGGCGATGCTGCCGACGCCCTCCAGCCGCACCGCTTTCATGTCTGTAGAGCCTCCGGCGTCAATTGAAACTCGGTGGTTTGGAAAGATCGGGCGCTGGCGCTGCCGGCTTGGCAGCCGGCGTTTCACCGAAATTCGGCGGCTGCGACAGATCCGGTGCAGGCGCAGTCGGCGCCGTGCCGCCATCCGCAGGCGGAACGCCGAGCGGCGACAGGCTCGGCGTTTCCGGCACCTGGTAGTCGATCGTGCCCGGGTCCGCTGCCGTGCCCTTGTAGTGCATCACCATTTGCGGGAAGGCGATGGTCAAGCCGATCATGATGACCTGGATGCACACGAAGGGCACCGCCCCCCAATAGATCTGGCCGGTGGTTACCGGCGCGATCTTTTTGCCGGTGAGGCGATCGAGATAGGGCACCCGGGCGGCGACCGAACGCAGGTAGAACAGCGCGAAGCCGAAGGGCGGGTGCATGAAGCTGGTCTGCATGTTGACGCCGAGCAACACGCCGAACCAGATCAGGTCGATGCCGAGCTTGTCGGCGGCCGGCGCCAAAAGCGGCACGATGATGAAGGCGAGCTCGAAGAAATCGAGGAAGAAGGCGAGCAGGAAGACGAGGATGTTGACGCCGATCAGGAAGCCGATCTCGCCGCCCGGCAGCGATGTCAGGAGGTGTTCGACCCAGATATGGCCGTTGACGCCGTAGAAAGTGAGCGAGAACACGCGCGCGCCGATCAGGATGAACAGCACGAAGGACGACAGCCGCGTCGTCGACGCCAGCGCCTGCTTGATCACATCCAGCGACAGCCGCCCCTTCATCGCCGCCATGATCAGCGCGCCGACAGCGCCCATGGCGCCGCCTTCGGTCGGCGTGGCGATGCCGAGGAAGATGGTGCCTAGCACCAGGAAGATCAGCGCCAGTGGCGGGATCAGCACGATGATCACCTGCTGCGCCAGCCGCGACATCATGTTGATCTTCAGGCGCTGGTCGGCGATTGCCACGACATAGATGAGGATCACACCGATGGTGGCGCCGAGGATGTCGGCGTTTTGGCCCTGCGAGGGCGCCAGATAGCGATACGCCGCGTAGGAAACCACGACTGTCGCCAGCAGCGCGAACAGCAGCGACAGGACACCGTGGCCGAGGGTGCGGGCCTCCAGCGGCAGCGCCGGCATCGAGTTCGGCCGAATGATCGACATGATCACGATATACATCGTATAAAGGCCGGTCAGAACCATCCCCGGGATCAGCGCACCCGCATACATGTCGCCGACCGAGCGGCCGAGCTGGTCGGCCAGAACGATCAGCACCAGCGACGGCGGAATGATCTGGGCGAGCGTGCCCGACGCGGCGATGACGCCGGATGCCACACGGCGGTCATAGCCGTAGCGCAGCATGATCGGCAGCGAGATCAGGCCCATGGCGATGACGGAGGCAGCCACCACGCCCGTGGTGGCGGCAAGCAGCGCGCCGACGAAGATCACGGCATAGGCGAGGCCGCCGCGGATCGGTCCGAACAATTGGCCGATCGTGTCGAGAAGGTCCTCGGCCATGCCCGATCGTTCGAGCACGATGCCCATGAAAGTGAAGAACGGGATGGCCAGCAGCGTATCGTTCGACATTACCCGGCTGCCGTAGAAATTATCCGGCAGCGCGTGCAGCAGCGGCCAGGCGAGATTGATCGATCCGCCCGAATAGGGTGACAGCACAACACCGATGAAGAAGAACAGCAGGCCGTTGGCGGCGAGTGAGAAGGCGACCGGGTAGCCGATCAGCAGGAAGATGACCAGCGAGGCGAACATGATCGGCGCCATGTTCTGGGCGATGAACTCGATCACGAGCGCACCTCTTCGGCAAGCGCCTTGGCTTCGAGCTCGGCCTGTTCATGCACCGATATGAACGGTGTGGGATCGTCCATGTCGCCGCGCATGATGGCGATCTTCTTGATGATCTCCGAGATGCCCTGCAGCGCGAGCAGGAAAAAGCCGGCCAGCAGAATCGCCTTCGCCGGCCAGATGATCAGCCCGCCGGAATTGTTCGACATTTCGCCGCTGTGAAACGACAGTGACACATAGGGGACGAAATAGATCACCATCAGCGTCACGAACGGCATCAGGAAGAAGAGATGGCCGAAAAGGTCGATCCAGTGCTGCACGCGGCGCGAGAACATGCCGTAGACGATGTCGATGCGGATATGGTCGTTCTGCTTAAGCGTGTAGGCAGCGGCCAGCATGAAGGCGGCGCCGAACAAATACCACTGCAATTCCAGCCACGCGTTCGACGACATGTCGAACGTCTTTCGGATGACTGCATTGGCGGCACTGACCAGGATTGCCAGCAGGATCAGCCACGACACCCATTTGCCGATGAACTCGTTCACACGGTCAATCGTTCTGGATAGAGTGAGAAGCCCTGCCATACATTCCTCCCTTTACGCTTCGGCGAAAATCGGTGTCGATTTTCGGAAAGCACGATGCGTGACTCAAAGTATTAGCGACGCGCCGATTCCCGCTTGTTTTCCGCCGCTTCGATGTGGCCCAACGGTATGCCGTGCGTGGACCGGCGGGTCAACACAGGGCAGACCGAGTAAAACAATCTTGTGGCATGGGAAGGGGCGAAACAGCCGCGGGAGGATCATGCGCAAAAATCAAAGTGGCGTCTGCGGCTAGCGCTACCCAGGTTGGCGCAGTCAGACGATCTTGCTCTGGTCTCGCCCGGCGCCGATCAGCACCAGCATGGCGACGAGCAACAGATACATCCAGGCGTCGCGCCACTCGACCGGGAAGTAGCCGGCCCACAGCGATTCGGCCATGCCGAAAGCGGCAGCGCCAAGTGCTGCCCGCAACGGCGAGAGATAGCCGCCCACCGCCGTCACGAACAGGATTTTCAGCCCGTAGACCAGGCCGGAGCCAAAGCTGATGTTGCCATAGTAGAGGCCGGCGAGGACACCGGCCAGCGCCGCGCAAAGGCCGCCGGCGAGCACCGCGTGCCGAAACACCGCGCGCACGTCGACGCCGCACATGGCGGCGGCGTTGGGGTCGTCGGACACGGCGCGCCAGCGCCGGCCGAAACTCGAGCGGGCGAACGCCCAGGAGGCGAGCACAATGGTTGCCACGACGATCCCGCAGTCGAGCAATTGGATAAGCGTCAGGGTGGCATTGAAGTTGGCCCCGTTCGCAAAAATGATGGGCTGGGCCAGCATTGGCGGCAGCCACAAATCATGCGTGTCAGCGGCGATGCGGCTTGCCTCCGACAGCAGCAGCAATATGCCCAGCGTCGTCACCACGATCGCCTTGGGCGTGCGATCGGCCAGCGGCTCGAAGATGCTGCGCGACAGGACATGGCTGATCAGCCCCGCATACAGGAACGCCGCGACAATACCGAGCGCGACGGCCGCGAACAGGGTCAGCCACAGGGCCTGATAGCCGAAGGCCGCGGTGAGGATCATCGTCTGTCCGCAAAAGGCGAACAGCGCCCCATAGGCGAGGTTCGTCCGGTGCAGGATGCCGTTGGTCAGCACATAGCCGAAGGCGAGCAGGGCATAGAGCGCGCCGGAATGCAGCCCGTTCAGCACCTGCTGGAAGAAATAGAGCATGCCAATGTCCTTGGATCGCGGAGAACCGCGTCCGTGCGGAGCAGATTTGCATCGGCAATCTAACTTGTCAAACGCAGCTTATCGGTTAGAAATGGCGCCCATGACGGTTTCCTGGATCCCGCACCGCTTCACTGGCGGCCTTCTTGCGCTCGACACGGCGAACACCGTCGTGCTGCGCGGCGATCCCCGGAGAACCTTCGACCGGTTCAAGGATCCGGCAGAGATCGCCCGTTTCGCCGACGCGGCGAGCGTCTTTCGCGCCGCCGAGCTTGGCGGCAGGCGGCTCGAAGCGCCGTTCCCGGACAAGATCGCGCCGGTCGTGCTGGCGATCCGCGAGACGACCGACCGGCTGTTTCGTCGTGCGGTGTCGAAGGGCGCGGTCACTACAGGCGATCTGCCTGGCTTCCTGAAGGCCTGCGCCGACGGTCTCGCGGACGGCCGCACCGAGATCGGTGCGCCGGGACGGCCGTTCGGCGAGCCGGCGACGCCCATCGCCTTCGAGGCGGCACTGGCGGTTTCCGCACTGTCGCTGCTGCAGGCTGACACCGTCGCAAGGCTGAGGATCTGCCCCAATTGCAGCTGGTTGTTTCTCGACCGAAGCCGCAATTCCAGCCGTCGTTGGTGCGACATGGCGGTGTGCGGCAACCGCCAGAAGGCAAGTCGCCACTATCGCCGCCGAACGGCAGCCGAAGGGACCGCCAATGTCTAGGAAAATCCTGCGCCTGGCCGTTGTCGGCGCCATGCTCGTGGCAGCGGCAACGCTCGGCGCCTGCCGCGATACCGGCAAGGACGGCGAAGGCAGATTGTTCGAGATTTCCGGCAGGCTGGTCGTCTTCAATTATCGCCTCGCAAGGGCAACCTTTGTCGTCACGTTGAGGCCGCTGCAGCCTATGGACGAAGGACAGGTTGCCGTTGCCAGCTTCCAGAACCCAGCAGGCGGCGAGCCGCTGATCGTCGAACAGAAAATCTGGCCGAAGCTCGGCAAGGTGTCGCTGGAGAGCCCGGCGCTTTCCTGCATCGCTAAGGACAGGCCCTATGCGATATCGATCAGCATCAAGGATACCCAAGGTGCAGTCCTCCAGAAGATCGACACCACGCTGATGTCGACTCAGGACCAATCGGTCCTGCCCGACCGGCCGCTTGTCATCGATCAGCTCTATACGCCCAATCCAGAGCTTGCCGGTCATCCGGACGGCAAGCTGCCGGGCGCGCCCAAGCCCGACTGCTCGAAGGCCGGCTGACGCAACATCGCCGGTATCGGTCGCGGCCGGAATTTTCTTGGCGCTGACGGACCAATTGGTGAGCGTTTCTTACAGCATCGGGCGTGGACCGGATCGTTTGTTGCGCTTCGCCTGGCATCTTCGATTTTGTTTGACCTGCCCGGCAAGGGGAGAAACACTGCAGCCTCCAACTCCGACGTTGGCTGCGCTCGAACTGCGGCCTCCGCAGAGGAAATGCCTGATGACGCTGCATGATGTCGCGCTCGACGACAAGTTCGACCTGAGAAAGGAGCGCATCTTCCTTTCCGGCGCGCAGGCGGTCATCCGCATGCTTTTGATGCAGCGCGAGCGCGACCGCCAGGCTGGCCTGAACACCGCTGGCTTCGTCTCCGGCTATCGCGGCTCGCCGCTCGGCGGCCTCGACATGCAGCTTTGGAAGGCCAGGAAGCAGCTCGCCCAGTCGGACATCGTCTTCCAGCCCGGCCTCAACGAGGAACTCGCGGCCACCGCCTGCTGGGGATCGCAGCAGGCCGAATTGCTGGGCGAGGGGACGCATGACGGCGTCTTTTCGGTCTGGTACGGCAAGGGACCGGGCGTCGACCGCTCCGGCGACGTCTTCCGCCATGCCAATCTTGCCGGCTCGTCAAGACATGGCGGCGTGCTCGCCCTGATGGGCGACGACCACATGGCCGAATCCTCGACCAACGCGCACGCGACCGAGTTCCTGTTTGTCGACACCATGGTGCCGATCCTCAATCCGGCCGGGGTCCAGGAGATCATCGACTATGGGCTCTATGGCATTGCCATGTCGCGCTTCGCCGGCACCTGGGCGGCGATCAAATGCGTCAAGGACAACATCGAATCGACGGCTTCGGTCGATGCCGCGCTCGAACGGCTTGATATCGTCGTCCCGGACTTCGAGATGCCGCCCGGCGGCCTCAACATCCGCAACGAGATCGACATGCTCGGCCAGGAGGAGCGACTGCATGAATACAAGCGCGCCGCTGCTTCAGCCTTTATCCACGCCAACAGGCTGAACCGGATTGTCTATTCCGGCGGCAGTGGCCCGAAGCTTGGCATCGTCACCGTCGGTAAGAGCTATCTCGACGTACGCCAGGCGCTGGAAGACATCGGTGTCGATGAGGCCGCCGCCAACCGCATCGGCATCAGACTGTTCAAGGTTGGCTGCCCGTGGCCGCTCGACCTGCAGCACATCGCCGACTTCGCTCGCGGACTCGACACCATCGTCGTCGTCGAGGAGAAACGCTCGCTGATCGAGGTGCAACTGCGCGAGAACCTTTACGGCACGGCCATGCTGCCGATCATCGTCGGCAAGAAGGACGAGCGCGGCGACGGGCTGTTCCCTGCCAAGGGCGCGCTCGATCCCAACGACATCGCCATCGCGCTCGGCGAGAGAATCTTGCGGACGATCGGTCCGTCGGACGAGATCGCCGCGCGGGTGGCGAGACTTCGCCAGTTCCAGGCGATGCTCGCCGAGACAACAGACATCGCCTCGCGCACGCCCTTCTTCTGCTCCGGCTGCCCGCACAATTCCTCGACCAAGGTGCCCGACGGCTCGCTCGCCGCCGCTGGCATCGGCTGCCATTTCATGGCGCTGTGGATGGATCGCGACACCGTAGGTTTCACCGCCATGGGCGGTGAGGGTGCGCAATGGGTCGGCCAGGCGCCGTTCTCGAAGCGCGACCACATCTTCCAGAATCTCGGCGACGGCACCTACAACCACTCCGGCGCGCTGGCGATCCGCTTCGCGCTGTCGACCGACGCCAACATCACCTACAAGATCCTCTACAACGACGCCGTCGCCATGACCGGCGGCCAGCCGCACGAGGGTGGCCTGACCGTGGACATGATTGCCAGGCAGGTGCGGGCCGAGGGCGTCGGGCGGATCGCCATCGTCACCGACGAGCCGGCCAAATATACCGGCAAGGTCGAATTCCCCGCCGGCGCCACCATCCATCACCGCGACGACCTCGACCTCGTGCAGCGCGAATTGCGCGCGGTCAGAGGCACATCCGTGCTGATCTACGACCAGACCTGCGCCGCCGAAAAGCGCCGCCGCCGCAAGCGCGGCACCTTCCCCGATCCCGACAAGCGCGTCTTCATCAACGAACTGGTCTGCGAAGGCTGCGGCGATTGTGGGGTGCAGTCGAATTGTGTGTCGATCCAGCCGGTCGAGACCGAATTCGGCCGCAAGCGCAAGATCGATCAGTCGAGCTGCAACAAGGATTTCTCCTGCATCAACGGCTTCTGTCCGTCCTTCGTCACCGTGCATGGCGCCAAGATCAGGAAGGCCGAGGGTATGGCCGGCACCACCGATCCGCTCGACGGCGTTCCCACACCCGCGGAATTCCCTCTCGGTGACCAAGGCTGGGCGGCGATCATCGACGGCGTCGGCGGCACCGGCGTCGTCACCATCGGCGCGGTGCTTGGCATGGCGGCTCATCTCGAAGACAAAGGCTGCGGCATGATCGACATGGCCGGCCTTGCCCAGAAGGGCGGCTCGGTGTTCACCCATGTCCGCATCGCGCGCAGCCCAGGCGATATCCATGCCATCCGCGTTTCGGCCGGCAAGGCAGACCTTGTGCTTGGCTGCGACCTCGTCGTGTCGGGCGCCCAAAAGGTGCTCGCCGCGGTGCGCGAAGGCCACACGATCTTCCTCGCCAACACCGCGGAGATCATGCCCGGCGAGTTTACCCGGTCGGCCGATTTCTCGCTGCCGGTTGAGCGGCTGAAAAAGGCGATCCGCACTGCCGCCGGCGACGACAAGGCGCATTTTTTTGATGCCACCCGCACCGCCACCGCGCTGTTCGGCAGCTCGCTCGGCGCCAACATGTTCATGCTCGGCTTCGCCTTTCAGCACGGCGGCTTGCCGCTGTCTGCCGAGGCAGTCGAAAAGGCGATCGAGCTCAACGGCCAGTCGGTGGCGATGAACGTCTCAGCCTTCCGCTGGGGCCGCCGCGCTGCCCACCAGCCGGATTTCGTGCGCACCCTCGTCGTCCAGCCGGGCGCGGCTGCACAGAACACTGCTGTCGCCGAAACGCTCGATGACGTCATCACCCGCCGCGTCGCCTTCCTCACCGCCTATCAGAACGTCGCCTATGGCAAGCGCTATGCCGACAGAGTGGCCGTGCTGCGCAAGGCCGAAGCCAGCGTGGCGCCCGGTTCGACTGATGTGACCGAGGCCGCCGCGAGGAACCTGTTCAAGCTGATGGCGATCAAGGACGAATACGAGGTGGCAAGGCTCTACACCGATGGCTCCTTTGCCGCTGAACTGGGCAAGCAGTTCCAGAGCTACGACAAACTCGAATTCCATCTCGCCCCGCCGATCGGGGCCAGGCGCGGCAAGGACGGCAAGCCGAGGAAGTCGAGCTTCGGTCCCTGGATGATGAAGGGGTTCCGCCTGCTGGCAGCGATGAAAGGCTTGCGCGGCACGGTCTTTGATGTGTTCGGCTACAGCTTCGAAAGGCGTATGGAACGGCAGCTTCTTGCGCAGTACGAGGCCGACCTGGAGCTTGTCGCCGGCGCGCTGGCGCCAGGCAAGGTCGAGGCCGCGGCAGCGCTTGCCTCGGTGCCGGCACTCATTCGCGGCTATGGTCACGTCAGGCGGGCCAGCGCCGAAAAGGCCGCTGGCGAGCGCCTGAGGCTGCTCGATCGCCTGGCGAAGACAGCGGCTCGGCCGGAACTCCAGGCCGCCGAGTGAATGCCTTATCTGAAGAAACTCAACAGGCTTGACGCGGGCCCCGAGATGGCCCCTCTAAACCTTTCTTAATGCGGTTATGACATGACTGCGGTTCGCGCGACACCGCAAGGTCATGAACATAGATCGACCCGACGACATATCCGAGGACGTATACGTTGGCTTCGTTCGCTCGCTGTTTCGCGACGCGGGCATCTTGCTCGTTGGCGCCTTCACGCAAGGCGCTATGGCCCTGCTCGTGTATTGGAAAACGTCTGCGGCAATCTATCTCGCTCTCGCCATCCTGATGGTTGCCGCCAGTATCGGCCGTTATCTTGCGATCCGGAGGGTCAGTCCCGACACCATCGTCACCTACGAATCCGCGCTTGCCTGGGAACGCTACTACATTGTTGCCGGGACGATTCATGGGTCCGCGGTCGGACTTTTCGCGTTCGTATGCCTCTACGTGGTTCCGGACCTGTTTGGCGAGATTGCAGCGGTGTCGCTGGTGTTGGCAAGCACCATCACCATCGCCGGCCGCAATTTCGGCTCCCGAAAGATGGTCGCCATCCTGTCCGTGTCCGTGGTCGCGCCGATTGCGGTCGGCCTGATGCTGAAGGGCGACGTGTACAATGTAATTTTGGGCCTCTTCGTCATCCCCTTCATGTTCACCATCAACAAGATGGCGCATCTTGTGCGAAAGGTGCTGTTTACAGCAATCAGCGAAGAGAAGAAGGCGAACCGCCTCGCCCAGCGCTTCAATCGGGCGCTGAACACCATGTCGCACGGGCTTGTCATGCTCGGCCCTGATGGCCGGGTGGTGGTGGCCAATGCCGAAGCCGCGCATTTGATGTCGCTCAAGTCGCCAGACGCGCTGCTCGGGCGATCGATCCACGGCCTGCTGATGCGCGGCGTTGCCGGCGGCATGCTGGCGCCGAAGGACTGCCGCTACATCGAGGCCCAGCTCACGCGCGCCCTGCGCGAGGGCCGCGACCGCAAGGTTCTCGTCTCGCTCGCGAATGGGCAGCACTATGAGTTCTCGGCGCGTGAGGGCAGCCAGGAACTGGGCGTCATCACCTTCGAGGATGTGACGGCCCGCGTCGAGGCAGAAAGCAAGATCCGCTTCATGGCGCGCTACGACAGCCTCACCGGCCTGCCCAACCGCGCCTATTTCCACGAGTTGATCGGAGAGGCGATGGCATCCGGCGATCTCGAGCGTCTCTGCGGGCTCGCCGTGCTCGACCTCGACGACTTCAAGAACGTCAACGACACGCTTGGCCACCCGGTCGGCGACGGATTGATCTACGCCGTCGCGGAGCGGCTGGCAGCGATCGCAGGACCAGGCGTCACCGTCAGCCGTTTCGGCGGCGACGAGTTCATGATCTTTTTCGATCGCGTTGAGGATGAGAGCCACCTGACCAGCCAAATCGACGGGATTTTCGATGAACTGCAGGGCGAGGTCGACGTCGCCGGCCATGGGCTGCGCATCCAGGCCAGCGGTGGCGCGGTGCTTTCGCGGGTCAGGGACACCGATGTCGACGCCATGATCGTCAAGGCGGACCTCGCGCTCTACAAGGCCAAGGAACTCGGCAAGAACACTTGGCGGTTGTTCCAGGCCTCGATGGATGCGGCATTTCGCGATCGTCAGCTGATGAAGGCGGATCTGCGCACCGCAGTGGAAAGCAAGGCGCTGCGGGTGGTCTATCAGCCGATCGTCGCGATGAGCACGATGCGGATCGCCAGTTGCGAGGCGCTGTGTCGTTGGGATCACCCCGATCTCGGACCGATCTCGCCCAGCATCTTCATTCCGCTGGCCGAAGAAATGGGCATCATTTCCGAGATCAGCACATTTGTCCTGCAGGCGGCATGTGCCGAATGCGTCAAATGGCCCGACCCGACCAGCGTCTCGGTCAACCTTTCGGCCAAGGATTTCCGCAGCAGTGGCATCGTCCAGAAAGTCCGTGATGCGCTCGCCAACTCCGGCCTCGCCGCTGGCCGCTTGGAAATCGAGGTCACCGAGACCGCGCTTCTCGACGACAAATCGCTGACGCGTCAGTATATCGAGGAGTTGAAACGGCTTGGCGTGCGCATTGCGCTAGACGACTTCGGCACGGGCTATTCGAGCTTGAGCTATCTCCACAAGCTGCCGCTCGACAAGGTCAAGATTGACCGCTCGTTCCTGATGGACGTCACCCACAACCCGAGTTCGCTCGCGCTGTTGAAGGGCGTGGTCGAACTCATCAGAGTTCTCGGTCTCAACGTGACTATCGAGGGCGTTGAGACATACGAGCAGCTCAACATTCTGACGCATTCTATCAAACCGGATATGGTCCAGGGCTTTTTGTTTGGTTCAGCGCTGACAGCGTCCGGCATCGGAACGATGGCTACCACGGTCTGGCCATTCGCCATCGATAAAAAGCCGGCGGGCAAACGTGCGCTTAGCTGATTTCCGCGCTTCATTTTCGACCAACTTGACCAGACGTGCCGCGGCGGCAAGTTAAGGTTAATATTAGGTAAACGACTTCGATTGGATTTCCATCTTTTATGCCACGACCGCACACGATAGGTTTTCAGGGAAGATGGCAGAAGGGAATTGTATTGTGGCGGTATCCGATGGGGTTGTTCATGTGGATGACCGACCGACCGACCTCAGCGGGATGTCTTCCTTCTCGCGCAATGTTTCGACCCTTCTTGAGCGCGTGGAATACAGGCGCTGCGAAAGCGGTGAAGACATGGAGGCGATTTACCGGCTTCGCTACAAGGCTTACCGGCTGAACGGCTTTCTGCCTGAATCCAGCGACCAGATGATGATGGATGTGCTCGACGACACGCCGAACTGTTATCGCTTTGGTGTCTTCGTCGACAATTCCCTCGTGTGTACGCTCCGTCTTCATCATCTGACACCGAGCGAACCTTACGCGCCCGCAATGACCAGATTTGGCGATCTGCTTCATCCGCGGCTGCTTCGCGGCGAATCCTTCGTCAATCCGACGCTCTTGGCAGCCGACCCGGACTTCATATCGATGCATCGTGCCCTGCCTTACGTTACGTTGCGGCTAGCACTAATTGCCAGCGTCCACTTCCAGGTGACGGCCTGTCTCGGCGTGATCCGCAAGGAACACACGGCTTTCTACCAGCGGACTTTCGGTGCCGTGCAAGTGGGGCAACCGAGAGACTATCCTCCATTCACCGTTCCCGTGGTGCTCTATGACGCGAACTACGAGATCAATTTGGAGCGGGTACTCCAGCGTTTCCCATTCTTTCGGTCGACGCCGATGGAGCAGCGCATGCTGTTTGAGACACCCAGTGCCGGTGAACTCGCGCCGCTGACCATTCTGCCGACCGCCAAATACTACCGCGAAGCCGCCTGACAATTGGCAAATTGAGAGCGCGGCTGGAGCTTTCAGGCCGCTTCGGCGTTCTGGGAGGCGCGCCGGTGGTGCGCGGACGATGTCAATCTGCATCGCTTCGGCGGAAATTCTACCGAAAGGAACCCGACATGACCATTCCCACGCTCGCGCTCACTCCGTTGATCTCGCTGATTGCCGGCGTGCTGATCCTGGTGATGCCGCGACTCCTCAACTACATCGTCGCGCTCTACCTGATCGTCGTCGGCCTGCTTGGGCTGTTTCCGCAACTCGCCGGCTGAAAATGTCGGCAGGCGCGGCGCGTTAGCTGGAAAGCAAGCGCGAGGGCGGCAGCCGCGAGCGCCTCCGAAACGACATCCTGCATCTGGCGGCTCCAATTTTCTTTGAGGCTGTTGTCTCCGGCGATGCGGCAATAGCGCCATTGCCCTCGGCCTGGCTTTTCGCTATGTGCCTGAAAGATGTCTTCGAAGGGGTATTCCTATGGCTGATCACTCGCCGACCGGTCCTGTCGAACTAGGCGCGAAGATGGACTATGCCGAGCACGACCGCACCTATGCCGGCTTTATCATGCTCGCCAAATACGGGTCGCTGTTTTGCGCCGCCGTGCTTCTGGCAATGGCTTTCGGCTTCTTTGCGGGCGGCTTCTTCTCGGGCTTTGTCCTGTTCGTTCTGATCCTCGCCGTCGGCGCTTTCATTCTCCGGTAAATTCTTCAAAACCCCCTTGCCCGCGACATCGCCGGAAGTTCGGTCGGCGTCCTGCGCAGACAGGTTCCAGCCGAAAGGATCATGCGGTGGGACAGACGGTTTTCATCCCTCGTGAGCTCGATGCGAACGAGCCGCGCGTTGCTGCCTCGCCCGACACGGTGAAGCGGCTGGCGGGGCTGGGGTTTGACGTCATCGTCGAAAGCGGCGCCGGCACGGCATCGCGCATTCCCGACGAGGAGTTCGCCAAGGCCGGCGCTGCGATCGGTAAGGCCGGCGATGTCGCCAAGGCCGATGTGGTGCTGAAGGTGCGCCGGCCTGATGAGGCGGAGCTGAAGGCCTATCGCCCGGGCAGTGCCGTCATCGCCATCATCGATCCCTATGGCAACGATGCTGCCGTCGATGCTCTGGCAAGGGC
The DNA here is from genome assembly GCF_055811595.1 of Mesorhizobium sp. WSM4814. Classification (NCBI taxonomy): domain Bacteria; kingdom Pseudomonadati; phylum Pseudomonadota; class Alphaproteobacteria; order Hyphomicrobiales; family Phyllobacteriaceae; genus Mesorhizobium; species Mesorhizobium sp. WSM4814. The sequence continues at coordinate 92,818 of NZ_JBVVQT010000018.1, forward strand.
CGGCGTCACCGCCTTCTCGATGGAGTTCATGCCGCGCATCACGCGCGCCCAATCGATGGATGTCCTGTCCAGCCAGGCCAACCTCGCCGGCTATCAGGCGGTGATCGACGCGGCTGCCGAATATGACCGGGCGCTGCCGATGATGATGACGGCGGCGGGCACGGTGCCGGCGGCGAAAGCTTTCGTCATGGGCGTCGGCGTCGCCGGCCTGCAGGCGATCGCTACTGCGCGTCGTCTCGGTGCCGTTGTCACCGCCACCGACGTGCGTCCCGCCGCCAAGGAACAGGTCGCCTCTCTGGGGGCAAAGTTCCTGGCGGTCGAGGATGAGGAGTTCAAGGCGGCCGAGACGGCTGGCGGCTACGCCAAGGAAATGTCCAGGGAATACCAGGCCAAGCAGGCCGCGCTGACTGCCGAGCACATCGCCAAGCAAGACATCGTCATCACCACGGCGCTGATCCCGGGCCGTCCGGCGCCGAAGCTGGTTTCGGCCGCGATGGTCGCCTCGATGAAGCCGGGCTCGGTGATCGTCGACCTGGCGGTCGAGCGCGGCGGCAATGTCGAGGGCGCCGTGCCCGGGCAGGTGGTGACCACGGCCAACGGCGTGAAAATCGTCGGCCATCTCAACGTGCCGGGCCGCGTCGCTGCCTCCGCCTCGCTGCTCTATGCCAGGAACCTCTTTGCGTTCCTCGAGACGCTGGTCGACAAGACCACCAAGACGCTTGCCATCAACCGCGACGACGAATTGGCCAAGGCGACGATGCTGACCGATGGCGGCCAGGTCGTGCATCCGGCCTTCGCCGGCAAGCCGGCGGTGATGATCGCCTCGGCCGAGCCTGCGAAGCCCGCCGCTGCAAAAAATCCAGCCCTGCCAAAGAAAGCTGCCGCATCCAGGAAAGCTGCCGCACCCAAATCGCCCGCTAATAAGTCGAAAGGGATCGCGTGATGGACCAGACCTTGCAGAAAGCCCTCGACCAGCTCGACCAGGCTACCGCCGCCGTCCGGCTCGCTGTGCAGGATCTGGCCACAGCTCCAGGCGGCACCGATGCGGCGGGCGACGCCGCGCACGCGCTGTCCGGCGGGGCGATCGATCCGTTCGTCTTCCGCTTCGCCATTTTCGTGCTGGCGATCTTTGTCGGCTATTACGTCGTCTGGTCGGTCACGCCGGCGCTGCACACGCCGCTGATGGCCGTCACCAACGCCATTTCCTCGGTCATCGTCGTCGGCGCGCTGCTTGCCGTCGGCATCTCGGCGTCCGGCATCGCCACCGGCTTCGGTTTCGTTGCGCTGATGCTGGTCTCGGTCAATATCTTCGGCGGCTTTCTCGTCACCCAGCGCATGCTGGCGATGTACAAGAAGAAGGACAAGTAGAGCGCCATGAACGCCAACTTCGCCTCCTTCCTCTATCTGGTCTCCGGCATCCTGTTCATCCTGGCATTGCGCGGCCTGTCGCACCCGACCACCAGCCGCCAGGGCAACATGTACGGCATGATCGGCATGGGCATCGCCATTGTCACCACGCTGGCGCTGGCGACCCCTTCGGCCGGAGGCTTCGGCCTCATCGTGCTCGGTCTTTTGATCGGCGGCTCGGTCGGCGCGGTCACTGCACGGCGCATCGCCATGACCTCGATGCCGCAGCTGGTCGCCGCCTTCCATTCGCTGGTTGGGCTTGCCGCCGTCATGGTGGCGGCTGCCGCCGTCTATGCGCCGGAAAGTTTTGACATCGGCACGGTCGCCGACATCCACGCCCAGGCGCTGATCGAGATGAGCATCGGCGTCGCCATCGGCGCCATCACCTTCACCGGCTCGGTCATCGCTTTCCTCAAGCTCGACGGCCGCATGTCGGGCAAGCCGATCATGATCGGCGGCCGCCACTTCATCAACGCCGCCCTCGGCATCGGGCTGGTCGTGCTGATCGTGCTGCTCGTCACCACCGAGTCCAAGCTGGTGTTCTGGCTGATCGTGGCGGCATCGCTTGTCCTTGGCGTCCTGCTCATCATCCCGATCGGCGGCGCCGACATGCCGGTGGTCGTCTCGATGCTGAATTCCTATTCAGGCTGGGCGGCTGCGGCACTCGGCTTCACGCTCGGCAATCTGGCGCTGATCATCACCGGCGCGCTGGTCGGCTCGTCCGGCGCGATCCTGTCCTACATCATGTGCAAGGGCATGAACCGGTCGTTCATCTCGGTCATCCTCGGCGGCTTCGGCGGCGAGACGTCCGCCACTGCCGACGACGGCATCGAGCGCACGGTCAAGCAGGGTTCGGCCGACGATGCCGCCTATCTGATGATGAACGCGCAGAAGGTCGTCATCGTGCCTGGTTACGGCATGGCGGTCGCCCAAGCGCAGCACGCGCTGCGTGAGATGGCCGACAAGCTCAAGGCCAATGGCGTCGACGTGAAGTACGCCATTCATCCGGTCGCCGGCCGCATGCCCGGCCACATGAACGTGCTCCTGGCCGAAGCCAACGTGCCTTACGACGAAGTGTTCGAGCTCGAGGACATCAACTCCGAATTCGCGCAGGCCGACGTCGCCTATGTCATCGGCGCCAACGACGTCACCAACCCGTCCGCCCGCGACGACAAATCGTCGCCGATCTACGGCATGCCGATCCTCGATGTCGACAAGGCTCGCACCTGTCTGTTCGTCAAGCGCTCGCTCGGCTCCGGCTATGCCGGCATCGACAACACGCTGTTCTACAAGGACGGCACCATGATGCTGCTCGGCGACGCCAAGAAGATGACCGAAGAAATCGTCAAGGCGATGGATCACTGATCCGGGTTGGCGACCCCGACAATCGTCCCACTGCGAGCGTTGCCTTCACCGGAGTGCCACCGTTCCATAGTCTGAAGCGGCGATTGAACTGCAAAGGTCAAACCACTCGCACCCGCCGCAAGCACCCCGGGTGCGGCCCGAAGAGAACGCATCGCGCATAGTTCGCAGAAGCGAGGGATGGAGCTGAAGTTCCATGTCCTCGGCAATCGAGTACCCCAGAAGCGTACCAACACTGGCCGCCGCCTGACGGTCGCGCTCCGTCACGCTGTCGCGAAGGCAGTGCGGCTCCGCCTCACCGAGCAGGGGCGCGCAAATATCGTCAGGCCCGAAGACGATCAGCATGTGTTCGCCTGCGGAGAGCCGAGCCGCGATCGCGTCGAAATTGGCGACGAACGCAGCGCTGTAACCCCTGCCTGCGTAAGTCAGCAGGCAAAGGAGATGGTGCGGCCGCAGCCGAACGGTCATTTTTGCGCGCGTGTCATGAGCTTGAGCGTCATCGCGGCCAATGCCGACTTGAGCGCCCCGCCGATCAGGAAAGGCGTGACGCCGTGGACAATTGCCTGTTCGATGCCAATGGCGATGGAAAGCCATGCTGCGCCCAGCACGAGGCAAAGCGCGTTTCCCAGGAGCATGGAGACGAACGCCAGCCAGGGGCGGTTGCCGTTCCAGCCGCGCTCCGCCAGCCATCCGGTGAGCGCGCCGACCACGGGGAAGGCAAAGAGGTATCCGGCGGTCGGGCCGACAAAGTGATGCGCACCGGCAGCGCCCCCAGATAAAACCGGCAACCCGATCGCGCCTTCGACCAACCATGCAACGATCGTGGCCGCGCCGAGTCTCCAGCCGTAGACCGCACCGATCAGGGTGACCGCAAAGGTCTGCATGGTCACGGGCACCGGAACCATAGGCACGTCGATGTAAGACGCCAGCGCCAGAAATACGGTTCCCAGGACAATCGCCCCGATCTGCCAGGACAGCGACCAGTCGCGGATGCGCGGCGCGCTTGAAGCCGCGTGGCTGGCGGAGGTGGGGTTATGAGGCATATGTGTTCTCTTTCGTACTGGCTGTGAAGCAGGCGCTATGCCTGACTTGCGGGACTGAACGACGTGCTGCCCGGGAGGACGCAGTAGCGGATCAGGCGGCTGTCGGCAACGTCGGCTTGCCGATGCTTCATGGCGGCGCGACAAACGGCGCCGGAAGTCACAGTCCTAAGTTTCGCGACAAAATCGCCAGCGTTGAACTCTTCAACAAATTCCTGTCGCAAAACCCACGCGCAAAAAGTCGGCGATTTGCGACAGATATTTGCGACGCTTTTTGCACTTGCTTTGGATTCGGCACTACGATGGGCAAGTTCTGTTCCGATGGACGGGATTTGTCACCAACGGAGGCACCGGTGTCTGGCCCCCAGCCTGTCGCTTCGCCGACCAAGACCGGCTCGCCCGCGAAGGCCAACCCGCCGGCTCCCGGAAAGGCGCCGCGCAAGCTCAGCCAGGCCGTGGTCATCGTGCATGGCATGGGCGAACAGCGACCGATGGGCACGCTGAGGGAATTTGTTCAGGCTGTTTGGAGCCATGATCCCGCCCGCGCGCCGTTTTATGCCCAAGTCGCGGATCCGGCCAACCCAGGCGGCGAGAAGATCAACCAGAGCTGGATCACGCCTGACAGCCGGACGAACTCGCACGAACTTCGCCGGATCACCACCCCTTATGATGTCGATGGCCGCCGCACTGATTTCTACGAGCTTTACTGGGCCGACATCACGCAAGGCACGACGCGGGGCCGGCTTGCCGCCTGGGTGACGAATTTGCTCTGGCGCAAGCCCGCCGACATTCCGCGCGACGCCCGCGGGCTCTATGTCGTCACCCTTCTGGCCGTCATAGCAGTCCTGGGCGCGGCGTTCGTGCTCGCGACCTCGACCTTGCGAGGGCATATTTACTGGACCACGGGCATGCTCGTCACGATCCTGGCCTCGTTCGTCGTCTGGTCGGTGGACCGGTTCGGTCTTCCCTATTTCGGTGATGTGGCCGCCTATGTGCGGGCTGAAGCGGCAACGGTCGAGAAGCGCGCGCTTGTCCGCGACCGTGGCCTGACACTGTTGAGGCGCCTCATGCTGGACGACGGCTACGACCGCATCGTGCTGGTCTCGCACAGCCTGGGGTCAATCATTGCCTATGATCTGCTGCAGATATTGTGGGCCGATTTCAGGCCACGAAAGCTGGAAGCCCTCCGCGACAAGGCGAGACTGAAAGCGATCCGCGCCGTCGACAAAGCTACGCTCAAGTCAGATGGTTCTGCGTGGCCAGACAAATTGGATGATTTTGCCGGATTCCGGCGCGCCCAATGGGAGCTCTACCGCCACCTCCGCGCCGGCGACGCCGATCATCCATTGCCTTGGAAGATCAGCGATTTCGTCACGCTCGGCAGTCCGCTGACCCACAGCGAATTTCTGGTGACCTACAATCTCGCCGAATTCAGGCGCGGCATCGCTGAGCGGCTGTTCTCGGCATGTCCGCCGATCGCCGAGACGGCGGCCGGTGGAACCGTCCTCTATCAGGAAGGGCGCAGCCGTTCGGGCAAGCCGCAGCGGGCGGTGCATCACGGTGCGGTGTTTGCCGCGACGCGCTGGACCAACATCTTCGACAGGGGCAATGGCTGGCTGACAGGGGACCCGATCTCCGGCCCGATGGCGGAGAATTTCGGCCCCGGCGTGGAGAACATTCAGATCGAGCTGCGCAGTTCGCTTGGCCGCATCTTCACGCACAGGCTCTACTGGTCGCTAAAGGCGACCGGCGTCGAGGTCGCGGCAGCCGCCGGCACCCCGCCGCGCTCGCATATCGGCGTGATGCGTGACGCCGTCGATCTCGGCCGCAAACTGGAGCGACCCGAAGCACAAAGCGGATTGGCGCGCCGGAGCATGCCAATACCGCCGGAACATGGAGACAGACTTCTGTGAGCCAAGAGAGCGCAGCACGCATGAGAATCCTGATCCTGGGCGGATACGGCGTTTTCGGCGGGCGCCTGGCGGAGCTTCTATCCGACATAGCGGAGATTGAACTCATCATCTGCGGCCGCGACTTCTCTCGCGCCGAGGCGTTCTGCGCGCGCTACAGAGGGCAGGCCCGGGTTCGGCCGCTTGCGCTTGATCGCGCAGAAATTGTGGCCGGCCTGCGCGCGCAACGGCCCAATCTCGTCGTCGACGCCTCCGGGCCGTTCCAAGATTATGGGACCAATCGCTATCGTGTGATTTCGGCCTGCATCGACGCTGGCAGCGACTATCTCGACTTTGCCGACGCCGCCGACTTTGTGTTCGGCGTGCCTCAGTTCGACGCGCAAGCAAAGGACGCAGCCATATTCATTCTATCGGGAATCAGCAGCTTTCCTGTACTGACCGCCGCCGTCCTGCGCGAGATGGCGAAGACGATGGACATCGTCTCTGTGAAAGGCGGCATCGCCCCGTCGCCCTATGCCGGAATCGGCCTCAACGTCATGCGTGCGGTGGTGGGCTATGCCGGCGCCCCGGTGAAGCTGCGACGACATGGGGTGCAATCGCATGGCGTCGGTCTGGCTGAAAGCATGCGCTTCACCATCGCGGTGCCGGGCCGGCTGCCGCTCCGGAACATCCGTTTCTCGCTGGTGGACGTGCCGGACTTGCAGGTCATCCCGCCCGAGCATCCCTCAATGACCGATATCTGGATGGGAGCCGGGCCAGTCCCGGAAATCTTGCACCGGACACTCAATCTCCTGGCGAAGGCGCGCGCGAGGCTCAGGTTCTCGTCGCTGGAACCTTTCTCGCATCTCTTCTACGCGGTGCTCAACCGAATGCGTTTTGGCGAGCATCGCGGCGGTATGTTCGTCAGCGCGTACGGCACCACGGATGGGCAGGACGCCGAACGGAGCTGGCATCTTTTGGCCGAAGGGGATGACGGGCCATACATCCCATCGATGGCCATCGAAGCGATCATCCGTAAATTGCTGACGGGCACTCGTCCGGAGGCCGGAGCACGGTCCGGGGTCCGCGCCCTTGAGCTTGCCGACTATGAGGCGCTGTTCCAAAGCCGGAAGATATTCACCGGGTTTCGGGGACACGAGATCGTTGCGCCCCTGTACTGCGGGATTCTCGGATCCGCCTTCTCCTCACTTGCTCCGCGCTTTCAGGATTTGCATGGCAGCACCGCCACCCGCCAATGGACGGGCTTCGCGGAGGTACGACGCGGTCGCGGCCCGGCGGCCGCGTTCGTGGCGGCGCTTGTCGGCTTCCCGAAAGCTGCGCCACGGGTGCCGGTCACGGTGACATTTTCGCCCGAGAACCGCTCTGAACACTGGATCCGTAGTTTCGACGGCAAGTGTTTTTCTTCGTTTCAGTCGGCCGGCACTGGGAGGGACCAGCATCTTCTGGTGGAACGGTTTGGGATCGCGTCCTTCGCGTTGGCTCTGGTGGTGGACGGCGATCGTCTGACCCTGGTTCCGAGACGATGGTCGCTGCTGGGTATTCCAATGCCCGGCTTCCTCCTTCCCAAAGGCTCGAGCTTCGAAACGGAACGGGACGGGCAATTCTGCTTCGATGTGGAAATTTCGATGCCGTTGATCGGCCTGATCGTGGCGTATCGGGGGACGCTCAGCCCAACCTGAACGGCGGCTGCAGTCTCGCAGCCTGGTTTCGTGCATCGCACGGTCCCGCCGATTTCAGCGGCCTGACTACTCAGCAAGCGATTGTAGCTGCTTTGGAGTTTCTGAAGCAGCAGCCATCAGTCGATCCCGCACGCATAGTTCTTTACGGAAACAGCGGCGTGGAGAACATTCCGCTGCGCAGTTCGTTTTGGCCGCATCTTCACGCACAGGCTCTACTGATCGCTGAAGGCGACCGGCGTCGAGGCAACAGCAGCCGCCGGCACGCCGCCGCTCGCATATCGGCGTGCTTTCGTGACGCCGTCGATCTCGGCCGCAAACTGGAGCCAAGCCAGCCGGCACCGACGACTTCTGCCGGAAGATAGGGCACGCTCGTTTGGGCGAATCAGCGCGCAGTTCATGGCCATGACGTCGTCAAAACAACCGGTCGATGCCGGGGAAAGTCTCGGCGTCGATAGAACCCCTCAAGCACCGATCAACGGTCGGTCAGGAAGACCGCCTCCTCGTCGTCGCGCTGCCTGCCCCCAAGTGCTGCCGCGGCGCTTGCGATGAAAGCGCCGACGACCAGGGACAGAGCGCCAAGCAGCGCGAAGGTGGCACCGGCTTTCCTGGCGGTATCGGCAGCCTGCTGGGCCTGGACCTTCGCCTCTTCGACCCTGGCAAGCACGGCATCGACACGGGCCCTGGCATCGGGTTCCGACAGCCCGGTGCGGGCGGCTACCAACTGCGACAGATAGGTCTTGTCGTCGGCTGACACTTCGCCTGCTGCTGCGCTCGCGATCAAAATGCGCGAGGCCTGCGCCGTCGCCGCCGCATCGCTCTCCGGGTTGGCGGCAGCAAGCCTGGCCGCATCGGCCGGGCGGAACAACGCATCGACGAAGTACGACGTTGCGTTGTCGGTCGCGGCGTCTCCGGCGTTTGCAGTAGCACCTGCCGAAGCGCCCATTGCCGCGCCCGACGCGACTGTCGAAGCGGCGTGGACGCCGGTTCCGACAGCTGCGGAGAGCGCCGAGCCGAGCACGCCGGCGACGAGCAACGTTGCAAGCGCCCAGGCGAGGAAGCCGTGTGCGGTATCGCGGAAAAAGACCTCATCGGTGTGGACGCCGACCCATTTGGTGCGTAGGCGCCCGGCAAGATAACCGCCTACGGCCGACGACAGCCACTGCACGATGATCAGCCACGCAGCCGTGGAGGCCGCGAAAGTTGTGACTGAGGTGCTCAAGCCGGACCACGGCGAAACCATCGTCAGCCCGAGCCCGGAGCCGAGCAGCATCAGGATCAATGTTAGCGTCGAGGCAGCAAAGGCGCCGGCCACGATTGGCCCCCAGCTGACAGCGCTAGAAGAGGATTCCGTCGGTGCGGAAACGTCGACAGCCGTTAGGGTTGACTGCATGTCAGCCCCCTAACGTGCGAAAAGCATGATGAGAATAATAATCGGAATCGGGACTCCGAGAAGCCAGAGCAAAATGCCACGTCCCATGAGTGCCTCCTGCGGCGATTGTGATCGATTACAATGCCTTGGATGCTCTTCCGTTCCGACCGGCCCTCATGATCCTTTGTTGCGACGCAGCAGGGATCGTTGGTGGGCCTGGGCCTACCAATACCTTAAGTGTCCGAAGCTGAGCAGCTGCTTGGGCTTTAAATATCCAGGTTGGCGACCGACAGCGCGTTTTCCTGGATGAACTCGCGCCTGGGCTCGACTTCGTCGCCCATCAGCCGCGAGAACAGACTGTCCGCATCGGTGGCGTCATTGACCTTGACTTGTAAAAGCGAGCGCACATTCGGGTCGAGCGTGGTCTCCCAGAGCTGCTCGGCGTTCATTTCGCCGAGGCCCTTGTACCGCTGCATGGTCAGGCCCTTGCGGCCGGTGGCAAACACGGCATTGAGCAGCGCCAGCGGTCCCGAGATGGTTTCGGATACATCCTTGCGGCGCAGCACCGGCGGCTCGCCATAGACTTCTGCGAGGCGCGGCGCATAGCGGTCGAGTTGGCGGGCGTCGGCCGAATTGATCAGCGCCAGATCGAGATGCGCGAACTCCTTGACGCTGCGCACCGTGCGTTCGAACACATAGCCGCCGACCCCTTCGTTTGAGGTCGACATGCGGCCGGTCCAGCCGCGTTCGGTGTCCTCGGCAATGATGTCGAGGCGCCGGGCGACACGCTCGGCCATAGCGTTGGCCCGGCCGAGATCGACGAAGACGTCCGGATTGAGCGCGCCGGCGATCGCCGCCTGCTCGACCACGCCCCTGTTATAGCGGGTGTGCAGTCCGTTGATGAGCTGACGCACCGCCAGCGCATCGTCGATGGCGCTGCGCAGGTCCTGCCCGGCCCGCACCTCGCCGGTGCTGAGCGCAAGCGACGCCTCTTCCAGCCCTGAGCCGATCAGGAATTCCTCGAAAGCGCTTTCGTCCTTGATGTATTGCGAGCTCTTGCCGCGGGTCACCTTGTAGAGCGGCGGCTGGGCGATGTAGAGATGCCCGCGCTCGATCAGCTCCGGCATCTGCCGGAAGAAGAAGGTCAGCAGCAAGGTGCGGATGTGGGCGCCGTCGACGTCGGCGTCGGTCATCAGGATGATCTTGTGGTAGCGCAATTTGTCTGCGTTGAACTCGTCCTTGCCGATCGAGGTGCCGAGCGCGGTGATCAGCGTGCCGATCATGTCGGAGCCGAGCATACGGTCGAACCGGGCCCGCTCGACGTTGAGGATCTTGCCGCGCAGCGGAAGAATGGCCTGGTTCTGGCGCGAACGGCCGCCCTTGGCCGAGCCGCCGGCGCTGTCGCCCTCGACGATGAAGATTTCGGACTTCGCCGGGTCGCGTTCCTGGCAGTCGGCCAGCTTGCCGGGCAGCGAAGTGACGCCGAGCGAGCTCTTGCGGGTGATGTCGCGCGCCTTGCGCGCGGCTTCGCGCGCCGCTGCCGCCTGGATGACCTTCTCGATGACCACCTTGCCCTCGGTCGGGTGCTCTTCGAGCCAGGTGCCGAGCGCCTCGTTGACGAGCCCTTCCACCACCGGACGGACTTCGGACGAGACCAGCTTGTCCTTGGTCTGCGAGGAGAATTTCGGGTCGGGAACCTTGACCGACAGCACGGCCGTCAGTCCTTCGCGGCAATCGTCGCCGATCAGCGCCACCTTCTCCTTTTTGGTGAGGCCCGTGGATTCGCCATAGCCGGTAATCTGGCGCGTCAGCGCGCCGCGGAAACCGGCAAGATGCGTTCCGCCGTCGCGCTGCGGAATGTTGTTGGTGAAGGCCAGCACGTTCTCGTGGTAGCTGTCGTTCCACCACATGGCGACTTCGACGGTGATACCGTCGCGCTCGGCCTTGATAGCAATCGGCTTGTCGATCAGCGGCTTCTTGACGCGGTCGAGATATCTGACGAACTCCTCGAGCCCGCCATCATAGTGCAGCTCATGGCGCACGACGTCGGCATGGCGGGCATCGGTCAAAATGATGCGCACGCCGGAATTCAGGAAGGCGAGTTCGCGCAGCCGGTGCTCCAGCGTGCCGAAGTCGAACTCGACCATGGTGAAGGTCTCGGTCGACGGAAAGAAGGTGATCTCGCTGCCGCTGCGCCCCTCATAGGTGCCGGCAACCTTGCGCTGCTCATAGCTGCCGGTGATCCTCAGCGGTCCGTCGGCATTGCCATGCGAGAAGCTCATCTCGTAGATTTGGCCGTTGCGGCGGATTTTCAGCTTCAGCCAGGCCGACAGTGCGTTGACAACCGAGACGCCGACGCCGTGGAGGCCACCGGACACCTTGTAGGAGTTCTGGTCGAACTTGCCGCCGGCATGCAGCTGCGTCATGATCACTTCGGCCGCCGAAATGCCTTCGCCGGTGTGGATATCGGTCGGAATGCCGCGGCCATTGTCGATGACCGTCACCGAACCGTCGGGATTGAGCGTCACCGTGACGAGGTCGGCATGGCCGGCCAGCGCCTCGTCGATGGCGTTGTCGACGACCTCATAGACCATGTGGTGCAGGCCCGAGCCGTCGTCGGTATCGCCGATATACATGCCGGGCCGCTTGCGGACGGCATCCAAGCCCTTCAAAACCTTGATGGAATCGGCGCCGTACTCGGCCTCAGCGCCGTTGGCGTTGTCGATCTGATCGCTCATGAAAACCTGTCTGATTGATGCCGCACATCCAGCGCAAAAAATCGGCTCCGAATCGCGCGTCCTTGATGTTCAAGATATAGGTGCAAAAGGCGGTTTTTCCAAGGTTTGCAAGCATTTCCGAATGGAAGAAGAGCACGCCTGGCCGGCACGGCATCGGACCCAAAAGTCGAACCGGTTTTGGAACAGAGCGGCCGCACAAATGCGGGCCGACCTGTTCCGACGCTCAGGCACTTTCTAATGCCCCGTTACAGCCGGCGACATGGACGCTTGCCCTGCCAGCCACTACATTGAGGTCACCAGCGGAGCACGCCATGGACAGTCAGCCCGCCCCCTTTGTCCCGCCGGCGCCGAAGCCGCGCACGTCGCCCCCTTCGACGCTGGAGATGATCCGCATCGTCTATCGCAATCCGCTCGAACTGTGGGGCGAGCCGACCTACAACCAGCCTTGGATTTCGGTGACCGGCATCGGCGGGCCGCTGGTCATCGCCAACGATCCCGGCCTCATTCGCCACGTGCTGGTCGACAATGCCAAAAACTACAAGATGGCGACGGTTCGCCAGATGATCCTGCGGCCGATCCTGCGCGACGGCCTGCTGACCGCCGAGGGTGAGGTCTGGCGGCGTTCACGCAAGGCGATGGCGCCGGTGTTCACGCCGCGCCACATCTTCGGTTTTGCCGAGCCGATGCTGAGGCGTACGCGGGAGTTCGTCACCCGCTACGAGGGCGGCGGCACGTCGGACATCGCCCACGACATGACGCTGCTTACCTTTGACATCCTGGCCGAGACGCTGTTTTCCGGTGAGATATCGGGTGAGCCGGGCAGCTTCGCCAAGGAGATCGACCGGCTGTTCGAAACCATGGGCCGCGTCGATCCGCTCGACCTGTTGCGGGCGCCAGACTGGCTGCCGCGCCTGACCCGCATCCGCGGCCGCAAAACCATGGCCTACTTCCGCAAGATCGTCACCGACACCGTCAAGATGCGCGAAGAGCGGGTCAAGCACGATCCGGACAAGGTGCCGCAGGATTTCCTCACGCTTTTGCTCAAGGCGGAGGGACCGGACGGGCTGACGCGCGCCGAGGTCGAGGACAACATCATCACCTTCATCGGCGCCGGTCACGAGACCACGGCGCGTGCGCTCGGCTGGACGCTCTATTGCCTGGCCGAAGCGCCTTGGGAGCGCGAAAAGGTCGAGCGCGAGATCGACGCCGTGCTGGCGCGCGAGCCCGACCCGACAAAGTGGCTCGACGCCATGCCGTTCACCCGCGCCGCCTTCGACGAGGCGCTCAGGCTCTATCCGCCGGCGCCGTCGATCAACCGCGAGCCGATCGAGCCCGAAACCTGGAACGGCCTCTACATACCGAGGCGTGCCGCGGTGCTGGTCATGCCCTGGGTCGTCCACCGCCATCGCAAGTTGTGGGACAGGCCCGAAGCCTTCATGCCCGAACGTTTCCATCCGGGAAATCGCGAGAAGATCGACCGTTTTCAGTATTTGCCGTTCGGCGCCGGTCCTCGCGTCTGCATCGGCGCCAGCTTTGCCATGCAGGAGGCGATCATCGCTCTGGCGATCATGCTGTCGCGCTTCCGCTTCGATACCACTGCCGAAACCAAACCGTGGCCGGTGCAGAAACTGACGACGCAACCGCAGGGCGGCCTGCCGATGCAGGTCACGCGCCGCCTTTGAGCGGCCTGATCGGCTATTCCGCCGTCTTGCGTTGGAACTGGCCGGCGGGCCGGTAGCGCCAGAGATAGCTCGGCAGGATGCTGCCGATCGACTGTGGCTGGATATCGAGACCGGCGAGCGTCCGGTTTTCCCTGATGGCCGCTTCCGAGACGATGTTGTCCCCGCGCAACTGCAGGACCTGATCCTTGGTCAGCAGCGGATTGGGCAAAAGCCCGAGGAGCGATGCCTGCATGTTCGCCACCCACCACGGCACCGACACCAGCAACCGCTTGCGGTCGATCATGGCAAGCATTTCCTGCATGCATTGCTTGAAGGTGAGCACCTGAGGTCCGCCTAGCTCGAAGATCCGGCCACCCTGGACTTTGCCGTCGACCGAGCGCGCCACCGCTTCGGCGACATCGCCGACATAGACCGGCTGGAATTTGGTCCGCCCGCCGCCGATCAGAGGCAGGACCGGCGAATAGCGCGCCATGCTGGCGAAGCGGTTGAAGAAGCTGTCCTCGGGGCCGAAATTGATCGAGGGCCGCAAGATGACCGCATCCTCGATCGTCTCCAGGACCGCTTTTTCACCGAGCGCCTTGGTGCGCGCATACTCGGATCGCGCGTTCAGATCGGCGCCCAGCGCCGAGATATGGGTGAGCCCGGCGCCGACGGCGCGCGCCGCTTCGGCGATCGCGCGTGCGCCGAACTCGTGGACGGGCGTGAACTTCTGCCGGCCGCTCTCATGCAGGATGGCTACCAAATTGACGACATGGTCGGCGCCCTGCACGGCGCGGTCGACCGACCAGCGCACGCGAATATTGGCCTGCACCGGCTGGATCTGGCCGACATTGCCGAGCGGTTGCAGATGGCCGGCGAGATCGGGCCGGCGGCAGGCGACCCTGATGCGATAGCCACGCCGGGCCAGCGCCCGCACCACATGGCGGCCGACAAAGCCGGAGCCGCCGAACACGACGACGAGCTTTGGGGTCTGCAGGATTTCGGTCATGGCTGGCTCCGGCGCGCTTTCCAGATCTGCTGGGCTTGGCTGAAGCCGTTCATAATCCGTTTCGCGCCGAAGGCAAAGGGCGATCCTTTGTCGCCGTTTGCCGCGGTGTCGGCTGGTTCAGAACGCCCTGCCGATGCGCGCGTCGACCGATTGGCGGTTGCCGCCGCGGATGACGAAGAAGAACAGTATCGCCGCCCACAGCAGCGATTTTTCGGCACCCGAAAAGCCCTCGCCCAAGGTGACCCAGTGGAACCAGACGGTGACCAGGAGCACGAACATTCCGGCGAAGGCGGCCGGGCGGGTCAAGAGACCGATGGCGATGAAAATGCCGCCGAAGAACTCGGTGCAGGCCAGCAGCACCGACCAGAACGCGCCAGGATAGAAGCCGAGGCCTTCGACCATCTCGGCGGCGCCGAGCGGGTCGATGATCTTGCTAGAGCCATGGATGGTGAGGAAGATGCCGGCCACGGCGCGCAGGATGGTTTCAGAGGTGGTGTTCAGCGCCGCATAGAGGCTGCCAAGGGCCGGAACGACAAGATTGGTGCTGGGATTGTGGGTGCTTGCGGCCATTAGGGTTCCTCTTTTGCTGCTCCGCGCAAACAGCCGCCACCCCAGTCAAAGTCAAATGAACAAAAGTTGACCGGGAATGCATGTTACGAGTCAGTTGCGGAGAGCCCGGAAAACCCAGCCGACGCGAGGGTTTCCGGCTGTTTCCGAAACGTGGTTCGACGAGGCAGCCCGGGCGTAACGGCAAGTACGCCCGCTGTCGCGCGATCAACTATCCGAAGGAGGGGACGTCTTCAGGAAGAATACCGGGCGGCGAATTCGGAGATGCGCTGCACCACGGCTTTCGGAGCCGTTATGCCCCGTGCCGCTGCCTTCTCCGCCGCTTCGGCCCGGGCACGGCCGGGGACATGCACGCCGTAGCGGCGGCGCAACCGGTCGAGTTGATCTTTCATGCGCTTCTCGAAATTTGGATCGAGCAGCTTGGGCTCGACGGCCAGCACGAAGAGGCCGGTTCCGGGACTGTCCGGTCCGTCGGTGAACCACGGCGCATCGAGCGACCAATTGGCGCCCGACAGGCCCGCCGCCAGCACTTCGACCATCAGCGCGATGTTGGCGCCACGCTGGCCGCCGAATGCAAGCATCGCGCCTTTCATGGCGGCGGCCGGATCGGTGGTCGGGTTGCCGCTCGCGTCCAGTGCCCAGCCTTCTGGAATTCTCTTGCCGTCGTCAGCCGCCTTGCGGATGTTGACAAAGGCGGTGGCGCTCGACGACTGGTCGATCACCAGCGGCGCACCGTCGGCGGCGGGCGCAGCGAAGGACATCGGGTTGGTGCAATAGACCGGCTTGACCGAGCCGGAGCCGGCAAGCACGGCCGGTCCATTGGTCGCGGCGAAGGACACCAGCCCCTGCGCGGCCAGCCGTCCTGTGAAATAGCCGAGCGCGCCGCATGTATAGGCGTTCTTCTGCGAAAAGATGGCAACGCCGAACAGGCGCGCCGCCTTGGCGAGATCGTCGATGGTGCGGTCGAAGCCGGTATGCGCCAGACCGCCGCGCGCGTCGGAGAGATAGATCGCCAAAGCCGGCCTGGTGATGACCGGCTCGGCCTTGCCATCGATGCGGCCGGCCTCCAGCGCCTCGAGATAGTCGATGAAATGCGACAGTCCGACCGTCGACAGACCTTCTGCCTCGGCCGCCACCACGGAGGCTGCAAGCGACTGCGCCGCTTCCTCATTGGCGCCGGCGCCGAGCGCCGCCATCCGGCACAGCCCTGTCGCCTGGTCGAGACTGAGTTGCATCTTTAGCTGCCCTGAAGCTCTAGCGAGTAGCGAATAGGGAGTAGAGGAAATCAGCGAACTATTCGCCATTCGCTACTCCTATTCGCTTCTCACTAACCAATTTTGTTCGGGATCCGCGCCTCGATCTTGCCGAGGGCGAAGACCAGGATGCCGGTGATCGCCATATAGATCAACGCCAGGAGCAACAAGGGTTCATAGGTGAGGAAAGTGCTCTGCCGAACCTTTGACGAGACGGCGAATATGTCGATCACGCTGATGGTCGCCACCAGCGGCGTCGATTTCAGTTGCAGCACGGTTTCGCCGGTCAGCGTCGGCAGCGCCCGGTAGAAGGCTTGTGGCAGCCAGATCCGCCGCAGGATCTTCCAGCGGCTCATGCCGAAGGCGCGCGCCGCTTCCAACTGTCCTTTCGGCACGCCGGCGAAGGCACCCCGCATGACTTCCCCCTCGTAACCGGCGAAGGAGAAGGTCAGCGCCAGGACGCCGTAGGGCCATGCTTGCCTGAGATACGGCCACATCCAGGACTCGCGTACCCATGGGTACTGTGGAAACAGCGAGCCGAGCCCATAGTAGAGCAGCCAGAGCTGCAGTAGCAGTGGCGTTCCCCTGATGACGGTGCAGAAGGCCTTTGCAGGCGCCGCGAGCCAGAACGGGCCGGCAGCCTGCGCCAATCCGAGCGGCACGGCGAGCAGGAAGCCCAGTGTGCAGGTGACGGCGAGAATCCAGAGCGTGCGCCAGAGGCCGACAAGCGCCATTTCGTAATATTGCGGCAGCCAGTCCCAGCGCATGAAAAAAGCGGCCGCGAAGACCAGCGCCAGTCCAGTCACAATCAGCACGATGCGGTGCGGCTGCAACCACAGCGACGCGCGGGCGGCTACGTTGACGATGGTCGTTTCGACAGCCATCAACGCGCCTCCTTGAGCGAGGGCATGCCGCGCCGAGCCCAGACCTCGATGCGGCCGATGATCAGATTGGAGACCAGCGTCAACAGAAGATAGATCACGCCCGCGGCGAGGAAGAAGGTAAGATAGGCTTTGGTTACGCCCGCCGCTTGCCGCGTCGCCAATGTCAGTTCGAAGAAGCCGACGACCGCCAGCAGGGCGGTGTCCTTGGTGGCGATCAGCCAGAGATTGGCAAGGCCCGGTATGGCGAAAGGCAGCATCGCCGGCAGCGTGATGCGTCGCAGCAGCAGGCCGGGAGACATGCCATAGGCGCGCGCGGCTTCGATCTGTCCCTGCGGGATGGCAAGGATCGCGCCGCGCATCACCTCTGTCGAATAAGCGCCCTGGACGAAGCCGAGCACGGCAATGCCGGCCACCAGCCCGCTGATATCGATGCGCTGATATCCCATTGCCGTCAGCAACTGGTTGATCAAATCGGTGCCGGCATAATAGAGCAGCAGGATCAGCACTAGCTCCGGCACGGCGCGGACGATCGTCGTATAGACTGCCAGCAGATCGCGCACCACAGGCCCGCCATAGAGCTTGCCATACGCACCGCAAATGCCGATGACGAGGCCGAGACCGAACGCACCGGCAGCGATCTCGACCGAGTGGAGCAGTCCGACCAGAAGCGTTGCGCCCCAACCGGGTGGCGTCGGCGAAAGCAGTTCGATGATGCGGGCCACAGAGGCCGGAAGAAATGCGTCGATCAGCGTCGCCCCCGAATTGCTGGCGCCAAAACCACCGGCGATGCCGTCAGCGGAAAGCTTGCGTAGGTAGAGTTCGACGAAGCCACACGGCGCGCTGTCTGCGCCGCGTGGTTGTTCGCTCGGGGATGCACGCCGTCAATTCGACTGTGGGTCGGCGCCATAGATGTCGAAATCGAAGTATTTCTTCGAAATCTCGTCATATTTGCCGTTGGCGCGGATCGCCTTGATGCCGGCGTTGATCTTCTCCTTCAACTCCGTGTCCTCCTTGCGGACACCGGCGCCGACGCCGGGCCCGAGGATCGCCAGATCCGGCGCGACCGTGCCCTTCAGATCGCAGCATTGCTTGCCCTGATCCGATTTCAGGAAGGCATCGAGCGCGATGGAATCGGCCTGCACGGCATCGACACGGCCGGCGGCAAGATCCTGATTGGCTTCGTCCTGGGTCTGATATTCCTTGATTTCCGCGGCTTCGGTGAAGTGCTTCTTGACGTAGTCGGCATGCACGGTCGAAACTTGCACGCCGATGATCTTGCCCTTGAGATCTTCCGGGGTAGCGCCGAACTTCTGGTCCTTCGGTCCGATGATAGCTGTCGGGGTGTTGTAATATTTGTCGGAGAAGTCGATCGTCTTCTTGCGCTCGTCGGTGATCGACATGGAACTGGCGATGACGTCGATCTTGTTGGTCGTCAGCGCCGGGATGATTCCGTCCCAGGCGACGGGGGTGATGACGCAATCGAGTTTCTGCTCGGCGCAGACCGCGTCGATGAATTCGATCTCCCAGCCAACCCATTTGCCGGAAGCATCCGGCGAGGTGAACGGCGGATAGGGTTCGGCAGCGACGCCGATCTTGACCGGCTCGGCCTTTGCCATGCTCATCGCGGCGACACCGAGCAGAAGTGCTGCGGCAAATGTTTTCAGAACGGTCTTCATGCCAAAAACTCCCAGTTTGTTGTTGTTCCCGTTGTTCGTCCGCCTCGGCTTAACCGATGTTGCGGATGAATTGCTTCAGCCTTTCGGATTTCGGTGCGCCGAAGATCTGCTCCGGCGGCCCTTCTTCCTCGACCAGTCCGTTGTAGAGGTAGACGACATGCGTCGCGACCTCGCGGGCGAACTTCATCTCATGGGTGACCAGCACCATGGTGCGGCCTTCGCGTGCCAGGTCGCCGATCACCTTCAGCACCTCGCCGATCAGTTCCGGGTCGAGCGCCGAGGTCGGCTCGTCGAACAGCATGACGCGCGGATTGATGGCCAGCGCCCGGGCGATGGCCGCACGCTGCTGCTGGCCGCCTGACAGATAGGCCGGATAGACATCGCGCTTCTCGGCCAGGCCGACGCGGGCAAGCAGCTTTTCCGCCTCGGCGATGGCCACATCGCGCTTGACGCCCAGAACATGCACCGGAACCTCGATGACGTTCTCGATCAGCGTCATGTGGCTCCACAGATTGAAATTCTGGAAAACCATGCCGAGCTTGGAGCGGATGCGCTCGATCTGCTTGCGGTCGGCGGGAACGGTGTGGCCGTGACTGTCGGCCTTCATCCGGATCTCCTCGCCATTGACGCGAACGATCCCGCTGGTCGGGTTCTCCAAGCAATTGATGCAGCGCAGCAGGGTCGATTTTCCCGAGCCGCTGCCGCCAATGATGGCGATGACCTCGCCGTCGCGCGCCGACAGCGAAACGCCTTTCAGCACATGCAGTTCGCCGAATCGTTTATGCAGGTTCTCGACATGGATGGCTTCGGCGGCGTCGTTCTGCGCCGTGTACTTCAGGGCGGGGGCGGTGCCTTGCGCTATCACCTTTGCGGTGCCTCACGAAATGGCCAGACCCGTCGCTGCTGGAATTTTTTACCCATTACCATCACTGGACAGACTTCTCATTCTCAAGATGTACCGTTCCGCTTGCCTCCGTCAACCATGCTTTTTGGACCATTGATCACTGCTCGCTGAGTGGCTATTGGCTGGATGGGATGGTTCAGGAGCACTTGGTGGGTAAAGCATACGGGTCGCAGTCCATGGCCGGGCCCCTGCAGCGCGTGCTGATGCGGTCCGCCGCAAGCGCCATGGCCCGCGCCAAAACATCGGAATGGCACTATGGTGCGGGCTTCGATCCTCAAAAGGCCGCCGCCCAGCATGAGGCGCTGACGACGCTGGTTCTTGCGTCCGGCGCCGCGATCGAATGGCTGACCGACGCCGATGACGGGCTTGCCGATTCGGTCTTCACGCATGATCCATCGTTGATGACCGACCACGGCGCCATCATCCTCGCCATGGGCAAGGCGCTGCGCCGTGCCGAGCCCGGCCTGCACGAGGCGGCCTACAAGCGCATGGGCGTACCAATCCTCGGCCGCATCGAGCCTCCCGGACAGGTCGAGGGCGGTGATTGCGTCTGGGTGGATTCAGGGACCCTGGCCGTCGGCCGCGGTGTGCGCACCAACCAGGACGGCATCCAGCAACTCGCCAACCTGCTCACCCCCAAGGGTAACCAGGTCTATGGCTACGACCTGCCGCTCTGGCATGGCGAGGACGCCTGCCTGCATCTGATGTCGGTGATCAGTCCGCTCGCCGACGATCTGGCGCTGGTCTATGCACCGCTTTTGCCGGCTGCCTTCTACCAGATGCTGCGGGCGCGAGGCATTCGCCTGGTCGAAGGCGACGCCGGGGAATTCTTCGCCTCCAACGGCCTCAGCCTGAATGTGCTGCCGACCGCGCCGCGCGAGGTGATCGCCGTTGCCGGCTTCCCGAAGACGGCGGCGGCCATGGCGGCCGCCGGCTGCAGGGTTTCAACCTTCGAGGCGGACGCGCTGTGCATCGCCTGCGAGGGCGGACCGACCTGCCTCACACGTCCGGTGCTCAGGCAATGACGACAGTCGGCGAAGCGCTCATCACTTTGCTCGAAGCCCATGATGTCGACACGGTTTTCGGCATTCCGGGTGTGCATACGGTCGAACTCTATCGCGGCTTGGCGCGCTCGAAGATTCGCCACGTCACGCCGCGTCATGAACAGGGCGCCGGCTTCATGGCCGACGGCTATGCGCGCGCCGGCGGCAAGCCCGGCATCGCCCTCGTCATCACCGGACCGGGGCTGTCCAACACCATCACCGCCATGGGCCAGGCCCGTGCCGATTCGGTTCCGATGCTGGTGATCTCGGGCGTCAACGCCACGCCGACACTGGGCAAGGGCCTTGGCCATCTGCACGAACTGCCCGACCAGCGCGGCATGATGGAAAAGGTCGCGCTGTTTTCGCACCGTGTCACCGACGCCGACGAACTGCCGGGCGTTCTTGCCCGCGCCTTCGCCCTGTTTTCGTCGTCGCGTCCGGGCCCGGTGCACATCGAGATCCCGACCGATATCATGGTCAAGCCGGCCGGCGGCATCGCCGCTTTGCTGACGAATGTCGCGCCGCCCGAGCCGAATCCGGCTGATATAGCAGAGGCGGCAAAACTTTGCGCGGCTGCCCGCCGCCCGCTGGTCCTTGCCGGCGGCGGCGCCAAGAGAGCCGAAGCGCCGTTACAGCGCCTTGCCGAAAGGCTGGGAGCGCCGGTTGTCCAGACGGCCAATGCCCGCGGCCTGCTGCACCGCCATCCGCTCGGCGTGCCGGCCAGCCCCAGTCTGAAGGCGGTGCGTGCATTGATGGCCGAGGCCGATCTGGTCATTGCCGCCGGCACCGAATTCGGCCCGACCGACTACGACGGATATAGCGACGGTGGCTTTGTCCTGCCGTCCAATCTGATCCGCATCGACATCGGCGCCGACCAGCTTGCCCGCCGGCCCGCCCGGATTTCGATCCATGCCGATTGCGGCGCAGCCCTCGAGGCGCTGCTTGTCGAGATTGGTACGGACCAGCCGCCATCGGGCGACGGCCAGTCTCGCGCCGCTGCGACAAGGCAAGCAGCCTTTGCCGAAATGGCTCCGGCCCTCCAGGCGCAAACCCGCGCCGTCGAGATGATCCGCGATGCATTGCCGGGCTCGATCATCGTCGGCGATTCGACCCAGCCGGTCTATGCCGCCAACCTCTATTACGATCACGATCGTCCGGGCGGCTGGTTCAACGCCGCCACCGGCTTCGGCGCGCTGGGCTATGGCCCGCCGGCGGCGATCGGCGCAGCCCTTGCCGTGCCTGATGCGCCGGTCGTTTGTCTCACCGGCGACGGCGGTTTCCAGTTCACGCTGCCGGAACTGGGCGCCGCGCTCGACGCTGCGGCGCCGGTGATCTTCGTCGTCTGGAACAATCGCGGCTATCGCGAAATCGAAACCTCGATGCTCGATGTCGGCGTCGAGCCGGTCGGCGTCTCGCCGGCGCCGCCTGATTTCTGCAAGCTGGCCGAGGCCTACGGCATTGCCGCCGAGCGGCTCGCGGGCATCGGTCCTCTGGCGGACGCACTCAAGCGCGCGCGGGCGACCGGACTGCCGTATGTCATCGAGATCACCATCGATTGAGTGCTGCTGTGGCAGCGTCTGCCTGGGGATGCGATCCGCGTCGGATGGCCGACGTTCTGACGCGCACAAGCGGCGCTGCGTCATCAAGATTTCGGTTGAGTGATTGCGCGAAAGGCGCGACCTTCGGCGGCGGTGCGGCATAAGAGTGACAGGAGCGGTCGTAGATGACGGATACACTGGACGGCAGGCATGTTGTGGTGACCGGCGGCACCGGAGCGCTCGGTGGCGCGGTTGTCGGCAAACTGCTGGAGCAGGGCGCGATCTGCCATGTGCCGAACGCCCATGCCGCCGCGCCCGCGCATTTTCCCTTCCCGGCACATGAGCGCGTCAGGCTGGCGCACAATGTCGATCTCGCCGACCCCGCCAAGGTCGATGCGTTCTACGCCAGTGTTACCGACTTGTGGGCCTCCATCCACCTGGCCGGCGGCTTCACCGCCGCGCCGGTCGAGAAGATCGAGCCCGCGTCCTTTGCCGAAATGATGGACACCAACGCCCGCACCACCTTCCTGTGCTGCCGCGCGGCGATCCGCTCGATGCTGGAATCTTCCGTATCGGGCCGCATCGTCAATGTCACGGCCCGCGCCGGGCTCGACCTGCGGCGCGGTTCCGGCATGGTCGCCTACGCCGCCAGCAAGGCGGCCGTTGCGGCAATGACGGTGGCGATGGCGGAAGAACTCAAGGGCAAGGGCATCCTGGTCAACGCGGTCGCGCCCTCGACCCTCGACACGCCGGCCACCCGGGCTGACATGCCGGCCGCCGATTTCGGCAAATGGGTCAGCCTCGAAGCGGCGGCGGAAGCGATCGCCTACCTTGCTTCGCCGGCCAATCTGGCGATGAGCGGCACACTGGTGCCGCTTTACGGCAGGGCCTGATCTATCTCTTTGTTTGAGCGCGGATTTCCCAAAACCGGTTTGCCAGGTTTGAGGTTACGATGCTCTGACCATGGTCAAACAAAAACCCCGCCGGATCGCTCCGGCGGGGTTTTGTTTTACAGGCCGCGCGAGGCGCGGCGTTAGTGGACCTAGCTACCCTGCTTCTTCAGCGCGGCGCCCAGGATGTCGCCCAGCGAAGCGCCGGAGTCGGTCGAGCCGTACTGGGCAACCGCTTCCTTCTCTTCGGCGATTTCCAGCGCCTTGATCGAGACCTGCAGCTTGCGGGTCTTCTTGTCGAAGGCGATGACGCGGGCATCGACCTTCTGGCCGACCGTGAAGCGCTCGGGGCGCTGCTCGTCGCGGTCACGGCTGAGGTCGGAGCGCTTGATGAAGGTCTCGATGCCGCTGTCGACCAGCCGCACCTCCAGGCCGCCATCCTTGACGCCGGTAACCTCGCAGGTGACGACCGCGTTCTTGCGCAGTTCGCCTGAAGTCGCCGCCTCACCGGCCGTATCCTTGGCCAGCTGCTTGATGCCGAGCGAGATGCGCTCCTTGTCGATGTCGACGTCGAGCACCTGCGCCTTGACGATGTCGCCGCGATTGTACTCCTCGATCACCTGCTCGCCCGGACGGGTCCAGTCGAGGTCGGAAAGATGGACCATGCCGTCGACATCGCCTTCGAGGCCGATGAACAGGCCGAACTCGGTCTTGTTCTTGACCTCGCCCTCGACCTGGCTGCCGACCGGATGGCTGCTGGCGAAAGCCTGCCACGGGTTCTCGAGCGTCTGCTTGAGGCCGAGGGAGATGCGGCGCTTGGCCGGATCGACCTCGAGCACCACCACGTCGACTTCCTGCGTAGTCGACAGGATCTTGCCGGGATGCACGTTCTTCTTTGTCCACGACATTTCCGAAACGTGGATGAGGCCCTCGATGCCCGGCTCCAGCTCGACGAACGCGCCGTAGTCGGTGATGTTGGTGACGGTGCCCTTGATCTTCTTGCCGATCGGGAATTTCGTTCCGATCTCGGACCACGGATCGCTCTCGAGCTGCTTCATGCCGAGCGAGATGCGGTGGGTTTCCTGGTTGATGCGGATGATCTGCACCTTGACCGTCTGGCCGATGTTGAGGATTTCGGTCGGATGGTTGACGCGGCGCCATGCCATATCGGTGACATGCAACAGGCCGTCGATGCCGCCGAGGTCGACGAACGCACCATAGTCGGTGATGTTCTTGACGACGCCTTCGACCACCTGGCCCTCTTCGAGGTTCTGCACGATTTCCGAACGCTGTTCGGCGCGGCTCTCCTCGAGCACGGTGCGGCGCGACACCACGATGTTGCCGCGGCGGCGATCCATCTTGAGGATTTCGAAAGGCTGCGGATTGTGCATCAGTGGCGAGACGTCGCGGATCGGACGGATGTCGACCTGGCTGCGCGGCAGGAAGGCCACAGCGCCGTCGAGATCGACGGTGAAGCCGCCCTTGACCTGGTTGAAGATGACGCCTTCGACGCGCTCGCCCTTGGTGAACTTCTCTTCGAGACGGACCCAGCTCTCTTCGCGGCGGGCCTTCTCACGCGAAAGCATCGCTTCGCCAAGCGCGTTCTCGATGCGCTCGACATAGACCTCGACCGTGTCGCCGACCTTAAGCGTCGAATCCTTGCCCTTGACGCCGAATTCCTTCAGCGGCACGCGACCTTCGACCTTGAGGCCGACGTCGATGATTGCCATGTCCTTTTCGATCGCAGTGATCGTGCCCTTGACGACTTGGCCTTCGCCGGAATGGCCGGCGGAAAAAGATTCTTCGAGCAGGCTCGCGAAATCATCGCGAGTGGGATTTGCAACTGACATAGTTTCTCCTGGAATGCCCCGCATCTCAAGCGGGGCGGGCGCCGTGGGTTAGCGTTGCGTTGGCCTGCCGGCGTTCCGGGCCTCAAAAAAGCCCTTGGCCGCCTAAGCGGCAATTCCGGCGCATGAAGAATGCTGGCAGGCTGGTTCGTGCCCGATATGGGTATCTTTTCGCCGCCGGCAATCGGCAACGGCAGGAAACCCGGCTCAGGCTTTGTTTCTCTTGGCCAGAACGTCGTCGATGATCGCCTTGGCCGCCAGGAACGCGGCTTCTATAGCCATTTCCGACGTGTCGAGCAAGTGCGCGTCGGCGGCCGGCTTCAGCGGCGAGTCGGCGCGACCCATGTCGCGCTCGTCGCGGCGCAAGATATCGGCGAGGATATCGTCGAAATCGGCGGTGCCGCCGATGCTCTCGATCTCGGCTAGCCTGCGTTGTGCCCGCACCTCGGCGCTCGCCGTCACATAGAGTTTTATGTCGGCGTCGGGACAGACCACGGTGCCGATGTCGCGGCCGTCGAGCACGGCGCCCGGCGGCGCCTTGGCGAATGAGCGCTGCTTTTCGACCAGTATGCGCCGCACCGAAGGGATGACAGCCACTTTCGAAGCCGCTTCGCCGACCGCATGCGCCGTCAGCACCGACCGGTCGAGCTTGGCCAGGTCGACCTGCCGGGCAGCGGTCTCGGCGGCCGAGACATTGTCGAGCGGCAGGCCGAGCCGAAGCAGCGCATGCGCCACCGCGCGATAGGTGAGGCCGGTGTCGAGCAGGTTCAGCCGGTAATGGTCGGCCAGTCGGCGGGCAAGGGTGCCTTTGCCCGCGCCTGCTGGGCCGTCGATGGCGATTGTGAAGCCAGCTTTATCAGTGATTGAGCTCATACGTGCCGCTTCAAACGGAGGAAGGTCGTTAAATCAAGAACCAATCGGGTTCAACGTCAAAGTCCGGAAGACCGCCGTCCGGTCCAATATCCGGCCAAGAATCCAACGGGAATTCCTATCAGAAGCGGTACGGAAATGGGAAACGTGGCGATCGCGACGAATGTGATCCCGGCAGCCAGCTTAAAAACGAAGTTCGAAACATATGGCATGAGAGCGCCGCTAACGTCTGGAAAAAAATGCGCCGTTGTCGCCAGCAAGATGAAGAGGACGATCCAAAACGGGAAAAAAAGAAAGCCGATCAGGCTAATCGCACCTGGCTTCCTGTCGGAATATCCCAGATCGAAACCTGACTGCGCCGCCACGCGCCCGACCAATGCCGTCAAAACCAAACCGCCGACGAGCAACGTCCAAAACATTCGCAGACCTTAGCTGATCTCCGCCCCCAGGCCCTTCATAAGCCCCATGAACTCCGGAAAGCTGGTCGCGATCATCGCCTGGTCGTCGATGGTGACAGGCTTTTCCGTTGCAAGTCCCATGACGAGAAAGCTCATGGCAATGCGGTGGTCGAGATGGGTCTGGACGATGGTGCTCTTTCCGTTCGGATGTTGGCCAAGCCCCTTGCCGCCGGGTTTTCCACGCACGGCCAGTGTGGCTTCGCCCTCGGTACAGTCGACGCCATTGAGCTTCAGCCCTTCGGCGACCGCCGACAGCCGGTCCGATTCCTTCACCCGCAGCTCTTCCAGTCCCTGCATCAGCGTCTCGCCCTCGGCAAAGCTCGCCGCGACAGCAAGCACCGGATATTCATCGATCATCGTCGGCGCCCGTTCGGGCGGCACGGTGACGCCCTTCAGCTCTGAGTAGCGCACCCGCAGATCGGCGACATCCTCGCCGCCTTCATTGCGCGGCTCGAGAACGTCGATCCGGGCGCCCATTTCCTGTAGCGTCAACAAAAGACCGGTGCGGGTCGGGTTCATCAGCACGTTTTCGATTGTAATGTCCGAGCCCGGCACGATCAGCGCCGCCACCAGCGGGAATCCGGCCGATGACGGGTCGCCCGGCACAGCGATTGTCTGGCCGGTGAGCTTGCCCTGGCCCTCGATGAAGATGTGGCGCACGCCGCGCTCGTCGGTCTCGACCGACAGATTGGCGCCGAATCCCTGCAGCATCTTTTCGGTGTGGTCGCGCGTCATCACCGGCTCGATGACGGTGGTGATGCCGGGCGTGTTCAGCCCGGCGAGCAGCACCGCCGACTTCACCTGGGCCGAGGCCATCGGCACGCGGTAGGTGATCGGCGCGGCGTGTTTGGGGCCGCGCAGCGTGATCGGCATGCGGTCGCCGGGCGTCGCCTTCAGCACCTGCACGCCCATCTGGCGCAGCGGCTCGAGCACGCGGCCCATCGGCCGGCCGGACAGCGAGGCGTCGCCGATGAAGGTCGTCTCCATGTCGTAGGTGCCGACCAGGCCCATGGTGAGGCGCGAGCCGGTGCCGGCGTTGCCGAAATCGAGCGGGCCTTCCGGCTGCAGCAGCGCGCCGTTGCCAGTGCCGCGGATCACCCATTCAGCGCCGCGCTTCCCTATATGCGCGCCCATTGCCTTCATCGCGGCGCCCGTGTGCATCACGTCCTCGCCTTCCAGCAGGCCGGTGATGCGGGTTTCGCCGGAGGCGAGGCCGCCGAACATGAACGAGCGGTGCGAGATCGATTTGTCGCCGGGCACCCGTGCTGTGCCTGAAAGCGCTGGCGATTTGCGGGCGGTGGCCGGGCTCGGGGCGGCAGTATGCGACATGGGTTTTCCTTGGGTGAAAAACGCCGGTGGCCGGCCTTTTTCTTCTGGTTTGCGCGGTCTCGTATCACGGCGGAAGGAAATGGTCATCCCCTTGCACGAGGTCGCTCAGCGCGAGGATTTGTAACGCTGGCTTTAGGCTTTGACAGCGCCGTAAACTGTGGTTATGGGGACCAAACTTTCATCGACGAGGCTTGCTGTGGCAAAACCCGAACTTGGCACCAAACGCATCGACCCCGAGACGGGTCAAAAATTCTACGATCTGAACAAGGATCCGATCGTCTCGCCCTATACCGGCAAGAACTATCCCCGCTCTTATTTCGAGGAAGGCAAGATTGCCGCCCTTGAGGAGGAAGAGGAAGTTGCCGAGAAGGAAGTCGACGCCGAGGAGGAAGAGGGCGTCGAGGTCGTCTCGCTCGAAGAGGCGGACGAGGATGCGAAGCCTGACGATCTTCCCGATCTCGGCGATGACGAGGACGATGTGGACCTCGGCGACGACGACGATACCTTCCTCGCCGACGAAGAGGAAGAGGACGACGATGTCGCCGACATGATCGGCGTCGGCGATGACGACGACGAAGTCTGATCCGGCCTCTCACACAGCGCCCGCCGACTTTCGTGGGTTCTTGATAAAAAGCGGCTCTTAAAGGCTTGATATTGACGGAAGGCGGGGTTAGAAGCCGCCTGCACTAACGGCGCGGTCTCAACCCGCGCCGATCTCTTCGCCGGCAACGGCGCCGGTTGACTGCCGGAGTGGGGCCATAGCTCAGTTGGGAGAGCGCTTGAATGGCATTCAAGAGGTCGTCGGTTCGATTCCGATTGGCTCCACCAAAATTTCTATAATGATTTTAGTTGATTAGCATTCTCCCCTCGGGGGCCTGTTGCCCTGAAATCGTTCGGGGCACCGCCGCGGCACCCCGAGGCGCTTTTTGGGGGTCGCAAAATTTGCCTAGTCTCCGTTTTCCGCCAGATTTGCCGAAAGGCGAGGGGATGGGAAATGTTCGGACTTTTTAGCGCAGGCCTAGGTCCCTCGAAGTTAGATTGGCTTGAGGCACGATACGCTTGCATGTTCCGTATGCCGACGAGCGCAGGCCGTTGTGTCGCCGTAGCGTCAACCGGCTGAAGCCCGGCGGTGCTTCCTCAGCCGAGTGATTGCCGACCTGGCGACCGTAATCACGCCGCCGCAGTCAATCCGCACGGTGAGTTTGTCTGCTCCGCGATCGATGCGGGTGACGTCCCCAACAAGAACTACTCGGTCGCCGGCCCGGGCTTTGGGTGGCGGCTCTAGCGTGTAAGGATGGTCATAGGATGGAATGCTCACTCTGGCTCGGCCGCTAGGGAGAATGGAGATGACGGTACCTGCTAGCGCAACCTCATCGCCGACCTCAAATTCGCCAGGCATGTTAAGGTGCAGCATGGTCTTCCTCCCGATGCTTTCCTATTTGATGCTTTGCTAAATTAATGCCCGGCCACCGCGTTGGTTGCCGTGCAATCCGCTTCGTACGGTTCCGCACATTTCCAAGCTGGATCGCGATGGCGACGGGACCACTTTGAGGTGCCTAGAGCGCCGTAAGCCGCACCAGAGAGGCATCGCCTATCAGCTGGCCGAAATTTTCTATGGGCGCCCTACAGGGAACACTCAAAAGGTTCAAAAGGGTCTGGGCCGCAGGCTGCTCGCTGTTTCCCTGCTGTTTATCAGCGGCAGTGGATTAACCGGGAACCCGTTATTTAAAATGGGCTAAGCCATTGGTAATGGCCTCGATTACCACGCTATAGCAACGGGCCGTTCTGATAGCGGTGCAGTGGCGAATTTTGAATACCCCTATGGGGAACATTCAGGTAAACGGTTACAGGCTCCTTGGCGCCCGAAGGGAAAAAGCACGCCGCACCTTTTCGGCGCGAACAGCTATGACGAAGGAACACGACCTCTGCAACGCGCGTCAGTCTTGCTTCCGCTTCCACAGATCCGAAGTCGATGCGTATGCGAACGATGCTGACCAAGCGATCAGGACGAGTCCGTTGAGACCCTCCAAGGCAGCAACGATTCGCATCGGCCCAGTGGCATAGACTTCGCCAAAGCCGATCGTCGTGTAACAGGTAACCGAGAAATAGAAGAAATCCGCTGCGCTTCCGGAAAACAAGCCTGCGAGACCTCCAAGGTCTGGATGGTGGTGCATCCAGGCGTAGGCGAGCGCGAAAAGACAGATCCCCACCACGTGAGCAATGATTGCTGCGACGACCAAGAGCAGCAGATCAACCCGCATCGGAAGTGAAAAACGACGCCTCATCGTTCCGGCGATATTTAGCACTTCATAGTGCATCAGAACCGTTACCAGTGCGAGACCTACAGATATGGCGAACGCGATGAGCAATTGCGGTACCTTCAAGTAGGACTCAGATGCTCAACCGCTTATCACCGCGCGAGCGGTTCGAACAGCGTCGACCTGACGCGACGCGACGCGATGCCGAACACGCGAATGGTGAGGACTCACGCGAGCACCCGGTGGTGCCATCTCCCCGGGTCCTCGGCAAAATCGTCGGAACCGAACCGCTCCCAATGGCTTTCGTAATCAGGGGCAGCATCAAAGAGGAGACTGTTATGGATCGGCAAGAAAATAGCGTTTTGGAGGCGGGCTGGCTTTTGGCGGTCCCGCTTTCTATCGGATTTGCCGTTTTGATTGCAGGCTTAGTGCTGGGCTAGTGTGCTATGGGAACCGGAACTCGATCACTCGCCCCTCGGCCTTCCATGATTGCCGGGCGTCAACGGAACCAAAGTCGCGCAATAGCTGCGGGACAGGAGCAAGGCGGACGCCAC
Source organism: Mesorhizobium sp. WSM4814 (assembly GCF_055811595.1). Classification (NCBI taxonomy): domain Bacteria; kingdom Pseudomonadati; phylum Pseudomonadota; class Alphaproteobacteria; order Hyphomicrobiales; family Phyllobacteriaceae; genus Mesorhizobium; species Mesorhizobium sp. WSM4814. Next base: position 123,064 of record NZ_JBVVQT010000018.1, read on the forward strand.
CGTCGCGCTTTTCGCCAGCCGGCCGCTCGGGCTTCTGCCTCGCTGCAAAACCAGCGCTCCCCCTTGCCGGTCGAGGTTACGGTTCGGTCATGACGGGGCGAGGGAGAAATGCGCCGCTAGGTGTCAATCCTAATTGGAGGTTCACGCAAAGAAAAAACCCGCCACCGTGAGGCAGCGGGTTATGACAGTAGTTCGAGCAGTCCGATCAACGGCCGATAGCAGCGTGGTGTCGGCAGCGTAAGTTTTGGGAATCCGGATTCGCTGCGTTTCATGAAGTCGCCTCCTGCCGGCCTATTTAACACATGGCCCGCCAGTCCGCTTTGACGACACGGCGGGTAGACGAGGAAGGCGGCAGGGTGACAATCGCCATGGTGACGGTCGACATCGACAAGGTCAGGCTGGTCGAGAAGTACAGGCCGCCGAAGCGCAAGAAGCCGCTGGGCCGCAGCTCGCGCAACGGATGGCAGGACTTCACTTCATCGCTTACTTCATGCGGGCATCAAATCGATGACCCGCATGATTGCGACCGCACTGCTCGTGTTCTGGGTGCCTTCGGTCGTATCTGCTTTGGCGCAGGTCCAAACATCGCCCTTCTTGACGGTGAACTTTTTCTCGTTCTGAACGACAGAAAGTTCTCCCTCGGTCAGGTGGCAGAGCATGTCATTCTTCATCACGTTGTCCGGCGTCTTCGCCCCGGGTTGGATTACAACATCGCGTAGCATGACCGTTTTATAAGCTGGTATGACCGAAGCCCGCTCACCAAGCGCTACAACTCTGACACCGGGGCCGACCTCCTTGCCCTCATCGGGGCCGTAAGTCTGTGCGGCGGCTGGGGTCGCCCAAGCGATCAGTGGCGTTGCGGCCACTGTAAGACCGAGTGCAAGTGTGGATCTACGATTGACGGCTTCCATTGCTTCCTCCCTGTTCAAGTTGGTCGGAAAGGTAGGCCAACAAGTCAGGATGAGCCGCTGCGGCCCAAAGTCAACTGATCTTCCGTTGGGTTTGACCCTAGGGCCGGAGCGATGGCAGAAGACGGCTGATGTTCTATAGCGTTGAGGCGCCCTTTTAATCCTCATCCCAGAAATCCTGCAGCGAGGCGTGCCGAAGGTCTTCCTCGCCCCTTAATGCTTCACGCGGGCCTTGATACCCGGCTTTACCCACTGCGTTGCCGGCCGCTTTGGCATGTCCTTGGGCGGTGGCCCGGCATGTTCCTGAACCCTTTTCCAAAGCCGCTCCCGCATCTGGCGATTGACGCTGACGAAAGCACTGCCGACATATTTGCGCGTCACCGGGTCAGCCATCAGAGCAAACGCCGGCTTGCCCCTCTCGCGTTCAACTCCGAGAGTCTCAAACTCGCTTTCGGTGAAGGATTTTGTCTTCAGCCAATTGGTTGTCGGCCCGCTGCGATATTTGCTGTCTCGACGCTTCGATACCATTCCCTCCAGGCCGGCAGCGTCGATTAGATGATAGATCGCATTAGCCTCGCCGGCATTGTCTCACTGAACTGGATGCGGCTGTCAGACCCTATAAGGCCGGCAGGATTGTCGCGCACGTCGTGGGCCATTTAGGTGCAGGAGATCGAACGCGACGAAATAGAGGTCGTGCTGCCGCCGGGTGATGGCCTTTCGTAACTCGCCGAAGTCAGACAGGCCGGCATCGTTGAGCACGATAATCTCGCCGTCGATGATGGCGCTCTCGAGGTCCAACGTTCGAGCCGCCGCAGCTAAGTCTCGGTATTTGGCGGTCCAGTCTAGGCCGCGGCGGGTAAAGATCCGCACACCGTCGGCGTCGATGATGATTTGGGACCAGTAGCCGTCGAATTTGGCTTCATGCATCCAGTCGTCGCCTTGGGGCGGCTTGGCGATCAAGGTAGGCATCATCGGAGGAATGAACTCTAGCCGGCCAGCACCGGCAGTCACTCGTTTACGCACAGGTTCGAGTCTAGGCTCATCCGATTTGATGCTAGGGGAACGGACCATGACCATTTTGCTAAATTAGCAACGATGCATGAAGCGGCATACAATTTCGCCCAAGCCGGCGACCGCCCCCCGACCTGCCAGCCGGCCAGGCCCGGCGGCCGTTGCGCCCCCAAGTAGGGCTGCCGGGCTGCCCCATCAAACGCACTGTAGCGACCAACGTGAGACGAGATAGAACAAATAACGCAAATGGAGACCTAACCAGAGGAGCGCAGCAACCCCTCCTCCTTGGCAGCGGCTTCCAAGGCCTTCCTTACGTCGTCGGGTGTGCCCTCGCCTCCAAGGCAGGCCATGCACGCTTCTTGGGTCCTCGCTTGGCCCACTTCATAAGTTCCGTGGCGGCACCCTCGACGTTGTTGCAGCCATAGGTGAGTCCAGGTGGTCTGTCTCGATGTTGACCGGAGGGTGAAACCAATGGAGAGCTATGAGGGTAATTTAGGGGATGCTCATGTGTTTGGTAGAGGCGAGGGCCTAGGCACGGATGCTTGGGAGAGAGGGCCACGCGCTCGGCGACGTAGCGAACGATACGGCGGGCCTGAGAGGCGGCTGGAGCATGCGACGAGGGCGATGCGGAAGGCGCTGGCATAGGCGCTGAAGATGGCGCTCTGGGTCGGCTAGACCTTCGGGGTTCCGTGACGGTAAATGAGCAGCGGGGACCGGGTGGGGGCTTGGGGTTAGTCCCCGCTGCTTTGAGCTGCCTTCGCGGGGTGCAGTGGCAGCACAACTAAATAGCGACTGAGCGATGACAGGACCCAGACAGCGGAGCCTTGGGCGCCCTGTCAGACTTACACCGGCTAGTGCCGGCCCCAAAGGCCACCCGGGCGGGTGTCTCAAGAGTGCGGCCGGGGACGGGCCTTCAAAGATTGCGACTTCCGTACCCCAGCCTACACTCCGGCCTGACGCGCGTGCCCACCCAACCCAGCGTCAAGCGACAGGTCATTAGTAGCCGATAAAGATCGCCCCCAAAATCGGCCGCTTGAGCTAGCTCGGATAGACAATTCGGGTGAGCAGGTTCAACGGGTCAAAAGGAGGGGTCGGAATATCCGGGCCAACAGGCTCATGCGAACTAAGTGAGAGCTTCATGGCCATAGTACCCCCTCCTCCTCGCCACCTAAGGCTTGAAGGCAAAGGGCCGATGCACGTTTCCACTTGGGTCCCTCTTGGACCAGTTGCTCGGATGCACCTCGGACATTGTTGCAGGCATAGCTGTCGCCCTCCAGTTCGGTCTTCAGAGCGGGAAGAGGAACGATGTAGGTCCGCGCGGGTTTAGAATTGCGGGCGGTCAGTTCTCCGTGGAAGCGCAGCCGCTGTGGGCCCGTCGCTTGTCCCTCAACGGCGGCGGGCTCTTCCTTGGCAGGCCATGAAGGGAGCCTACTCGTCCCGACTGGCCTTTCCGATCGCCTCAAGCAATGAAGCGAGGGTTGGCGTCAGTTCTGGTTCGACCTCCAGCCCAAGCAGCTTGTGTACGTGATGACGATTGTCTTCGGTGCCGATCAGCTCCCGAACGGCGTCGGCAAGGGTCTTATGGCCCGCTGCATCACGCTTTGCCATGTCTGCATGTCCCAACCCCGCCCAGGGCCGCAACTCGCAGGTCACGGAATGGTTGCATTAGGGGCCGGAATGTTTGGTAGAAATTTCTGAGCGGGGGATCGGATAACTGGCTCGCCAGATCACCAGGCCCCTTGATGAGGCCCACGGACTTCATGAGCTGTCATTTGAAAAAGCCCGCGCCTCTGGCGGAGAAGGAAAAGGCGCGCACGAAAGCCATTTGGCTAACAAGATATGCCGGGGGGGTAGCCTTGACCGCCGCGCATGGACGTGATCGGCGTCCGGCAAGTCAGCCTGGAAACTTAAGACAGTAAGATACCGATGACGCCTCCGATAATGAATCCGGCAACACCAACAATAAATAATACGCGCTTTCGGAGCGAACTGGGTTCGTCGGGGAAGTAAAATGCCTCGAAATGGATGTTCTCGATTTCGGACGAGCGCACGAATATGTGGCCTTGGCTAAACGCTTGGGTGGACATAGGTCGCGCTTTGCCGAATGTGGTCGTCGGAACTTCTTTGTTCAGGCGCAGATAGAACTTGACTGGATCTTCCAGGACCAGATGATCGATGTTGTTCCCACCCCCAAGGCTGATCTCCTTAGGCAGTCCGGCATACATAAGGCGTTGATTGCCGTTTATTACCTTTGTCAGCACGAAACATGTCAGCAGGGGCTCTTGAATTTTGGATATAAACGGCGCGAGCGAGCCGTACATCAGGCGCCCTACAATTCTGGACCTTCGGGACAGCCACTGTACGCAATAGGCGGATAGCAAGCCGGTTGCGCTAACTCCCATAAACACAAGTGCCGAACAGATCGGGTAGTTGAAAAGGAAGTTTGTTAGTTCGAAACGCCTACTGTTAGGAGGCGGGATGGAATGGTCGAAGACGTACATATCCCCGTTAAATTCGACGATTCCAAAGGGTATTTGGTAAGTGTAAAAGAGGTTTAGGACGCCAACAGCCAGTGCAATTACGGACTAAAAAACTATAAAAACGAGGTATTGAGTACAGTAGCACGGCAATGGAGGAATAGAGCGTGCCGCCCGCGAAAAAAGGCCTCCGAACTGGAGACCCTTCGTAAACCGCGTACCGGAATATCAATCCAGGCACCAACAATATGAAAAGCGCAAGCGTCGATGCGCTAAGTGACACAGATCAACCGGCTTCCTTAGCAGCCGAGGTGCGCTCTTTGACAATCGCGCGGATGCGGTTCTTGACCTCATCTTCGCTTAAAGTCGTGTCGCCGTTACGCTTGGCGGAGGGGTCTTTCGCCGCCTCCACCAGCGCGCGATAAAGAGTGACGAACGAACCCTTGGATTCTCGCCTCAATTCATCGACGATTTTATCGCGACGACCGAACGTATTCATGTCGCGAATCTCCTATGAACGACGCATGCGACTAACAGCCTGCAAACGAAATCGTTCCGAATTGGTTATCGCTGCTTCGTATGTCAACATCGTACGCGGACGCTGCAAGGACGTCAATTCGACGTTTTTCAATATATGTACGCGCGGAACGCATCGCAAAATTCATCGCCGCGATGGCGAAAATGCCCCTCCCCGAGAGAGCGGACCAAGGCTTCAACATGGGGAAAGATGTATCCGGTATTCGTCCAGAGATCTTGAACCGTGCCTCATGAGGCTCGCAGAGCTTCAACACCGCCAGAAGAATCCTTGCCGCCCACTGAAGGCGAGAGACAGGCAGGCCGCTGGCGAAAGCATCAGCGAGAACCTCACTGGCGGATTGGCGAAGTAGGTTCATGCTTATATCACCGCGGCAGCTCGCCGTGCGTCGGCAATCAACGCGGAAATCTCTTTGCGCTGCTCGATCGCTTCACAAGTGAATCGCCCGTGGCGATAAAGGCCATGCGCGGCGCCTCTGGGTGCTCCACCGCCAGCCCCGTGAAATCGGCAAACGCGATGGCCCCGCTTTGCAGGCGCCTTGCAGCCAACCCCGCTGCGCTTGCTGCGAGCCTGACAACGCGGTGCGCGGTTCATGGGGTTATCGATCATTTTCTTCGCCCACCCCGCCCCCATGGGCGACGTTGCCGACGATGGCTTGGCCCCCCTTTTCAACGTTCACGCGCTCGACAATCACGCGCTGCTCTCCCTTGCTGCGATAACGCTTCAGAGCCTCAACCTGGGCCACATAGGTACGGGCGAGGCGGTTCAATGCCCGTTCCTGCGATTCCCTCAACTCCCACGTCTTGGCTTTTCCCATGCACAGAGCGGTATTCATCGTGGCGAGGTGGATGGCAGCCATCTCGACACCAAGAGTCGCTTCGATCTGGTCCTTCGGCCGGAGCCCGCATACCATGGAAAGGGCATAATTCATTTCACCCTCACGTACCACGGAGCCGACCTGAGCAGCCTTGGCCAGTGAATCGAGAGTGCCGGCAAGGAAAGTGCCGCTATCGGCCCCTACGGCTTCGGCCAGTAGCTCATAGCCGAGTGCGGGGTCAGGGTGATCCACCGCGATCGAAGCGATGCGCTTACCACCATCGTCGCTCATCGAGACTTTTATTTGCCGGAACCGGACGCCTGTTCTCGCGGCGCTTAGCGTAGGCGGCCTGTGATGCAAGTTCCCACGCTGTCGGCTCATACGGCTTTGCAACCGGGGTTGCCGTCTTGGCTCCCTTGGGCATCGGAACGACTGTCATTAGTGCCTCGCCATAGGCGTTCAGCATATGGGCATATTGCGCGTGAGTGTTCGCCTTCTTGAGAGCTTCGACATGGTGGAGGAAGGCATCGGCAAGTTTCGCGAACGTGACGGCACCGCGTTCCTCGGCTCTATCGCGTGAGGGGTCTTGCCCTTTGACGACAGAGGCCAGGAGGTCTTTGGCCACGTCGCGGGCTTGGTCGGGCGTGACCTTGCCAACCTTGACAATCGTCACTCGCTTGTCCGGCCTGGCCTGGGCGAGGGTTGTGAAGGCAAGCGTGACCGCTGCCGAGGTCAACGCAACTCGTTCTGATCGTGTTGCGCGAATGGCTGGAAGCGAACACCTATCTGCCGGTCCGGAGGATCGATGAGGAAAGCGAAATAGACGGCAGCGCTTATGGCTTTTCGCTACTACCGACCGCGCCCAACCTCTGGTAGTTGTTCGTGTGGCGGACCCCAAACCGCCCGGCCGGCGCCTAAATCCCCAACGCTCCCGCCCAAACGGGCGCCGGCCACCCTCAGCCCCTTCGTTCGAAAGTTGGCTTTCAATCGCGATTGCGCACCCGCTGCTGGCCTTCGTAATCAGGAATGCATGTGAAGAAGCATGGCCTTGGACCGGCTGACGATCAGTCTTCGAAGCAACGGCGGCAAGCGCCATGACGGGTTTGAGATGGATGGACTGTTTACGAACCTCAGCAACCTTCCGCCTTCAGGGATCGCACCATTCGCACCACAATCGGATCATACGGGATTTTTTCATCGCTGCTGTAATTTATGACAAAGAGCGCGGCACGGTCGTTGCAAACCGCAATGGCGCGGACATATCGGATCTGTTCGTTCTTGATACCCGAGTAGCTGGCCCATCTCGGCGTGACGCGCCTATAAGTCAGTTTCCAGCCCTCCTTTTCATCCTCGACCATGCGGTGCTCGATCTCGGCGCGAAAACTGTGCTCGCCGAGCCTTGCGCCCCACACGGTAAGAACGGCATCGTTTTCGCCCCGAAATTCCGCGCCCTGGTCCGAACGCTGTGTCAGGACAAAGCCAGGGGGAACATCGAATATGAAGCCAAACTGCCTGACGCCGAAAAGCTGCCACGCTTGCGCTTGGAGATGCGTGCAGCAAAATAAAATCGAAACGAGGCTCAACAGAAAACGTACCATCGGCATCAAATTAGCGTCGCGTCATATACTGTCCAGACCGGACAAGATTGGCGACAGAGAAAAGTAGCAGAGATGCGCGCTGCGCTCAGTTGCGCGAAAATCGCTTGAGGCAGAGAACTAGCCTTGGGGAAAATTCTCAGTCGCCCCTTGCTGAGCCAATAGGAATATGGTCCTGCCGCCTGATACTGGCATCCCGTAAGCTGTTGGATCGCATTGCCGCAGACGATACGTGAGCAAGTAATCAAGCGCCTAAAATCCCGCACCCCCAAACCGCACAGCTATTCCACGCTCGACCTTTGCACATCGGCCGTCGATTCGATTGGACCAAGGACCGCGGCTGATTGGATGGCGCCAGGTGCAGCGTGCCTACTACGACTTCTTGCAGCGTGGGCGGGGGTCGTAGGAAAATCCTACGCGCGCGGCTGCGCTGCGTCCACCAATCGGCCGTTGGAATGTTCAACAGCTTGCATCGTTGCCGGCCGCAACCTGACGGTACCGGAAGCGATTGCGGATGTGCTCGTTGAAAAAGCGGCCTTTCGCAAAGGCGGCTTTGAACGCGGCGAAGGTCGCCGGCGGCACTTCCTCAAACTCGTACCGCTTGTCGCTGGCGACGAACCACACCGAGAGGATTCTGCTGTCGGGATCGTAGGCCATTTTTCGTATCGAGGTCGATGGCATGATATGGCTCGATCAAAAGCCTTCAACGATCGCAGAGCCTGTCACGTTCCTTCGTGGTATTGCTCCCGAGCAGCGCACGAAGATTTTCTCCGGGCCACCTACGCATGCGGCATCGCAAACGCGCCAGGCACGGGTCTTCTGGGTCTCTAGGCGCTGTTGAATAGCCAATGGACCCGCATACATTGGCGATCAGACCTATCCGAGTTCAGCAGGAAGCGCTGCGATGCTGATGATCGCGAGTTTGGCCTTGGTGGATTGGCCTTTTGCAGCCAGAGCGGGAACGTTCTTGTTGGCCCCACGTTTCGGCGCGGTCGTGATCTGGTGCAGGCGTTGATCACGAACCGTCAGTTCTTTGCCCGGGACGCCTGCGTTGTCGCTCGCGATATGATTGGCGCGACGCTTCTTGTGCACGGCGTGGGCGGGATCGTCGTCGAAACGGAAGCCTATCGCGCCGATGACCCAGCCTCACACAGTTTTTGTGGGCGGACTTCGCGAAACAGCGCAATGTTCGGCGCCCCAGGGAGCGCATACGTCTATCGCTCCTATGGTCTGCATTGGTGCCTGAATGCCGTCTGCCTTCCCGGCAGATCACGTGAGATCTCCGCAGAGCCGCCCCCGAAATCAGCGTCGGAGGTCTGGCTGGGGTGGAAAGCTGACTCAGCGCGGCGTGTCGGCGAAAGGCAGGGCAACCACCTGATGGTCGTCCTCGAAGACGATGTAGCCGGGCCGCTTCGTCCGTAGTTCATTGATCCTGATGCGGCCCGCCTCTTCAACGAGAGCGACAAGTGGGCGTAACCTCCGAACATGCCCGTCCGCCCTGGCCTTGACCCAAGAGATCGCCGTCTCTTGTTCACGGGAAGGTACGGGGATGATGTGATGCCGAAACCGCGTCGGTTCTGCCATGTTGGTCTCGAACCACGACAGTTGCTCCGCGAGCGCGAGTTCTTCAACGCACGACGCAGCAGCCGGGTTCTCTGCGAAGAGCATAGGCGACTTTGAACACGCCGCTATTGTGGCCGAAAGGCGGGTGCGTCGACTGCGTGACAAATCGAAGGACCGTGCCGCTCATCTCAATTCCACTTTCAATGGCGCGATGAACATCGCCTGCGTGCTCGCTACAGACGAGCATGAGTTCGAGAGCGGCGCCATCAAGGCCAACGCACCGGTCGCCGAAAGCCGCTACCGCAAGGGGACCGGTGAAGGTCGGGAGGCAGTCACTGCAGCAATTTTCTCGCTGAAGACCAGGGCGCGCTGTAAAGAGACCTCGCTTCACGAGGTGGAAGGAATACGGAACACGTCAGCGATCTTTGTCCTCACCTATGACGATATGAAGTTCCTGTAGGGCGGCGTTGCCGACATTAGCAATCTGTGATTTCTACTGTCGTTTTGACTTCGAAGTTCGCCCGAAGCCCGAAATCAAAATCAACCGAACTCGAAATCACGACACTAGGGCGTTGTGTTGATTCAGCGCTGGTCCAGCTTCTTCGCAGCCTCCAGCTGCTTCGATTCGATTTCGTCCAGCACTGCTTCTGGCGCAATGTCCCTCTTAATCTCGCCGACTTCTATATCGCTTAAGGCTGGTTTTGCATTCAACCGATCCGCTATCGAATCGACAAGTTCAGTAAGTTTTGTGAGTTCGTGCTCCGTCAGCAGGCTCACCTGAAGGTCCAGATCCGCCCGTTTGTCTGCGGCAGTTGACATCCGGTTTTGGCTGATCAGTACAAAGGTCGAGAGAAATATGGCCTCGACGGAAGCTACCATGGCCAATATCACGAATGTCGGATCAAATGGCGGAGTGATCGGTATCCAGCCCAAGTTCGAGACGATCCAGCCGCCATACACGGCCAAGTGAAGATACACGAAACGCATACTGCCCGTAAAAGAAGTAATCGCCTCAGCGATTTTCTCTTCCAAAGTTGCATCGCTGGCTTCCTTCGCCCGGCGCTCCTCAATCGCTTGGATATTGCGTTTCAGTGCTTGGCTGAGTTCAGTCGGAGGCGGCGGAGGCAACGTTGGAGAATCCATGGAACACCCGTTGGATAGCTATCGGTCCTGCCACTCTGGGCAACGTACAAATCATGGGTATTCGACTTTGTTCCCGACTAGAGCCGTCTAATCATTGGCTCTCCTCATTTACTCGGGCGATTTCGGGGTCTTAGACGCTTGGCGTCGCCATTGCTAAGGAAAGGGAGGGTGATCCGGCCGCTGAGCGTCTTTCGCTATGGTCGAGGATTGAAGCTAGTGAGTGCAATCGGCGCCTGGGTTCGTATCCTGGTGAGGCACCATGCGAATTTTGTTCTCCGAACACGAAGGCGCGTCACCAGGGCAAGAGAACCGGGTCAGAAACTGTTTTGTTCGCGCCGGTCACTTGGCTAGGACCGCTTCCCATTGACCAAATCTGATGCGATGATGGGGGAGAACAAGTCCGCGCTTGGGAGGGGCCACAAACGCCCGCTCAGCGGCTGCCTCGTCCTCCGCAACGCCGAGGAAGGCCCGATCGACCATGAATGGCAACCGCAAGCGCTGCTACCGAACAATCAGTTCGGCACGCCCGCTTCGGAATTCGTGCTTGGCAAGGAACGACACGATCGCCGCGGCAATCTTTTTGCCGCCCTGTTCCGATGGCTCGATGGCGTTCACAAAGTCGGCGTCCTCGCCGCAGACAATGCGAAGGTCGATCAGTGGAACGCCGCGCACGGCGGCTGCTCGTGTGATGCAATCGTTGAGGATCGACAGGGCCGTTACCGCAATGCGTCTCTGGTCGGGGTCGGCATACCGGACGTCGTAGATCGAGCAAATCGCGGTCGGCAGCCCTACAGCCAGAACGGCATCCAGGATCGACATATACTCCAAGCAAAACTGCTCTCTAATTTCGGCGAGCCTCAGCAGAGTGTCGGCAACGGACCGCGACGGAGCGTTCAAAATGGAGGAGACGCCGAGCGCGTCGTTCCCTCCCACGCTTACCACCAGATGAGTGGCGTCAGCTGGCAGGCGGTTCAGTTGCCGGCCCACATCCGCCATGACGCTGCCGTCAACGGCAAGCAGCTTGGCCGACCAGCCGATCGGGAGCTGACGCAAAACGTGGGCCAATAGATCTGCTCCATCGGCGACATAGGCGCTGTTGTCGAACACCGAATCGCCTAGTAGCACAACCTTGTTCATCGTCCCCACGTCCTCGGCGGAAACAGTTTGCACCGTGGAAAATGCTTGTCCCGCGGCGGCGGCCAGCAACAGGCTCCTGCGCGATATCATTACCAGACCGGCATCTCCCACGACTGTCGCTCGTGCGCGAGCCTTCAGTGGCTGCTGTTCGAGTTCGCTCCGCTTTCCGTATTAATCGTCCGCCGTCCTCTCCTCTTCCCGCCGCTGATACGCAAGAGCCATAGCGGCCGCTATGGCTACTCCTGCGGCGCCCAGCAGGAGTTTGTCTCGAGTCTCCTGATCGCTCATGACGCCCTGAACAGCCGATGATGCCCGGCCGGCTGTGGCGGCTACTCGCTGGGCCGCCTCGCCGGAGGTCTGCCGCATATCGTCGATCATGTTCGGCGTCCCGGCGCTCCAATCCCGCACTCTCTCTTTGACGGCGCCGGCCAGCTCAGTTGTTTGCTCCTTCACTGCTTCCGCCGTCTCGGCGCCCAGTTCGCCGACCTTCTCCGCCAGCTCGCCGGCTTGCTCCTTCAAGCGCTCTGTGGCGTAGGAGAAATGATCAACTTGCTCGCCCATGTCTGGTATTGAAGGTGTCCGCAACAGGCTGAATAGTCCCGCTCCGATCAAAGCAGTTGCAATCGGCGGACGGTGCAGGAGACGCCAAGCGAGACCAGCCCCAATCACCAATGCGGCGCTCGGGTTGGCTGCCGCCTTTGCCTTGAGATCATCGACGATCCCCTGCGCCGTCGACTGCGCGGTCGATCTTGCTTTTTCGACCAGCGCGTCCTTTGCCTCGAGCGCCTCTTGCTTCAGCTCGTCGGTAAACTCGGACAATGTATTTGGCGATCGCAGCGTCGACAGATGTTCGGCGAGCCTAGCCCGGGCTGCCTCCACATCATGTTCGAGCTGGCGGAGACTTGCCTCACCCATTATGAGCCTCGCTTGCCGCTAGACCGTCCGGATTTGCTCGGCCGAGAGGCATCCGATTGTGGCGATTGGTCCGATTTGGCCGATTTATCTTGCGAGCGGCCCATGCCGCCCGATTGGGGCATGCCGCGCTGAGCCGATTGAGCGCGCGATCCACCCGAACTCGCGGATGGCGCCTGCGCGGACTCGGTTGGCTGCTCGCCCGACAAGGCGCTGCCGAACGCACCAGCCACGTCGCTCGCAACCTCCTTGAGGCTATCGGCATTAAGGCCGCGCTCCTCGGCTGCCCTCCTGAGACGTTTGCCCGCCTCCTCTGTCGATTCCTTTAGCCGTTCGCCAGCCTTTTCTGCGGTGTCCGTCAGCTGCTCTGCGGCTGGGCCAAGGGTCCGGTTCTCAATGTCGGTGGTCCGGAAGGCAGCTGCAACAGCCGCCCCGGCTGCAAAACCGAGCAGCGCCAGCGTCAGTGGCTGCTCTTGCGCCACACGGTTCATCGTATCCTGGACCGTGGATTGGGCCTGCCGGGCGAATTGTTCCGATGTCTGGGAGACGTTGCGCCGCGCCTCGTCCGCATATGTCGATGCCGAGGATGCGTAGGAACTTGCGGTTGCCGCCACCTTCTCGCCGATCTCGGAAACATATTCACGTGCTGCCTCTACCGCCGCTGGGGCGCCGCCTTCTCTGGTTTCCGCCTCGTGTCCATCGGGGCGCGTGCTCGAAGACCTTGACCGAGCCTTTCGGTGGCCATTGTTTCCGCGGGATTCCTCAGCATGCCCGAAGCTACTGATGGCCGATGACCCGCCGCGGCGCATCAACAATGCGCAGCCGGCCGCAACGAGGAGAAGACCTTCCGGGTTGTTTTTGGCGGCGCCGATGAGCCATTCCGCCGTTCCGAGATTGGCCGTACGTGATTCGGGGCTCATGACAGATGCTCCTTGGTTGTCGAGATGTCCTGCTTGATCTGATGGATGGAACGGGTCGGCGTTATCTCCTTGTGTGCGTCCATGCGGCCCTTGTAATAGGCGAGCGCTCCAGCCCCGGCCGTGATGGCGGCAACAATCAGGCAGGACCAGTGCACTGCGATCCCAACGCTCGCTATCCCGAAGACAAGCGCCTGCACTGCCAAAAATGCCGCGATCAGCCCCAGCACGCCAGCAGTGGACATCCAAATACCCGCCCGAAATTTGGCAAAGAGATTTTCAGACAACTCCGCGCGCGCCAGTCGCAGTTCCTTCTGAACAAGATCGGCAAGGTCGGCAACGACGTCGGACAGTGCGCGAGGAAGCGTGGAATCCTTGAGCTGCTCATGTGCCATGGAATTCGTTCGCTCCTTGCCGGTTACGTTCGTGCATAGGTTCGTTGGAAAGCGGCGACGCCGGAGGTGCGCTCTTCAGCGTTCGAAATGTCAAAAAGCCCGCAAGGGCGGCAAGTCCGAACACCAATGCCGGCTGACGCCTTGTCAAATCGGAGGCGGCGCGAACCAGCTGATCGACCGACTGGTCCCGCAGATCGTCTGCGTACCCGTCCATTCGGTTGGCGAACGTACGGACCACACCGGCGACTAGCGGTGCGCTTTCGTCGAGGTCCTCGGCAGCGCGTTTTGTCGAGCTTGCGAGCTGACCCATCACCTCGGCACCGCTGCCGACCTTACGATCCAGCATTTCCTTTACTTGGCTGGCAACTGTTGACGCACCATCCGCGGCCGACTGCTTGACCGTATCGGCTGCCTCTTGAGCCAAATCGGATGCCTTGGAGAACGCGCCGCTCACTGTTGCCCCAACGTCCTTCTTTGCACTGTCATCTGGTGTCTTGGGCGCGGAATCCCGTTCCATGTTTTGGTTGTTCATAATTTCCTCCATTGACTGACAAAACTGCGGGAAAACCCGTTGGTTCCTTGGAACAGCTCAAACAATGTAGATAGCGGTCTGGCCGCCTGGCAGCCCCCTGTAAGGCGGCCAACTTTTTGCCGGCGCGAATCTCTCTCCACCCTCGCCCGTGGACAGATGGTCGTGCAGGCAGCGTGCTTCAAATTAAGGGGTGCCTGGACGTGCTGAAGGGGAGTAAAGCCGTCGCCTCGGGCCGGAGGGCGTTCATCTCCCGAAGGAGATGCGCATGAGGCCTACAACAGAATTCTTCGAAAACTGGCTACAGGAGAACGTCGGCAACCTTCCTGCCAAAAGCGGCGTGAGCATTGCCGCCTTGAGCTCAGCAGTTCGAGCAAGATGCCGAAGCGGCAGGCTACGGTCACGCGGTACGAGAAGACGAGATCGGCAACGTCGAGGACGCCATAGAGAAGGCGCTGGAACGGGCTAGCACTGGAGAAGAGGCGCAAGTTGCCGTCCTGGCCTGAGGAAGTGGTCTTGCGCCGGTCATGGAGGCCCTAGCAGTCAATGACGCGAAAAGCGGGCCGCAGGGCTCTGGATTCCGCTTCGCGCCCCTGCAACCGCCCCGCCTCAGCGTTCGCGCAGAGCCGCCGCACTGGGCCGGCCACGTCTAGACCGGCTCCGCCCGTCACGCCCGGGAGGCACGTTTCCCTTCGCCGAGTCGTCGCTGCACCGCCAAGGCGAACGTCGTCGCAACGAGGATCTATCACCAGCGCGGCGAGCCCCGGTTCGTCAATCAGCGTCACAGCCTTCGATGGCTCCACCCAGACACGTTACGCTCGCGCCGCTCGGGCCATTTGGACAGCTGGCGCGTTCAATGGCCACGAAATGCGCGGCGCTATGGCCCTACCTTGCCTTTTCGCATCTCCTGCGCGACTAGTCCCCCGGCAGCCAAACCCAGAGCGAGCGCTACATACGCAGCTGCGATGGAGCGCTTAGAAAGCACTGTCTCCCA
>NZ_JBVVQT010000019.1:0-135435 GCF_055811595.1 Mesorhizobium sp. WSM4814
CCCTCAATGCGAGCGCGACGTCCGGTTCGTGATCTCTACCTCACCCCACGCGCCCATCCCGCGCAGCGGGTTCGTTCGTCGGCCCCGCTCCAGTCATCAACGCGCCGCACAGCGGTCGTGCTGTTCCTTCGAAGCAGCGGCTACAGAAGGTTCAATACCGGACCTCGCCCGGTCAGGTGCTCATACGAGGCCGGCTTTGCGAAGGCCATCCACGATCAGCTCGAAATCGTTGGGATCCTTGTAGGGCAACACTTTGCGGCGATGTTCCAGTGAATATTGGGGGTTGACGCGAAACACTTCCTGCCACTCGCGACGGGCTTCTTCGAACCGACCCAGATGGCCGTAGCTCGCCGCCAGGAGCACGCGTGAGACGTCGGTGGAAGGGTTACGAACAAGTCGCCGCCTCAGGATCCCAATTGCCTCTTCGTACCTGCGCAACTGGAACATCGCTTGCGCCTGGAAGTGAAGGTACACGTCCGGATAATACGGGTTCAAGGCCATTGCCCTGTCGAAACACCGGAGTGCGTCCTCAGGCTTGCCGGAATAATGCAGTGCGTAACCGAGATTTTCGTGCCCCTCGGCAAGATTTGGCGCAAGAGCGATCAAGCGTTTAGCCGAGCAGATGGCCGCCTCATGCCGTCGCGAATACAATTCGACGATGCCCAGCGCCCAATGTGCGTAAGGGTATCGATCGTCGAGCGCCACTGCCCGTGCCGCGAACATTTCCGCTTGTGCCATTGCGTTCGACCACGACGAGCTCCACTGGTTTGCATAGTCCAGTATGTTTGCGAACGCGAGGAACGCGTAGGCGGGAGCGAATTTCGGGTCGAATTCGACGGCGCGCTGCAACAGCTCCCGGCCCTTGATGTTTTCCGCTTTCGTGAACCGCCATAGCTGCTCTCGGCCATGAAGAAAGCAGTCATACGCGTCCAGGTTGCCGGTTTGCTCGGTCGCGAGCCGCTGCTGGTCGCCCTTTGTCAGGTTGAGCGCCAGCGCGTCGACAATTTGCTGCGTGACGTCGTCCTGTACGGCAAAGATATCGGTCAGGTTGCGATCGAAGCGCTCCGCCCACAGATGTCCGCCTGTGGTCGCGTCAATAAGCTGCGCGGTGATACGTACCCTGTTGCCGGATTTGCGAACGCTGCCCTCCAGCACGTAATGCACGCCGAGGTTCCGGCCGACCTCCTGAACGTTCACGTTCCTGCCCTTGAAAGTGAAGGACGAATTGCGAGCGATCACAAACAGCTGCGACAGCTTTGAGAGAGCTGTGATGATGTCTTCGGAGATTCCGTCGGCGAAATATTCCTGCTCGGTATCACCGCTCATGTTGGCGAAGGGCAGCACGGCGATCGATAACTGAGGCGGTGCCGCTGTGGAAAGCAGAGCTTCCGAAAGTTCGTGGGTCACAGGCGCCTTTGCGTGAGCCGCGGTGCCGACTCGGAGTGAATAAACCCGGATCGGTTCGGCAATATTCTTGAGCTGGGTGTCGCCGAGATCACTGACCGAAACGTCTAGTCTCGTCTTGACTTGCCGATAGGCGTCTTCGGACAGGCAGATGGTGCCCGGGGCCGCGACACCCTCCAGACGCGAGGCGATGTTGACGCCGTCGCCCATCAGGTCGCCGTCGCTTTCTTGGACCACGTCGCCCAAATGTATCCCAATCCGAAACTCGATGCGGCGATCCTCGGGCACGCCGGCGTTGCGCTCGACCATGCCATCCTGCACTTCTATGGCGCAGCGCACGGCATCTACCACACTGCGGAATTCAACCAACGCACCATCGCCTGTGCGCTTGACCATACGACCGTTGTACACGGCGATGGTCGGGTCGATCAGGTCGCTTCGAAGTGCCCGCAACCGGGCCAAAGTACGATCTTCATCCGCGCTCGCCAGCCGGCTGTACCCGACCACATCAGCGGCAAGGATCGCGGCTAGCTTGCGGCTCTCGCTCACGGGCCAATCTCCTCGTATCCACAATAACACGAAGAGGCAGGGAAATATAAAAGTTCGCTGTCCCCATCAGAGCGGTATCCTGCACTCGCTAGAATTCTACACCCTACGCCGAAGTAAGGGGTCATCCGGCGCGGCTGCCTGGCAAGGGACGGCCATCAGCGCCCGCCTCAATGCCTCTTGAAATACTGCACCTCGCGTTCGTGCTTCTGCGCAGCCTCGCGGCTGTCAAACGTCCCGAGATTGCGGCGCTTGCCGGTCTTTTCGTCCTTCTTGCTCGAATGGAGGCGGTATTTTCCGTCTTTGAGTTTTCTGATCATCTATCACTCCCCGAGCCGCTGCTTCCCCTTGAGGCTGCGCGCGGCTTGTTCGATCGCCGCTCGGTCGTTGCCCAGCCTGTCGATCAGTTCCTGCGCCTGTTCGCCCGATATGCCGGTGCGCACAGCCAGGGCCTCCACCGTCAAGACGTCGGAGCTCGCGACCTCGCGGGTTTCCGGCAGGGCATCGCCTGCGGTCAGCGGTAGGGCTGCCTCCCTGTCGATCTCGGCCTCGGCCCGGTGCCAGTGCCGCTCGGGATCGCCATGAATCCCGCCTTCGCGTTCCCAGATCTGGTATGCGCGCTCACGAATCCTGTCTTCCCGGTCGTCGCCCATGTTGATTCCTCCTTTTTGTATCGGATGAACGCCACGCCAACCCGAACGATCCAAGAAGTCTGCGTGATCGTTGGACGGGTTGCCCAGGCGCCATGCGCTGCGGCCGCCAGTCCGCCACCTGCCGGCTACTCGCACTGCCGGCGCGGGCCGCCGGAATAGGGCTGGTAGGTGTTGTCTTCCGGCCGATAGGAGCGGTAGCGGCTGAAGCAATATTCTACGTGGTCGGGCGGAAGCCAGGCGCCGCCGGTTTCATCCGACGCAACCTCGCCATCCATTGGCGACATGTCGGTCGCCTCGACATAGCTGGGGCCATCGTCGGCAGGCTGCGTGGCGCGGTCGGCCGCACCGGCATCGAGATAGGGCGAGATGCAGGGACGCTGCTCTCCGCTGTAGGATGTGTAGTGGTCGTCGCTTGGCCTGTAGGAGCGGTAGCGGCTTGCGCACCACTCCACATGGGCGGCGGGCATCGCCTGCTGCTCGTCGGTTGCCGGCGTTGTCGGCTTGATGGAGGCGGTAGCGGTGGTGTCGGGCGACGAAGATGCGGCATCGGCAGGTTTCGCGGCGCGATCAACTGGGGCCTCATCAACTGGGGCCTCATCAAATGGGGCCTGATCAAATGGGGCCTGATCAGCCGGGACCGCTGCAACCTCTGGGACCTCTGGGACCTCTGGTACCTCTGGTACCTCTGCGACCTCTGGGGCCGCGCGGGCGGGAAGGCGCTCAAGCTGCTGCGAAGCGGGGTTCACCTTCCGCGGCTCCCTCGGCCACAGTTCGGCAACGCTGGAAGTCGGAGCGACCGGCCGCACCGGTTCGGCGAAGAGAATCCAGAGGGCGAAGGCCAATCCGCTGGCGAAAACCGCCAGCGTCAGCACGAAGCCGCCAAGTACCGCCGATAAAGCTTTCACCTTGCGCTCCTTTGCCCCGTCATCTGTTAAAATGCGAGGCATTGGATCCGGTTCCAACCAAGCGCGGCAGCATGAACTTCCGTGCGCAAAGGAAGCCCCCCTCCGTCTCGGCTTCGCCGGGCCACCTCTGCCCGCTTCGCGGGGCGAGGAACCCAGCTTTCTAAGGATCGCCGACAAGATCGGTATAGGTCCTCAGTTCGCCATCCTGCCCGCGAATCCGCCAGGTATCGCCGTCCCGCGCCTCGACATGGCACGGGCCGAGCGGCACTTTGCCGCCGCCGTCCGGCAGGTCCAGCACGTAGACCGGGTTGCAGATGCCCGACAGGCGCGCCCGCAAGGCGCTGACCAGCGCCCGTCCCTCGGCAATCGTGGTGCGCCGATGCGCCATGCCGCGCGCGAGGTCGCCGTGGTGCAGGTAATAGGGTTTTATGCCGAGGCGGTACATCAGTTCGCGGCACAGCTCCTCCAGCACCTCGACGGTGTCGTTGACGCCTTTCAGCAGGACGCTCTGATTGAGCAGCACGAAGCCGCCCTGCCGCAACGCGCGGCAGGCTTCTTCGGTGGCCGGCGTGATCTCCCGCGCGTGGTTGAAATGGGTGACGACTGTGACCATCAGCCGGCCCTGCAGCGAGCGAACCATTCCTGACGTGACGCGCGAGGGCAGCGCTACGGGCACGCGTGTGTGGATGCGCAACAGCCGCACATGCGCAACCGCCTCGATGCGGGCGCGGATTTCTGCCAGCGCCTTGTCCGGCAGCGACAGCGGATCGCCGCCGGTCAGGATCACCTCGCGGATTTCGGGGTGGGCCTCGATATAGGCGAAGGCCGGCTCCAGCGCCTCGCGCGAAAAACCGCGGCCGATCGAGGTCAGCGACTCCTTGCGAAAGCAGAACCGGCAATAGACCGCGCACTGGTAGGTCGCAAACAGCAGGACCCGGTCGGCATGGCGATGCGTCAATCGCGGCACCGGGCTGAAAGCGTGGTCGGCGATCGGATCGTCGAGCTCGCCCTCCTGCTCGGCCAGCTCTTCGGGCGACGGGATGACCTGCGCCCGGATCGGATCGGCGGGGTCGCTCCAGTCGATCAGGTCGAGATAGGCTTTTGGGATGCGAACCTTGTGGCGCGTGGCCGCGGCTTGAGCCGCCGCGCGCTCGGCTGGCGACAGCGGCAGGGAGTCGAGATCGCGCACCTGCCGCACGCCGGCGCGAACATCGCCCTGCCACGCGGCGTCGTCGTCGGCCGCCATGCCGGTGTCGGGGGTGTCGAGGTGTGAGGTCATCAAAAGCTCCTTGAATTCGGGGCTGTACAGCATTGGAGCCGAGGTGCGAACCCTTGCCGGATGCACTCAGCGGCGAAGCTGCCAATCTCCCCCGCGAAGGCAGGGCTATTGCAGGTGGAAAGCCGAGGCTTTCGCTCTACGATGTACCCCCACCCCTGTTCGCGATGTCTCCGGTCCAAACACCCACAAGGGGGAGGGAGACTTCCGTTTGCGCTGACCTCGGCAAATTGCCATGCCTTTCGGGCGCCAAAGGGGAAGTTAAGGCGCGCGGCAGCGTTCCCTCCCCCTTGTGGGGAGGGTTAGGGTGGGGGTCCACCTTCGCAAGAATCCAAATGCGATTGACCGGCCCACAAGGTGGGAGATTGGCAGCTTCAGCGCCCGCCTGGTTTCTCAGCACGCCCATCCGGCTTCATGATGATCTCGCGATGCGGATAGGGGATGTCTATGCCGTTTTCCCTAAAAACATCCCACAGCGCCAGCAGCACCCTGCCGCGCACATTGGTCAGGCCTTGCTGAGGGTCGTGGATCCAGAAGCGCAGGACGAAATTGAGCGAGGATTCGCCGAAGTCGGTGAGCCAGCAGACCGGCCGCCGGTCCGCTTCGACCCGGCCGACGCTCATGGCGGCCTTGATGGCCAGTTCACTGACCTTATGCGGGTCGGCGTCGTAAGAGACCCCGAAATTCACGTCGAGCCGCACGAGGTTGTCGCTGAACGACCAGTTGATGACCCTTTGGGTGATGAAGTCTTCGTTCGGGATCAGGTACTCGCGGCCGTCGCGCGTCACCACCGAGACAAACCGCGCCCGCAATTCGCGCACCCAGCCGAAAGTGCCTTCGAGCGAAATGGTGTCGCCCGGCTTGATCGACTTGTCGAGCAGGATGATCATGCCGGAGACGAAATTCGAAACCACCTTTTGCAGCCCGAAAGCCAGGCCGACGCCGACGGCGCCGGAGAATATCGTCAGGGCCGTCAGGTCTAGTCCGACGGAGGACAGGGCGATGGCACCCGCCACCAGCACAAGGGCGACCTTTGCGACCTTGCCGACGAGGACGCGGATCGAGGGCGTCAGCTCTTCGGAGATGCGGACGCGCTCGTCGATATACTTGCCGACGACCACCGCAAGCCAAACCGTGGCGATCAGCAGCAGCGCCGCTTTCAGCACCATGAGCGCCGAAAGGCGCACCGCGCCCAAAGGTATTGCAAGGCCTTCCATGAAAGTCGCAGCGTCGTCATCGATGCCCAGGATGACGAGGGCCGCATAGATCCAGGTCAGCCAGGCGAGAGCCCGCGCGACAAAGCGATTGCGGATGATGCGCGACAGCACCGACGCAAACAGCCACGCAAGCGATAGCGAGAGCGCGATATAGATGAAATGGGTCCGGCTCGGCCAGGTGACGGCGCGCATGAGAACGAGCGCGGCAAGCAGGAAGACCGTGAACAGGATCCAGTCGGTGCGCCGCAACAGGGCAACGACCACCCTCAACAGTCCGGGATGCCCCTTGATCTGGCGTGCCCGGTTCTCCACGAGCGGTTCGATGCGCTGCGCCGCGAGCTTCGCGACCAGGAAGAGCATGACGATGATGGCAGCCTGATAGAAAAACCACGGCGTGACGGCGAAGTCGAACCATCGGCTGGCCCAGGCCAGCGATTCATCGATGGCGTTGCGAAAATCCATTCCCACACGACCGTTATGGATTGGCGAACAGCACAATGTCGCCGGCCTGGTGAAGGGTCAAGCCGGCGCTCTGCGCTTCAGCCCGCGCGCCCCCGGCGCCTCTTGGCCGGTGCGCTCAACATGTCGGGTATAGCCGCCGTCATAAGAGTGACGCACGCGGCCAGGCAGCGGCCGCCAGAAACAACAACCGATTGGAAACAACCGCTGGAAAATCGCCAACGCGCAACATTGAATCACTGTTACATTAGCTTGCTCTTAAATTAGATTTAGCGTATGTATGCAGGTGGCCGGTGATCTACCCCCCAACCGGTTAGGCTCGGCGCCAGTCCCGCCCCCCTCAGGCCAACGACGCCGGGCCGCTCGGCCCTTGCTGCCCTCGCGGCAGCTCAGCTCCGCAGCCCCGGCGCCTCCTGCCCCGTTCGCTCGACATACTCCGTATAGCCGCCGCCGTAGGTATGAACCCCCTCGGGCGTCAGTTCCAGGACCCGGTTCGACAGCGCCGCCAGAAAATGCCGATCATGCGAGACGAACAGCATGGTGCCCTCATACTGCGAAAGTGCCGTGATCAGCATCTCCTTGGTGGCGATGTCGAGGTGGTTGGTCGGCTCGTCCAGTACCAGCAGGTTGGGCGGGTCGAACAGCATCAACGCCATCACCAGCCGCGCCTTCTCGCCGCCCGACAGCACCCGGCATTTCTTTTCGATCTCGTCGCCGGAAAAGCCGAAGCAGCCGGCCAGCGCGCGCAACGGCGCCTGGCCTGCCTGCGGAAACGCATCCTCCAGCGTCTGGAACACGGTGCGTTCGCCCTCCAGCACTTCCATGGCGTGCTGGGCGAAATAGCCCATCCTGACGCTGGGCCCGCGTGCCACCGTGCCATTGTCCGGCGCGGAAGCGCCGGCGACCAGCTTCAGCAGCGTCGACTTGCCGGCGCCGTTGATGCCCATCACGCACCAGCGCTCGCGACGGCGCACCTGGAAATCCAGCCCCTGATAGATCGGGCGGCTGCCATAGCCCTTGTGGACGTTCTTCAGCGTCACCACGTCCTCGCCGCAGCGCGGCGCCGGCTGGAAGTCGAACGACACTTTCTGGCGGCGTTTTGGCGGCTCGACGCGGTCGATCTTCTCCAGCTTCTTCACCCGGCTCTGCACCTGGGCGGCGTGCGAGGCGCGTGCCTTGAAGCGCTCGATGAAGGCGATCTCCTTGGCCAGCATCGCCTGCTGGCGCTCGAACTGCGCCTGCTGCTGCCGGTCGGCGATCGCCCGCTGCTGCTGGTAGAACTCGTAGTTGCCGGAGTAGGCGGTCAACGAGCCGCCATCGATCTCCACCACCTTGTCGACGATGCGGTTCATGAACTCGCGGTCATGCGAGGTCATCAGCAGCGCGCCGTCATAGTTCTTCAGGAACTGTTCCAGCCAGATCAGGCTTTCCAGATCGAGATGGTTGCTCGGCTCGTCGAGCAGCATGGCGTCGGGCCGCATCAGCAGGATCCTGGCCAGCGCCACGCGCATCTTCCAGCCGCCGGAAAGTTTTCCGACGTCGCCGTCCATCATCTCCTGGCTGAAGCCGAGGCCGTCCAGCACCTCGCGGGCACGGCCATCCAGCGCATAGCCGTCGAGCTCCTCGAAACGCGCCTGCAGGTCGCCGTAGCGGGCGATGATCGCGTCCATCTCGTCAGCGCGATCGGGATCGCCCATGGCGGCTTCGAGTTCGCCCATCTCGGCCGCCACTTCGCTCACCGGCCCGGCGCCGTCCATCACTTCGGCGACCGCGCTGCGGCCCGCCATGTCGCCGACGTCCTGGCTGAAATAGCCGATGGTGACGCCGCGATCGACGGAGACCTGGCCCTCGTCGGGCTGCTCCTCGCCGTTGATCATGCGAAACAGCGTCGTCTTGCCGGCGCCGTTGGGGCCGACCAGCCCGACCTTCTCGCCCTTCTGCAGGGAGGCGGAGGCCTCGATGAAGACGATCTGCCGGCCGTTCTGCTTGCTGATGCTTTCCAGTCGAATCATGCTTTTCACGCGCGCCCAAGGGATTTTCCCCGCGCCAATACGCGATAGGCGGCGCCTGCGGAAGCCCGCAAATCACGGGAATAGGACGCCACATTCGAAGTTCGAACTGAATTGGCGGAACCTCGGATAGTGCCGGCAGTTTAGAAAGATGACCTCAAACAGCGAAGGAGGACGAGATGAAGACCCTAACCGCTATTTTGCTCGCCACCTCAATGATCGGGCTGACGGCCGGCACGGCAAGCGCTACCTGCCACGACACGACCGCATCGGTCGAAGCTCAATCAGGCGTCGCAAAAGACGCAACGCGCGCGCCCCTCGAAACCGACGCGAATACCGGTAACAGGGTAAAGGGCGGCCCGGCCAACAAGACCGGCAACACCATGCCGCTTGCCAACCAGGAAGCCGGCGGCGATAAAAACCTTGCCACCTCGCAGCAGGATGTCGAGGCGCAGCAGGAGGGCGAGAAGACAGCAGCGGCCAAGGCCGACCCCTGCAAGCCGGACTGACGCGAATTGAAAAGCCGTTTGCAGACGGCGCGCCGCAGCACAAGGCGAAGCGCGATGGTCACCCGATCCCGCCGGTCACCACGTAGGCGCCGGCGGCGCGTCCGTCTTCAAGACGCACGACAGCGGTGACGATCGAGCCGTACGAGCCGCGCCAGACGCTGTGGATTCTCTCATGCTCTTTGGCCGGCACCACCGCGCGCCCGGTGAAGCGCGCCCCGGTCTGTTGCATGGTGGCAGGCTCGCCGTTGACGTGCACTTTCACACGAGTGTCGGTCCCGGCCTTGCCATCGATGTCGAGCATGATGGTTATCTCATCCTGATCACCGGCATGGCGCGTCTCGGCGGCAAGCGCGACGGTGAGCGGCGGCGCCTCGCCGGGCATGCTCGCGTTGTGTCGGGCGAGAAAAACATCGTCGGGGAGTTCCGGCGTGCGCGGCGGGCGGCTGCGGCGCTGGTCAAAACGCTCGAAGTCGCCGGCCAGCCGCAGCAGCCGGATGTCGTCATAGGCCTTGCCGGCGAAGGTTAGGCCGACCGGCATGCCGACATCGGCCATCGCGCCCATCGGCACGGTGACGGTCGGAATGCCGAGATGGCGCGGCACCAGATTGCCATTGGCGACCCAGGTACCGTTGCGCCAGGCCAGCGCTGCGGAGGCCTCGTTGACATCCGCATCGGCCGGACCGACATCGGCGACGGCGGGAAACACCACCGCGTCGAGCCGTTGCGCGTCGAGCCAATCCTCGAAATCGATGCGCCGCGTCGCCTCCAGGCCTTTCATGCCGGCCTCCAGCTCGGGAATGGCCAGGAATGGCGTGACGCCGCGCTTGGCCCGCTCGACATATTCCGCCACATCAAAACTGTCCTCATAACGGTCCGGCAGCGTGCCCGGCGGCTGCGGAAAGATTTTTGCGCCGTCGACCGACGCGAGATCGGGGATGGTAGGGTCGGCATTGGCGCGCAGGAAATCGTCCCAGGCGAAGACGCACAGGTCCCATATCTCGCGCTCGGCGAATCCTTTGGGAATCAGCCGGCGATCGACCATGTTTTTTGTTCCCGGCCGGTCGCGCTCGTAGTTGGAGACGACGGGAAAATCGACTTCGATCACATCTGCGCCGAGCCGCCGCAGATCAGCCGCCGCCTGCTGCCACAGTTCCAGCACCGAGGCGCGGGTCTGGATCGCAATTTCGGCCTCCGTATCGCGGCCGATATACATGCGGGGCACGCCGAGCCGCATGCCTCGCAGCGCTCCCTCCAGCTCGAGGCCGGTGTAGCGTGGCGGCCGTACATCCGAGCTCTTCGGCAGCGCCACCCAGGGCTGCGCACACCAGAAATCGCCCCTTGTGTTCGGGTCGTCGGCAACGATCACGTCGAGCAGTTCGAGCATGTCGGGCACGCTGCGCGTATGCGGCACCACAACGTCCATCGTCGGCACCAGCGGCCAGTTGCCGCGCACCGAAATGACGCCGCGCGACGGCGTGTAGGCGACCAGCGCGTTGTTCGACGCCGGCGCGCGGCCCGACGACCATGTCTCCTCGCCAAGCCCGAAGGCGGCGAAGCTGGCGGCGGTCGCGGTGCCGGAACCATTCGACGAGCCCGACGCGAAGGCGGCGGTCAGGTAATCGGCATTGTAGGGGCTTTCCGCCCGGCCGTAGACGCCGCGCTGCATGCCGCCATTGGCCATCGGCGGCATGTTGGTCAGCCCGATCAGCACCGCGCCGCCGGCCCGCAGCCGCCCGATGGTGAAGGCGTCCTCGTTGACGATGAGATGCTCGAAGGCCGGCGAGCCGGCGGCCACTGTGAGGCCAGACACCTTGTAGCTGTCCTTGGCGGTATAGGGGATGCCGTCCAGCGGCCCGAGCGCAGCACCGTTCCTGCGGCGCCAGTCGGACGCGGCCGCCTCCTCGAACATTTTGGGATTGAGCACGGGAACGGCGTTGAGGGCGATGCCATGGCGGTCGTACCTGGCGATGCGCCTGAGACACGCGCCGACCAGCTCGACGCTGGTGACAGTGCCGGCCTCCAGCGCCTGCCGCAGCTGTGCGATGGACGCCTCGACGATGTGGAGGTTGGTCGTCATGTTCGGTCCCTGCACCCTGCGCGACGATGGGGCCTAGCGCCGATATTGCACAGGTCGCGTTCTTTCACACCCCCCCTCTGCCCTGCCGGGCATCTCCCCCGCAAGGGGGGAGATCGGCAGCGTCCTCGACAGCGCCAACTTTTCAACGCTGGAGATTGACGAAAGCCGAAGTGACATCCGATCTCCCCCCTTGCGGGGGAGATGTCCGGCAGGACAGAGGGGGGTGCTCAAGCGCGATCAGGAAATTGATCACTCCGGCGCGCCCGGGAACAGCGCCACCGCATCACCGCCGCCTGCCGGCCAGTCTCGGATGGTGCGGTCGTAGCCGCCGGTCAGCACTGTGCCGTCGGCGGCGAACGCCACGGCGTAGACCGGTCCGGACCGGCTGTCGAACAGCGCGGTCTCGCTGCCGGTTTCCATGTCCCACAGCCGTGCCGTGCCGTCGAGCGAACCGGACAGCAGCCGCTTGCCGTCGGTCGACAGCGCCAGCGCATAGACCGTGCCCGAATGGCCCTCGAGGCGGCGGACTTCGCGGCCGCTGTCGAGATCCCAGAGCTTGATCGTATAATCGCCGCTGCCGGTGATCAGATGGCGCCCGTCGGCCATGAACACGATGCCATAGGGGCCGCGCTCATGCCCGTGCCAGCTGCGCAGCTGCTTGCCAGTGTCAATGTCCCATAGTTTTAGTGTGCCCTCGATACTGCCGCTGATCGCGCGTGTGCCGTCGGGTGAGACGGCGACCCCGCTGATCGACCAGTCGTGCCCCGGCATCACATGCAGCACCGAGCCTTTCTCGATATCCCAGACGATGACCCTGCCGGTGTCGTGCCCGCTGACTGCACGTTTGCCATCGGGGCTGATCGCCAGCTTGTTGACGCCGCCGTTCTGGCCTGACGAGAAGACGTGCAGCACCGCGCCATCGGAGAGCTGGCGCAGCACGATCTCGCCATCGTCGCCCGCCGTCAGCGCCCGCGCCCCACCGGGCAGGAAAAGCGCGGTACGCGCCATGTCCTTGTGGATGCCGAGGGTGCGGATCAGGCGCTTGCCGTCGATATCCCAGAGCTTGATCGTGCGGTCGGCACTGGCGCTCATGATCGAGTGACCGTCGGACGCCACCGCCAGCCAGACGACGGGCTCGCGGTGGCCATCGGGCTGCGTCGGCTGCGGCGGCGGAGCCTGAGGCAGCGGCGCGACGGTCTGCGGTGGCGCAGCCGGGGCTGGAGCAGGCTCCGGCGGTGAGACAGGTGGGGCAAGCGCGACCTTGGATGGCGAGGCAGGAGCCGCTTCCGGTTCCGGGGCCGGTGCGCTGGTGACCTCTTGGCTTTCCGGCGCGCTCGGCACGGTTTGCTCGGCGATCAGGCTTTTGCCGGCGTCCTGTGGCTGCCGCGACCACGGGCTGAGCTGGTCGGCCACCAGAGCGAGCACGGCGAGGAACGGAACGACGGCAAGGAGCCGCCGCAGGCGTGGTCTTCCGGCGGGTTGCAGGTCGGCGCCCCTGCCGAACAGAGGCATCTTCGGAGCCAGCGTCGATCGGCCCGGCAACAGGCCGGCCCAGAACAGCAGGGCTGCAAGAGCTGAGACAACACCCGCTGTCCCGAAGAAAGCCAGGCGCACCGACGCGAAAGCGTCGCCGACATCCCCGCCGCCCAGCGCGAAATACACGCGTGTGAAGCAGAGCATGCCGATCGCCAGCAGCAGCATTGCCAGCAGCCTGTCGACAAACCTGTTCATCGGGCTCCCCTCGCGCCGCTGTCGCTTCGTCCGCAATGATGCAGGGCGGCGCCGGGCTTGTCGATGCCCGGTCAATTCCGAAGAGCGAAACAGCGAGCGCAAAACGCGCGGCTGCGCCAAATCGCTCGATATGGCCTGGCGACACTCTTGGTCGCCGCAATGTTGCCCGGTCGCGCGCTAGAATCGCCTGCCAGGGAACTCAGCACCGAGGCCAAGTGATGGATGATTGGAAACTACCCTGGGACGGCGGCTGCCTGTGCGGCGGGATACGCTTTCGCATAAGTGCGCCGCCCTTGCTGACCATGGCCTGTCATTGCACCGGCTGTCAGAAGCTGAGCGCGAGCGCCTATTCCCTGACCATGGCGGTGCCAAGCAGCGGCTTCAGCGTTACGCAAGGCGAGCCGGTGGTCGGCGGCATGAACGGCCCGCACCGGCAACTCTACTGCCCGCACTGCAAGAACTGGATGTTCACGCATCCGCACGGCCTGGACTTCTTCGTCAATGTTCGCGCTACCATGCTCGACGAGCACAATTGGTACGTGCCCTTCGTCGAGGTTTTCACGTCGGAAAGCCTGCCCTGGGCAACGACCGCCGCCAGCCACAGCTTCGCCACCCAACCCGACCTTGAGGGGTATACGCCATTGATCGAGGCCTTCGCCCGCGAAGGCGCGCGACCGGGCTAAGGTTTCGCTCTACGATGGACCCCCACCCCTAACCCTCCCCACAAGGGGGAGGGAGACTTCGTTGGCGCCGAACTCGGCAAATTGCCTGCCTTTCGGCGCCAAAGGGGAAGTTAAAAAGCGCGCGGCAGCGTTCCCTCCCCCTTGTGGGGAGGGTTAGGGTGGGGGTCCACCTTCGCAAGAATCCAAATGCGATTGCCTTGCCCGCAAGGGGGGAGATTGGCTCCCACCCCTCACCGCAACTCAACCCACACCGGGGCGTGGTCGCTGGCGCCGGGCTCGCCGCGGATGTCGCGGTCGATGCCTGCCCCGGCCAGCCGGCGCGTCAGTTTCTTGGACAGCAAGATATGGTCGAGCCGCAGGCCGGCGTCGCGCTGCCAGCGGTTGCGGCGATAATCCCAGAATGTGTAGAGCGTCTCCTTCGGGTGTTTTTTGCGCAGCGCGTCGGTCCAGCCCTGGTCGAGCAGCGCTGCGAAGGATTCCCGGCTCTCCGGCTGCACCAGCGCATTGTCGTCATAGGAGCGGGTCGGATAGATGTCGCGCGGCTCGGGCACGATGTTGTAGTCGCCGGCCAGCACCACCGGCAGGCCGGTGTCGAACAGTTCTTCCGCATGCGCGTTCAGGCGCTCGTGCCACGCCAGCTTGTAGGTGAATTTCGGGCCGGGCTGCGGGTTGCCGTTCGGCGCATAGAGGCAGGCGACGACGATACCGCTGACCGCCGCCTCGATGTAGCGGGCCTGGTTGTCGCTGTCGTCGCCGGGCAGCGCCTCGCGGGTCAGAACGGGTTCTGAACCCCGCGCCAGTATGGCAACGCCGTTCCAGGTCGGCTGTCCCACCCAAACCGCGCCATAGCCGGCCGCGGCGAGTGCTGTGCGCGGAAACTGCGTCTGCCTTGCCTTCAGCTCCTGCAGGCAGACTATGTCGGGCTTGGCGACAGTCAGCCAGGCGAGCAGGTTCTGCAGCCGGCCGTTGATGTTGTTGACGTTGAAGGTGGCGATCTTCATCGGCCTGCTTCAGCGCACGATGCGCTCGGTCCACGCCTTCACCGCATCGGCGAGAGTCTTCAGATGATCGGCGGCCGAAAAACCGGAGATGCTCTTGCGCGGCTTCAAATCGTGGTCGCCGTCTTCCAGCCACCGCATCTCGATGGCGTCGGAAAGATCGTAGGTCGCGACCTCGTTCCTGGTCCCGAATTCGTCGCGTGTGCCCTGAAAAATCAATGTCGGCGTCTTGAGACCGGCGAGGTGTTTTGTCCGAAGCTGCGTCGGTTTCCCCGGCGGATGGAAGGGATAGCCGAGGCAAAGCAGCCCTGAAATCTCGTCCTTCGAAAACATGTCGTCGGCGATCATCGAAGCGACGCGGCCGCCCATCGACTTGCCGCCGATGATGAGCGGCCCGTTCACGCCCTTCGCCCTGAGGTCGGCGATCGCCTTGATGTATTCCGGGTTCACCGTCTCGGCGCGCGGCGGCGGCTTGCGGTGGCCGTAGCGGCGGGCCGCCATGTAGTGGAATTCGAAGCGCGCAACGCGAAACCCGGCTTCGGCCAGCGCTTTTGCCGTGGCGGTCATCGAGGCAGAATCCATCGGCGCGCCGGCGCCATGGGCGAGCAGGATGGTGATGGGAGCGGTGTCTGGGCCGTCGAGGAGGAAGGTGGTCATGGGGCGGCCCACTTTTGAAGGCCGCGTTCCGTCCCACCCCCCTCTGGCCTGCCGGCCATCTCCCCCGCAAGGGGGGAGATCGGCAGCTCGGGCGCCCCGCTTACTCTTGCAACGTTTAAGGATGACGAAAGCGGCTGAGTGCTTAATCTCCCCCCTTGCGGGGGAGATGCCAAGTGGTGGCAAAGAGGGCAGGCCAGAGGGGGGTGTTCAAGCGCGACCAAACGAGCCCTCACCCCGACATCCGCGCCAGCTGCAAATCGATGAACTGAATACCCTTGGCCGCCATGCGCGCCCATTCGGAGCTGGCGTCGAGCTCGAGATAGCGCGCCCAGTTCCGCCGCGCCTCGGCAAGATTGCCGGCGTCGAACTCCAGCCGTGCCAGGTTGAACACCGCGTCGGCATAATTGGCATCGAGCGCGATCGCCTTTTGCAGATGCCGGCGCGCCGAGCCGTCGCGGCCCTCATCGCTCATCAGCCCGGCCAGATTGAACCAGGCCTCGACAAAGCCGGGGTCGCACTTGATGGCGCGGGCATAGTCGTGCGCCGCCTCGGCCGCGCGTCCGGCGGCGCGCAGGCAGTTGGCGCGGTTGAAGGCGGCGATCGCATCGCCCGGATCGATGGCCAGGCAGCGCTGGTAGAGTGCCGCCGCCTGCTCGTGGTCTTCAGCCTGTTCCGCGGCTTCAGCATCGGCGAACAGTTCTTCCAGCGTGTCGTCATCCGGCGATCCCAAATCGAACAGCAGCTGGCCGTCGAGTTCGCTCTGGCCGCCTTCAAGGTAGATCTGATCGGCGCGCCCATGCTGCGAGCCGACATTCAGCGACTTGGCGGTCAGCGAGGCGATCGGACCGCAACGGTGCACCGAGCGCGCGATCGCCCCCCACGAGGCGCCACCGGCAATCAGCCCGGCATATTTGCGGGCCAGGATCAGGTCGCGAAACGAATAGGGTTCGCCATCATGCTCGAAGGCATCGAACAGCGACAACAGGTCGAGGTCGGCGGCGGCAAGCCGCGACTGGTCAATGAGCGACTGTCTGGGCAGCGCCGAAGCCTCCGGCGCCTTGATCAGCCCGAGCAGGCGCAAAAAACCGTTTTCGCTGATCAGCTTGCGGCCGGCCGCGCGCTCGGCGGCGACGCGGCGCTCGATCTCGGCATCCCCGGCCTTGGCCAGAAGCGTGCGGCCGAACACGACATGGCTGGTGCGCCTGTTGACGCCGCGTCGCAACTGGCCCTGCCGGCGCTCGACTTCACGCGCCGCCAGCCTCAGCGGGAACGCCGCCAGCGCGCCGATGGCGCCGAAGACGCTGCCGGAAATTATACCGGTGGGCGCTGTCACCCTTTGCTCTTGCCGACGGCCTTGAGCAGATTGGCCTTGAGCGGATTTTCCTTGGCCGCGCCGGCGCCGCCCTTGGCGGATTTCGTTGCCGGTTTCGCCGCTTCATCGGCCTTGCTCTTGCTCTTGGCCGGCGGCTTGGCCGATTGCGACAGGCTGGCCTTCAGCGCATCCATAAGATTGATCACATTGCCGCGCTCGGGCGCTGCCGCGATGATCGGCTTGTGGCCCTTGAGCTTCTCGCGGATCATCGCCATCAGCGCGATCTCATAGCGATCCTCGTAGTTCTTCGGATCGAAGGTGGTTTCCTTCTGCTTGATCAGCGCTTCGGCAAGCTGCAGCATTTCGGGGTCGGGCTTGCCGGCCGGGATGTTGCCGAAATATTCAGCCGTGCCGCGCACTTCGTTCGGGTTCCTCAAGGTGCAGACGAACATGCCGTTCTCGCGCGCGCCGATCGTCACCACGCGCTCGCGGCTGGACAGCACCAGCCGCGCGATCGCCAGCTTGCCGGACTTGCGCATCGCTTCGCGCAGCACGGCGAAGGTTTCCTCGGCCATCGCGCCATCCGGCGCCAGGTAGTAGGGGGCGTCCTGATAGATGACGTCGACCGAATGCTCGTCGACAAAGGCTTCGATGTTCATCGTGTGGTTGGATTCGATTCGCACCGCCTCGAGGTCGGCATCTTCGATGATGATGTACTGCTTGTCCTCGTATTCGTAGCCCTTGACCAGATCCGAGCGCTCGACCAGCCCGAGCTCGGGATCGACCGGCTTCATGTTGATGCGGTTGTGGGTGTCCTTGTGCAGCTGGTTGAAGCTGATGCGCTCGCTGGCACTCGTCGCCGGATACAGCCGAACCGGACAGCTGACGAGACTGAGCTTGAGGTAACCTTTCCAACTTGCCCTGGGCGCCATGAAACTCTCCTACGCGGCCGTGCACCGTCGAACATTTCGCAGCGCCTCGTCCAAAGGACGAACGACGCTGCGCAAAACCTACATCGCCCTCACAATACCGGCAAATCCCTAGCGAAATCTTCCATGTCGGCCCAGGGATCGCCGGAGGTGGCCAGAAGCCCCGGCAGTGAAGAATAATTCAAATCTTCCGGAGCGTCGATGGATTCCAGATCGGACCAGCTCACCGGCGTCGAGGCCGGCAGGTTTGTGCGGGCGCGCAGCGAATAGGGTGCCGCCGAAGTGTGGCCGCGCGCGTTGCGGTGAAAGTCGATGAAGATGCGCCGCTTGCGGTTGTCCTTGCCCATGGTGGTGGTGAAGGTGTCGGGCGCCGTGGCGGCCAATGCCGAGGAGATGGCGCTGGTCGCCTGGTGCAGTTTTTTCCAGTTCTGTTTTTGCGTCACCGGCACTGATATGTGGATGCCCTTGCCGCCCGAGGTTTTGGCAAACGGCACCAGCCCCATCGCCTCCAGTTCGGCGCGGATATGCACCGCCGCCTCGACCACCTCGCGCCAGCCAACCCCCTCACCGGGATCGAGGTCGAAGACGATCAGGTCGGGTTTGTCGAGGCGCGTGCGATGGGTGCCCCAGGTGTGGAACTCGACGACGCCGAACTGCGCCAGCGCCAGATAGCCCTTGGCGTCCTCGACCGACAGGTAGGATTTGGTTTCGCCCTCGGAATTGGTCGCCTCGAAAGTCGCCACCGATTTCGGCATGCCGGTGAAGGCATGGCGCTGGAAGAAGCAGTCCTGCGGCTTGCCGGTCGGGCAGCGCACCAGCGACACCGGGCGGCCCAAAATGTGCGGCAGCATGAAGTCGCCGACCAGCGCGTAGTAGACGGCGATATCGAGCTTGGTCGGTCCGGTTCTGCCGAACAGCCGCCGCGTCGGGTTGGTCACCCAGATCGTGGCGAGGTCGGCCTCGGCGATCAGCCGCTTGCGCTTGGCCGATACAGGCGTCGACAGGCCGACATCGCGCAGCCCGCGGAACACGGCATGGCGCAGCGCATTATCGGTGGTCCGGTTGGCATAGTGGATATGGGCCGAAAGCAGCGGCCGCACCCAGTTCATCTCGCGCATGATCTCGCGTGGAACGCCTTCGGGTGCAGACGCGCCGGCGCGCAGCGGCTCCAGCCGGGCCAGCAACGCGGTGGCGGTGGCGGCGTCGAAGCCGGTGCCGACCTTGCCGCGATAGTGCAGCTCGCCATCCTCGAATTCGCCGAGCCCGAGCGCGGCCAGCCCCTCGGCTGCAGCGGAAGTGGTGTAGCCGGCGATGACGAAATCGCCGGTCTTCAGCGCCTTGGTCTTGGTCCACGTCTTGGTGCGGCCGCTCTGGTAGATCGCGGTGGCGCGCTTGGAGACGATGCCTTCCAGCCCGAGCTCGGAGGCTTGGTCGTAGAGCGCCTGGCCATCGCCTTCGACGTGGTCGGAGAACTGGATGGCGGAGTTGGCGCCCAGGCCGGACAGCAATTGCGACAGCAGCGCCTTGCGCCGGCCGAGCGGCGCTTTTGTCAGGTCCCAGCCGTCGAGATACAACAGGTCGAAGGCATAGAAGTGGAGCTTGTTGCCGGCGCCCTCGGCCAGCGCCTCCTGCAAAAGGGCAAAGCGGCTGATGCCCCTGGCGTCGAGCGCAACGACCTCGCCGTCGATGATTGCATCGCGGCAGGGCAGCCCGGCAAAGGCGAGCGACAGGTCGCCATAGCGCCTGGTCCAGTCGAGGCCGGCGCGGGTGATCAATTTGACCGCGCCGTCGGCCAGATGCGCCATGGTGCGGTAGCCGTCGAATTTTATTTCGTGCAGCCAGATTTCGCGCGTTTTTTCGGCAGGGCTTTCGCCGCCCGGCGGCTTCGGAACCTGCGTGGCCAGCTGCGGCTCGATCCGGGAAGGCAGCTGCGCCTTGACCGCACCCGCCAGCGCACCGGGTTTCAGCGCCACCGGTTTCGCCCGCCTTGCGGCAGGCTTCGGGGTTGCAACCAGTTCCTCGATGCGGCGGCCGGATTTGACGCTTTCCGGCCGGGCTTCCAGTATGTCGAGCCTGGCGTCGGCGGCGAGGTCGCGCTCCTTGAACAGCAGCCAGTTCTTTTTGCCCTCATCCTCGCCGGGCTTCGGTTTCAGCCTGGTCAGCATCCAGCCGCCATTCAGCTTCTCGCCGGCGAGACGAAATTTGAAGGAGCCGGTGCGCAGGCTATTTTCGACATCGTCCATCGGCGCCCAGACGCCGGTGTCCCAGACGATCATCGGCCCGCCGCCATATTCGCCCTCGGGAATGACGCCTTCGAAGTCAATATATTCAAGCGGATGGTCCTCGGTCTCGACCGCCAGCCGCTTGTCGGCCGGATTGAGCGACGGGCCGCGAGGCACCGCCCAGCTCTTCAGCACATCGCCGACCTGCAGGCGAAGATCGTAATGGTCTGATGCAGCGTGATGCTTGTGCACGCCGAAGCGATTGCCTTCTGCGGCAACCGGCCCACCGGCGGGCTCCGGCGTTTTGCGGAATTCGCGCTTGGCGCGATAGGCCTTGAGTTTGGAGGGAGCTGGCATGGGGCTAGGCGGTGGTGGCGAACGAGCGAGCGTTCGCGCCTTCGTCATACCAGGACGGAGCGAACGCCAAGCGAAGTGCAGGCCCTGGGTTCCATGCCGTGACATCTGCCGAAGAATGCAGCGGTCCAGAACCGATCACCCTCCGTCGAGTTTCTTCACACCCCCCTCTGTCCTGCCGGACATCTCCCCCGCAAGGGGGGAGATCGGATGTCACGAATGCTTTCGCCAACCTCCGACGTTGCCAAGAGGGCGGCCACAGTGACACTGCCAATCTCCCCCTTTGCGGGGGGGATGGCCGGCAGGCCAGAGGGGGGTACTGTCCCGCCTGCGCCCCGAAATATTCCTGGGATGACGAAGGGATGAACGTCACACTCAATCGTCGGTGGCCGGCGTCAGTTCGAGCTCGGCAGGCGACAGACCCTGCTGGAGCTGGCTCAGCCGGAATTCGTCGACCCAATAAGCCTCGCCGTCGACGAGGACACGCGCTTTGTAGGCGCCGGCTGAAAAACTTTGCGCGGTGATGTAGACCTTGTGGCGGTCGAGCGCCTTGCGCACTGCAGCGCGCTTGGAATTCTGGCTGGTGACGGAACTGGCCATGGACTCGCTCATACACACGCCGCCGCAGGAGAAGACGGCTGGCATAAGGATGGCCGAGACAGACGGTCGTGTCAATTTTTCAACTTGCCTACGGCAGCTTCGCCAGTTCGGCAGCGTGGCGGATGGCAAGCAAGGCGTCCCGGTTGGTCACCGGATAGCCTGCGATGAAGCGTTCGACCGAAAAGCCTGAAAAATCGGCTCTCAAGCGGGCCGCGGCGCGCGCCGCCTCGCCGGTCTCGCCCATGGCCGCATGCGAAAGTGCCAGGAACATCAGCACGTCCGGCGACTCCGGCGAACTCCTGCGGAGCGCCGCGACAGCTTCCCGATGCCTGCCGGCGGCAAACAGGATGCGGCCTTGCATGCCGAAATACCAGGGCGGGGCCAATGGATTAAGGCGCATGGCACGCTCGATGAGCGGGATCGCCTCGGCTGGATCGCCGGTGACAAGCGCTTTGCTGCCGGCGAGCAGCAGCAGTATGCCGGCGTGGTTGGAGCCGTATTCGAGAGCCCGCCGGTGCGCGCGCTCCGCTCCTTCGAGATCGCCAAGGCATGCCCTGACATTGCCAAGGCATGCGTGGGCGCAGCTGTCCGTCGGGTCGAGGCGCAAGGCGTTTTCGGCCGTGATCCACCCGTTCTCGATCGACGTCAGCACGTCGTCGCCAAAGCCGTTGCAGGCCTCGATCGAATAGGCGTAGGCGAGTTCGGCCCAGCAGTTTGCGAAGGTAGGATCAAGCTCCAGCGCGCGCGAAAACAAGCGGATCGCCTCGGCATTGCTGGCGCGGCTGAACATGGTGTGCTGTTCGAGGGCAAGCAGATAAAAATCGTAGGCCCGCAAGCTGGCCAGCGGCTTGCGGCGAGCCGCATTGCGGCCGACCGTGGCCAGCGTTCCATAACTGCCGGCGAACACGTTGATGATGCTTTCGGCCAGGCTGTCCTGCAGCGCGAAAATGTCCTCGGCCGGGCGATCGTAGCGCTCTCTCCACAGGTCGACGCCGCTGCGGGCATCGGCAAGCTCTATCGTCAAGCGAATCCTCTGGTCGTCCGCACGCAACTGGCCCGATACGAAATAGGTGGCGCCGAGCGCCTTGCCGTCAGCCGCGAAATCGGCCGGCTTGCTGCCCAGCGATTTCATCGTGTGGAAGGCGATGACAGGCAAGCCCGCGTATCGCGCCAGGTTGATGGTGATGTCTGACGACAGGCCGTCGGCAAAGCGGCGCCAGCGCTCTTCGGAATTCAGGCATTCGATCGGAAATATGGCGAGCACCGGCGGAGCGTCCGACTGACGTGACTGCCCGCCCGGCCGAGCGCCGGAAGCGCCGGCAAAATACGCCGCGAGCCCGATCTTGGTGCGCA
The DNA here is from genome assembly GCF_055811595.1 of Mesorhizobium sp. WSM4814. Taxonomy (NCBI): domain Bacteria; kingdom Pseudomonadati; phylum Pseudomonadota; class Alphaproteobacteria; order Hyphomicrobiales; family Phyllobacteriaceae; genus Mesorhizobium; species Mesorhizobium sp. WSM4814. Next base: position 21,895 of record NZ_JBVVQT010000019.1, read on the forward strand.
CGCCAAGTTTTTCGTAGATGGCCGCAAGGTGGGTGCGAACAGTGGTTGGGGCAATGAAAAGTGCATTGCCGATTTCGCGATAGGTCATGCCGGTTGCGAATTTTTCCGCGACCGCGCGCTCGCGACCCGACAAGGCATCGAGCGTCTGCGCTTTCGAAGCGTCATTGACCGTCATGGTGGAACCCGTCCCAAGACAGAATACTACAAATGCAGGAGGCCGAATACTGCATCTGCCCGATCCCGTCGCAGGCGCACAAATTGCAAGGTCGTTTGCCGCAAAAAGCGGCAATCCGGGGGAGGTTTCCATGCGTCCTGTTTCGATAATGCTGGCATGCACGATCTTGAGTTTTTCCGCCGCCCAGTCGCCGTCGTTCGCTAGAGGATGCAGGCAGGTGCTGGAATCGGATGTGAAAATCACGAGCATGCGCCTCTATGCCGACATCCTGGCCAATGCCGCCCGCAACGGCCGGGACTACACCCCTGAATCGATCGTCAGCGGCTCAAAGCGGCATTTCGAGGAGATGAAGCTGCAGTTGAATGACGCCGGCTATGAGATCATGCCCGTCGGCGTCCGCCTGTATTGCAAGCGGTGGGACAAGCTCGCCGCCCGCTAGCAACCAGCGATCCGCCCTTTGCGGCGCAAGCTTTGGTGCAGGCCAACTGTCTGCTTCTGCTTGCCGCTGCCTTTTGGGGCTTCGGCAATGTTGCGCAGAAGACTGTGCTGGATCATCTCGATCCGCTTAGCGCCGTGGGCATGCGCTGCCTGATCGCGGGGCTCATGGTCCTGCGGTCGTATCTGGATCAATCACCCTGCTGTCGCTGACAGCAGCAAGCCGGCGGTGGCAGACTGAGAGATCGGGCAACCCGGCGAACCCAGCGAAGCCGCCAAACAACAGGCCGGGGACCCGACCGGAACCGAATACCGCCCGTTCCTTGCGCAAATCTCCGGCCTTGGCTAGCATCCGCCCGCCGGCGCCGAGCGGAGGAGAACGTCGCGGTGGACCGGCTGGAGCGCCGTTGCGTCCCCCTGGGCGCTCAAAGGACACTCCATTTCTGGATCGACGCAGGAATTTTCGGAAAACCGGAACCGGTTTTCGGGTTCATGCGCTCATGTGGGAGGAGACTAAATTGATCAACAGACGTGAATTCCTGCTGTCGTCCGTGGCGATGGGCACGATGGCGCTGGCCGCTCCGCAACTGGCTTTCGCCCAGGACAAGCTGACCATCCTTGGTTCGGTGCCGAGCCTCGGCTTTCCGTTCTTTGTGCACATGCTGAACCAGATCAAGGCGGAAGCTCAGGCGCAGGGCGTCAATCTTGTCGAAAGCGACGGCCAGAACTCGGCGCCCAAGCAGACCGCCGATATCGAGGCAGCGCTCGTGCAGAAGGTCAACGCCATCGTCATCTCGCCACTCGACGTCAACGCGCTGGCCCCGGCCATCGAGCAAGCGATCCAGGCCGGCGTCCCCGTCGTCACCATCGACCGCCGCGTCGACGGGGTCGAAGGCATCCTCGCCCATGTCGGCGCCGACAACGTCAAGGGCGGCGAGGCCGAAGCGCAGGCCATGGTGGCGGCTTTCCCGAACGGCGCCAAGATCTTCCATCTGCAGGGCCAGCCAGGTGCCGGGCCGGCGATCGACCGCAACAAGGGCGTGCACAACGTCCTCGACCCGATGAAGGACAAGTACCAGATCATCTTCGAGCAGACCGCCAATTTCGCCCGCGCCGAGGCGCTCTCGGTCACCGAGGCCGGCCTTGCCGCCAACGGCAAGCCCGACGCGATCATCTGCGCCAATGACGACATGGCGCTGGGCGCGGTCGAAGCCTGCGCGGCGCGCAACTTCACCGACGTCAAGATCTACGGCTTCGATGCGCTTCCCGAAGCGCTGGTCGCCGTGCGCGACGGCAAGCTGGCCGGCACCGTCGAACAGTTCCCCGGCGAGCAGTCGCGCACCGCGGTGCAGATCGCCGTCGCCTATGCCAGGGACAAGACCGAGCCGAAGGAAAAGCTCGTGCTGCTGACGCCGATCGTCATCGGCAAGGACAATCTCGACAAGGCGGAAAGGCTGGGCGAGACGAAGTAGGCCAATTGGTGAGGTCGGTGGGACAGCACCCCCCTCTGGCCTGCCGGCCATCTCCCCCGCAAGGGGAGAGATTGGCAGCTTCGCTGGCTGCGCCTTTTCTTCAACGTTGGTGATTGGCGAAAGCCGTGACGACATCCGATCTCCCCCCTTGCGGGGGAGATGTCCGGCAGGACAGAGGGGGTGTTCAAGCGCCGAGAGATGGCGTGAAAAACTGCATCGAGGAAGCAACTTTTGTCCGTCACTGAAGCCATCGCGCCATCTCTCCCCCTCCTCGCCGTCGAGGGCGTGACCAAGCGCTTTGCCGGCGTCACCGCGCTGAGCGATGTCTCGCTCGAGGTTCGGCCCGGCGAAATCCTCGGCCTGCTCGGCGAGAACGGCGCCGGCAAGTCGACGCTGCTCAAGATCCTGTCCGGCGTGATGCCGCCGTCCAGCGGCCGCATCGTCTTCGACGGCGTAGAATTCAATCCGCACAATCCGCAGGATGCCAAGCGCCTCGGCATCGTCACCATCTACCAGGAACTGAGCCTGATCCCGACGCTGACCGTGGCGGAGAATATTTTTATCGGCCGCGCGCCGCTCGGGCGCTTCGGCCTGGTCAGCTGGCGGAAGATGGAGGTGGACTCGCGCGCGATCATCGCCCGCGTCGGCCTTGACCTCGACCCGGCGACGCCGGTGTCTGCGCTGTCGGTGGCCGAGCAGCAGCTGGTCGAGATCGCCCGCGCGCTGTCGCTTAAGAGCCGGCTCATCATCATGGACGAGCCGACCTCGGCGCTGACCGAAACCGAAGTGCAAAAACTGATGTCGATCATGGGCCGGCTGCGCAAGGACGGCGTCGCCATCATGTTCGTCACCCACCGGCTGGAAGAGGCCTCCGCGATCTGCGACCGCATGACGGTGCTGCGCGACGGCAGGCTGGCCGGCCATCTCGACCGCGATGGCGGGCCGATCAAGCTGCCGAAAATCATCGAGAAAATGGTCGGCCGCGCCGCGTCCGAGCTTTATGCCAGGCCGACGCTGCGCGATGTCGCCGGCGACGTCAGGCTTTCCGTGCGCGGTCTGCGCACGGTGCGCGATCCGCAGGCGCCGCACGCCATCGTGCTCGAAGGCATCGATCTCGACCTCAAGGCGGGCGAGATCCTCGGCGTCGCCGGTCTCGTCGGCTCCGGCCGCACCGAGCTTGCCCGCGCCATCTTCGGCGCCGACCGCATCGCCGCCGGCACCATCACCCTCGACGGCAAGACGATCGCGCCTGAAACACCCGCCGACGCCATCGCCCTCGGCATCGGCCTGGTGCCGGAAGACCGCAAGCATCAGGCGATCTTCGCCGCGCTCGGCATTCTCACGAACTTTTCCGTCGCAGCGCTCGGCCGCTACTCCAACGCTCTCGGCTTCATGGCCGAGCGCCGCGAGCGCCAGGCGCTGGCGAGCTACAGAAAAACGCTGTCGATCCGCATGGCCTCGCCCGAGCAGCCCATCGAGGGGCTGTCCGGCGGCAACCAGCAGAAGGTCATCCTCGCCCGCTGGCTGGCGCGCGACCCCAAGGTGCTGATCGTCGACGAGCCGACGCGAGGCGTCGATGTTGGCGCCAAGGCCGAGGTGCACCAGATCCTGGTGCAGCTCGCCGGGCGCGGCATCGCCATCATGATGATCTCGTCGGAATTGCCCGAAGTGCTTGCGGTGTCGGACAGGATCGTCACCATGCGGCGCGGCCGCATCACCGGCGAGATGCCAGGTATCGAGGCGACCGAGGAAAAACTGATGGAACTGATGGCGCTCGATCAAACGCAGGAAGCGACGCAATGACCAGCACGACCGAACAGAGCCAGCGCGGCGGCATCAATGTCGCGCGCCTGCTGATGAGCTTCGGACCGCTGATGTTCCTGGCGCTGCTGATCGTCGTCTTCACCGTGCTGAAGCCGAGCTTCATCGACCCGATCAACATCTTCAACATCATGCGGCAGATCTCGATCACCGGGCTGATCGCGCTCGGCATGACCTTCGTCATCCTCACCGCCGGCATCGACCTGTCGGTTGGCTCGCTGCTGGCCTTCTGCGGCATGGTCGCGGCGGTGGTGGCCAAGGGCGGCACCGCCAACACGCTGTCGCTGTCGACGTCCGGCGCACAAGGCTATGGCTGGTTCGCAGCCCTTCTGGCAGCCGTCGTCGTCGGCGCCCTGGCCGGCGGCGTCCAGGGCTTTGCCATCACCCGGCTGAAAGTGCCGCCCTTCGTCGTCACGCTCGGCGGCCTCACCGTCTTTCGCGGCCTGACGCTGACGATCTCCAATGGCGGCCCGATCTCCGGCTTCGACGCTTCGATGCGCTGGTTCGGCACCGGGCTGATCGGCCCGGTGCCGGTGCCGGCGATCATCTTCGCGGCGGCGGCGATCCTCTGCCACATCGTCCTGCGCTACACGCGCTACGGCCGCGCCGTCTACGCCGTCGGCGGCAATGCCGAGGCGGCGCGGCTGTCCGGCCTGCGCGTCGACCGCATCCTGATCTCGGTCTACATCATCGTCGGCTTCTTCGCCGGCCTTGCCGCCTTCGTGCTATCGGCCAGGCTCAATTCCTCGGAAGCCGTCGCCGGCATCGGCTACGAGCTGACGGTGATCTCGGCGGTGGTCATCGGCGGCACCTCGCTGTTCGGCGGCATTGGCTCGGTCGGCGGCACGGTGGTGGGCGCGGCACTGATCGGCGTGCTGCAGAACGGGCTGCAGTTCAACAACGTCTCGTCCTACACGCAAAGCATCGTCATCGGCCTGATCCTGATCCTCGCCGTGGCCTTCGACCGCTGGCTGAAATCGCGGGTAAGGCGGTGAGGGTTGGAAGGCGCGGCGCCGACGCGATCTTACCTTCTCCCCTTGTGGGAGAAGGTGGCCTCGCGAAGCGAGGTCGGATGAGGGGTGTTCCAGCTTGGCAATTTTCTTGAAATCGCCGCCGCCTCATTCCTTCCAGCACCCCTCATCCGGCTTGGCGCTTCGCGCCAATCCACCTTCTCCCACAAGGGGAGAAGGAAAAGCCGCGTTCACGCCGGTGCGTTGACACGCTGCGAACGCGTTGCCCAATCGATGACCGGTCCACCCCCAACCGTAGATCTCGTCAGCGGCGCGAGAAGATCGTTGCGGCGGGCAAACGCCACGAAGGTCGCCCGCGCCGTCTCGGCGTCGATCTCCCCGTCCATCGCGGCCCGGCGGGCTTTGGCGGCGATGTCATGCGCGGCCGTCCGGCTCGCCCGCGGCCAGTCGGCAAGCAGCGCATAGGCCTCAGCCGCGCTTTCTATCCTGGTCGGCGTGCCGAGGCCGGTCAGGATGGTGACCGGCTTTTCAAAAGAAGAACGGTCCATGACACTTTCCTTTCCGGTTCAACTGTCTCCAACAGGCGCAGGCATGCGCGCCTGCGCGGCAATCATTTACGCTCCTCCTGGCCGGCCCCGACGCGTTGGGCCGACAGGAACATCAGCGTATAGGCCGCCTTGCGGCGATCCCAGCCGGCCTGCTCGGCCATGTCCAGCAAGCCGTCGACCAAGGGCGCCAGCGCCGCCCTGCAATCGGTTTCATAGTTGAAATCGTTCTTCGGGCGGGTCGGCGCCGCGATCTTTCCAAAACTGTCCATCACATCCATGGCACCTGCTCCGCATTGGTCCGGACCGGCAAGACCGTGCCCGCTTTGGCGGACACGGTCCATCTGCCGTTCAGAAGCCTCGCTTTGGGTGCCTGACCTTAGTAGTCCATGCCACCGCCGGGCATTGCCGGTGCGGCAGCTTCCTTCTTCGGCTTCTCGGCCACCATCGCCTCGGTGGTGACCAGCAGGCCGGCGACCGACGCGGCGTCCTGGAGAGCGGCGCGCACCACCTTGGCCGGGTCGATCACGCCCTGCGCGTAGAGATCGCCGAACTCGTTGGTCTGGGCGTTCCAGCCATAGCCGAATTCGGTCTTCTCGCGCAGCTTGCCGACGATGATCGAACCTTCCGCACCGGCATTCTCGGCGATCTGGCGCACCGGCTGCTCGATGGCCCGACGCACGATCTCGACGCCGGTCCTCTGGTCGGGATTGTCGACGGCGACATTGTCGAGCGCCTTCGCTGCCCTGAGCAGCGCCACGCCGCCGCCGGGCAGTATGCCTTCCTCGACCGCAGCGCGGGTGGCGTGCATGGCGTCGTCGACGCGGTCCTTGCGCTCCTTGACCTCGACCTCGGTCGAGCCGCCGACGCGGATGACGGCGACGCCGCCGGCGAGCTTGGCCAGCCGCTCCTGCAGCTTCTCGCGGTCATAGTCGGAGGTGGTCTCCTCGATCTGCGCCTTGATCTGGCTGATGCGTGCCTGGATCTCGTCCTTGCGGCCGGCACCGTCGACGATCGTGGTGTTCTCCTTCTCGATCAGCACCTTCTTGGCGCGGCCGAGCATCTCCAGCGTGACGTTTTCGAGCTTGATGCCGAGATCCTCGCTGATGGCCGTGCCGCCGGTCAGGATGGCAATGTCTTCCAGCATCGCCTTGCGGCGGTCACCAAAACCCGGCGCCTTGACGGCGGCGACCTTCAGTCCACCGCGCAGCTTGTTGACGACCAAGGTCGCCAGCGCCTCGCCTTCGACATCCTCGGCGATGATCAGCAGCGGCTTGCTCGATTGCACTGCGGCTTCGAGCACCGGCAGCATGGCCTGCAGGTTGGACAGCTTCTTCTCGTGGATCAGCACATAGGGCTCTTCGAGCTCGACGCGCATCTTGTCCTGGTTGGTGATGAAATAAGGCGAGAGATAGCCGCGATCGAATTGCATGCCCTCGACCACTTCGAGCTCGGTCTCGGCGGTCTTGGCCTCCTCGACCGTGATGACGCCCTCATTGCCGACCTTTTCCATCGCTTCGGCGAGGAAGCGGCCGATCTCGGCATCGCCATTGGCCGAGATGGCGCCGACCTGGGCGATCTCGTCGTTCCTTGTCACCTTGCGGGCATTGGCCTTGAGTTCGGCGACGATGGCGTCGACCGCCTTGTCGATGCCGCGCTTCAGGTCCATCGGGTTCATGCCGGCGGCAACCGCCTTGGCGCCTTCCTGGACGATCGACTGCGCCAGAACGGTGGCGGTCGTCGTGCCGTCGCCGGCGACGTCGCTGGTCTTCGAGGCGACCTCGCGCACCATCTGCGCACCCATGTTCTCGAACTTGTCCTCAAGTTCGATTTCCTTGGCGACGGTAACGCCGTCCTTGGTGATGCGCGGGGCGCCGAACGACTTGTCGAGGATGACATTGCGGCCCTTTGGACCGAGCGTCACCTTCACCGCGTCGGCGAGGATGTTGACACCGCGCAACATCTTCTCGCGGGCTTCGGTATGGAATTTCACATCCTTGGCAGCCATTGGATAACTCCTTCAAATAGGCAGCTTTTCGTTGACTGATGGCTTGTTCAGGCCCCGCTCAGGCGGCCTGCTTTTTTATCTGGTCGGTCATTTCAATCACGCCCAGCACATCGCTTTCCTTCATGATGAGCAGGTCCTCGCCGTTGAGCTTGATCTCGGTGCCCGACCATTTGCCGAACAGGATGCGATCGCCGACCTTGACGTCGAGCGGCTGCAACTGTCCGCTATCGTCGCGCGCGCCGGGGCCGGCGGCGATGACCTCGCCTTCCTGCGGCTTTTCCTTGGCTGTGTCAGGAATGATGATGCCGCCAGCGGTCTTCTCGTCGACCTCGATGCGGCGGACCAGGATACGGTCATGCAATGGACGGAACGCCATGTCGTTCTCCTCATGGGACAAACAGATTTTCTTGGACCTCCCTTCGCAGCCGACCAGTGGGTCGGTGCGACGGTGCGCGACCCCTGCTCAGGCATCACGCGCCTATCGAATTAGTCTGCCTATCCAGCCTTTCAAGAGGACGCCGAAAAAATTTTAGCACTCGCCGTTGTCGAGTGCCAACGCACCGTAATAACGCACTGTAATAATGGCGCTATTCCAGGATTTGAAACGACGGATGCGACTTGAAACCGGGGCGCAACCTTCCGACATCGTCGTCGATCCCGGCACCGTCTGCCGGCGGCCGGAACCGATGAGGAAGCGGAGGCGTTTTGGGTGCGGATTGCACCACAGAAAGGAGACGTGCATGGTCAGCAAGGAGTTCCAGCTCCAGATGCAGGGTTTTGGCCTGACAACGGCGGAGATCCACTATCGTCTTCCCGACTACCGGGACCTGCTGCAGCTCTTCATCTGGCAGGAATACGACATCGCTCCGGATTTCCCGACGCTGAAGCATTTCCTCGACTATTGGGAACGTGAGATCGAGGGCCCGCTGCATTCTGTGCGCGTCGCCCATCATCGTCTGATCCAGCCCTCCGAATGGCGGGCGGTGGACGGCGTCATTACGCTGCAGTGAAATAGAGAAAAGGTGGCGCTTTTCATGAAAGGCGCCGCCTCTGCAGCACAGCGCGTCCGCCCCGGCTTCAGGTTCCCCGGCTTGAGGTTCCCCCGGCTTCAGGATCATTGGCGTTCAGGTGGATTGATGTTCAGGTGGATTAACGTCCCGTGACCAGCAGTCCGGCGGTGCGTGCCGCCTTGACGAAGGCGGTGCGCGCCTCGCGGGCGGTGCGCCAACCGTCGAGCGCGTCGCGGCAGGCGCGATAGGCTGCGCGCCAGTTGCGGCCGCACGCCCGGTCCGGCCATTGCTGCATGCATTCGATGGCTTCCCAGCTGCTGGCGACCTTGCGCTCTCCGACGGATTGGAGCTTGAGCGTGATCGGCTCGGAAAATGGGACGTCGTTCATCACTTCCTCCTTTTCTTTTTGAGAATAACCAGGAAGGCGGCCCGATCGGCGCCCGACTGACGAGATGGTTCGTATGGCTGCACGCTTCAAGACCTCCCCCGTCTCCCAGTCTGCTTGCCGAAACCCGGCGCTATATGTCGTCGTCCGGCGGTTCGAGAAGCCCGATCAGCGTCGCCACCCTTGCCGACGGCAGCGGGCGGCCCTCGTTGACCAGCGCCTCATCGGCGCCGACCCAGGCAAAGGCCTCGCGCAACTCTTCGATCGTCGCGCCGGTCGAGGCGATGTCGGCGATCACGGCGTCGTCGACCGGGCCCAGCACCGAAATGATGTCGTCGCGTGTCATGGTCATGATGTCCTCCATGCGGCGTGCCGGCGCGACCCTCAAACGACGGTTGAAACCGGCATTACCAGTACAATCCGGCAACAAAAATTGTGGCAGCGGGACAGAATCTGGGTCTTGATTTCGGCCTGACAATAACCAAATGAAAATTGCCGGTTGCCGAATGGGACTGGCAGAACCCAGGGAGCGCCAAGCTCTTTGGCGCCCCTCGTACTATGTTGCTCCACGGAGGATGTAGCTATGAGAACCGCATTCGACTTTTCCCCGCTCTATCGGTCGAGCATCGGTTTCGACCGCATCTTCAACCTGCTGGAAAACGCGCCTCAGGCAGTCGAAACCTGGCCGCCCTATGACATCGAGCGAAGCGACGAGAACACCTATCGGGTGAGGATCGCCGTCGCCGGCTTTTCCGAGAACGATCTCGACATCAGCCACGAGCCGAACCTTCTCATCGTCTCGGGCGAGCGCAAGGAACAGGACGAGGTGGAATATCTCCATCGCGGCCTTCCGGTGCGACCGTTCACACGGCGCTTCGAGCTTGCCGATCACATGACGGTCACCGGCGCCTCGCTCAATAACGGCGTGCTGACGATCGACCTCGTGCGCCAAGTGCCCGAAGAGATGAAGCCGCGTCGCATCACGATCGCCAAGCAAGACGGCGCGCCGAAGGCCGGACAGGTCGAGAAGCCGAAGCAGGCCGCCTGAGCGAAGTCGATCTCTGGCGTTCGCCTTTGACACAACCAGTCGAGAAAGGAGAACAGCAATGGCTATTCGTGATCTCATTCCCTGGGGCCGGGAGAACAGTCCGGTTCCCAGCTTCTATCGTGACGAGGACCGCGACCCGTTCATGGCGTTGCATCGCGAGATGAACCGACTGATCGACGACGCCTTCCGCGGCTTCGAAACGCGCATGCCGATGCTCAGCGGATTTTCGTCGGCGCGCGGCAGCTGGCCGAGCGTCGAAATCGCCGACGGCGAGAAGGAGATCCGCGTGACCGCGGAAATTCCCGGCATGGACGAAAAGGACGTCGACGTGATGCTCGACGACGGCGTGCTGACACTGCGTGGCGAGAAGCGCTCCGAGACCGAAGACAAGGACAGGCAGTTCTCCGAGCGGTTCTACGGCCGCTTCGAGCGCCGCATCCCGCTCGGCTACGAGGTCGAGGAGGACAAGGTGAACGCCGCCTTCCACAATGGCGTACTCACCGTGACGCTGCCCAAGACGGAGCGCGCACAGTCGAAGGCCAAGCGCATCGCCATCAGTGGCGGCGGCGCCAGCCCCGGCAAGAGCAAGCACTGACGACATCGGCAGCCGGACGCGCACGCGCCGGCTGCGCAATCGGGCTGCATCCCGATCGGCCCGCGCCTCTGGCTGAGGCGCGGGCTTCATCTGTTCGGCCGATGCGCCTGACGGCGCGAAGGCCGAATATTGAGTATCTACGGAGCATTGAGTAGCAGCGTCGCTACCGTGGCGTTCCTGGCATCCAGGCAACGGAGCCCGCCATCCCTTGGGTTGGCGGGCTTTCGTTTCAACTGTCGAACTTTATCGGCCTGTCGGAGCCGAGCGAAAAGTCCTCGCCATCCGCTTCTTGTCGCCAGTTATAACAGCGGGCGGAGGCAGCCACCCGTCTCAGATCGCCTCGCGCTGCCGTTCCGGCGTGGCGACCAGCAAGGCCGCGGCGGCGTTGGCGGCAGCAAGTGCGGCCTCGACCCGATGCCCGCGGGCAAGGCCTGCCGCGAACGCGCCGACGAACTCGTCGCCGGCGCCATGGGTGCTGACCACCTTCACCGGAAGGGCGGCCCGCTCGAACGCCTGGCCGTCGCGGCCGCAATAGGCAACGCCCTCCCCGCCGGCCGTGACGATCGCCGCCGGGTAGAAATCGATCAGCATGCGTGCCGCCTCGGCAGCACCCTCGAGCGTATCGACGACCGCAACGCCGGCCAAAAATTCCGCCTCGATGGCGTTGACGATGACGATATCGGTGAGTGCGATCAATTCGCCGGACAGTTTTCGCGCGGGGGCGGCGTTGAGCACGACGCGGCCGCCATGCGCCTTCACCGCCCGCGCTGCAGCAATGTTGGCGGCTTCCGGCACCTCGTTCTGCAGCAGCAGCACCGCCGTTTGCGCAACCATCTCGGTCGCGGCCACGATGTCGTTCTCGCCCAAGGTGAGATTGCTGCCCGAGACGATCACCGCGCCATAATCGCCGCCGGCGTCGAAGATCGCCACGCTCATGCCCGAGCCGGCGCCAGGTGCGACCCGCACGAAGCGGCTGTCGACGCCGCGGCGCGCGAGATTGCCGACAACCGCGCGGCCGAAATCGTCATCGCCGACGGCGCCGATCATTGCCGAGCGCACGCCGGCCCGCGCCGCCGAGACCGCCTGGTTGCCGCCCTTGCCGCCGCATTTCGGCTGCCAGGCATGGCCGGTTACGGTTTCGCCCTTGCGCGGGCGGTCAGGCGCTTCGACCATGATGTCGTAATGCAGGCTGCCGAACACGGTGACCAGCGGAGCCGTCATGTGCCCCGATCTTTCATGAGCCGCCCCAATCTTTCATGAACCGCCCTTTTCCCGGCGTTTCGACATCACCGCCGACATCGTGCGGCCGAGATTGCGCTCCGCCGCCTGGTAGTCGCGCTGTGCCACCGCGACGAACAGCGCGTCGAGAATGTTGAGCTGGGCGATGCGCGCCGCCGCGTTCTCGCCCATCAATGGCGAGCCCTGCGCGGTCGAGCACAGCACGATGTCGGCGACGGCGGCCAGCGGCGAGTTGTCGTAATTGGTGATCGCCAGCGTCCGCGCACCGCTCTTGCGGGCGAGATGGATGGCATCGATGACGGCGCTGGTGTTGCCGGAATGCGAGAAGCCGACCGCGATGTCGTCGGCGCCGAGCAGCGAGGCCGACATCAGCATCATGTGCGAATCGTCGTAGACGGATGCGCGGATGCCGATGCGCAGGAATTTGTGCGAGACGTCGCGCGCGATCTGCGCCGAACCGCCGACGCCATAGAAATCGCGGTTCCTGGCGCGGTACAAAAGATCGGCGGCGCGGTCGAAATCGTCCATGTCGAGGATCGCCAGCGTTTCCTCCAGCGCCTGGATCGAAGTGCGGAACACTTTTTGGACGATCTCGGCCGAGCTGTCGTCGACCGACAGTTCCTGGTGCATTTCGGCGGTCGGCAGGCGGCTGTATTCATAAACCGCGGTGCGGAAGTCGCGATAGCCGGAAAAGCCCAGTTTCTTGGCGATCTTCACCACCATCGCCTCCGACACGCCGGCTTCTTCGGCGATCTGCTTGAGCGGAATGGTCTCGTCGAAGCCGCGCCGTCCGAATACGGTTTCCACCACCTTCGCCTCGAGCGGTGTCAAATGCGGCATCATCATGCGGATCCGCGGTCCTACTGCTTTCAGATCCAGGCTGGTCAAGGTCATCCACGTCCCCTCGTCACGCGATCGATGAGCATCGCGGCGAGGATTATAAGGCCAGTTGCCAAGAGCTGATAGAAGGACTGGACATTCATCAGCGTCAGGCCGTTGCGCATGGCGCCGAGGATGACGGCGCCCAGGATGGTGCCGACGACGCTGCCCTTGCCGCCCATCAGCGAGGCGCCGCCGATGGCCGCCGCGGCAATGGCATCGAGCTCCCAGAGGTTGCCGAGAATGGGCTCAGCAGCACCCAGCCGGCCGATCAGGATCTGCGCGGCAAGGGCCGCCAGCAGGCCCGAGATCATGTAGGCGGCGATCTTGGTGCGAGCGATCGGCACGCCGGCTATGTAGGCCGCCTCCTCATTGCCGCCGACGGCGAGCAGATATTCGCCGAACGGCGTCTTCTTGAGGATGATCCAGGCGATCAGCGCGACCACGGCCACGATGATGACCGCCAGTGGCAATCCGAACAGCGAGCCGTTGAAGATGGCGCGGAAGCCGGCTGGCAGGCCGAGCACCGGATTGCCGCCGGTATAGATCAGCGCCAGCGCCCGGTAGGTGCTGAGCGTTCCCAGTGTGACGATGAAAGGCTGCAGCCCGACATAGGCGACCAGCACGCCATTGAGCAGGCCGCAGACGAGGCCGATGGCGAAGCCGGCGGCGATGGCCAGCGGGAACGGCACGCCGGCAACCAGCATCGAGGCCGAGATGACGGCCGAAAGGGCTGCCGTCGGCCCGACCGACAGATCGATGCCGCCCGAGATGATCACCAGCGTCATGCCCAACGCCAGGCAGGCGTTGATGCTCGACTGCTGCAGGATGTTGATCAAATTGCGCTCGGCAAAGAAGCCCGGGACCAGCGCGCCGAAGACGGCGAGGATCACCACCAGGCCGATCAGCGTGCCGGCGTCGCGCAGCGAAAACCGATGCAGGAATTCAGCCCGTGGGCGCGCTGCTGTGCGTTCGGTTACATCAGTCATCCGCTGGTCCTGTCCGTTATGCCTTGCCGGCCCGATGGCCTTGCGCCTTGCCGGCCTTGCGTCTCAGATTGGGGTATGGCGTGCGCCGCGATCGCCTGTTCGCTGAGATCAGCCCGATCGAGCTCGGCGGCGACCGTGCCGTCGCGCATGACCAGCACGCGGTCGGCGAGCCGGATCACCTCGGGAAGCTCCGACGACACGACGACGACCGAATGGCCTTCGGCGGCGAGCTCCTCGATCAAATGGTAGATCTCCGCCTTGGCGCCGACATCTATGCCGCGCGTCGGCTCGTCGAACAAAAGGATGCGCGTTCCCGCCGCCAGCCAGCGGCCGATGATCGCCTTCTGCTGGTTGCCGCCGCTGAACAGCCGGATCGGCCGGTCGAGCAGGAACGGGCGCAAATTGACCCGCTTCATCTTCTCGGCCGCGACCCGTTTCAGCCTGGTGTGATCGATGACGCCGCGCGGTGCGAACACGCCCATCGAGGCCAGCGCCATATTGCTGGAGATCGACCGCAACGGCACGATGCCTTCGCGCTTGCGCTCCTCCGGCACTAAGCCGATGCCGGCGGCGATGGCGTGGCGCGGATTGGCGAGTTTTATGGCCTTGCCGTCGATCTCGACCCTGCCCGACGAGGCGCGGTCGGCGCCGGCCAGCAGCCGCAGCAGTTCGGTGCGGCCCGAGCCGACCAGGCCGGCAATGCCCAGCACCTCGCCGCGGTGCAGGTCGAACGAGACGTCATGGACCTTGGTTGCCGAGGCGAGGCCACGCACGCTCAGTCTGACCTCGCTGGAGGCGTGCGAGCGGTGCTGTTCCTGGGCAAGCTCGCGTCCGACCATCATCGAAACGACGGCTTTTTCCGACATTTGCGCCAGATCGACGGATCCGACCACGACGCCGTCGCGCATGATTGTGGCGCGCTGGCAGATGCCGAACACCTCGTCCAGCTTGTGCGAGACATAGACGACCGCGACGCCGTCGCGCGCCAGCCCGGCAATGACTTCGGCCAGCCGCTCGAACTCGCTCGGCGTCAGGCTCGATGTCGGCTCGTCCATCGCCACGACGCGTGCCCGATCGAGCAGCGCCCGGGCGATCTCGACGATCTGCCGCTGCGCGACCTTCAGGCTGCCGAGCGGGACTGCCGGATCGATGGTCGGATCGAGGGCGGCAAGGGCTTCCGCAGCGCGGCGCTCCTGCTCGCGCCGGGCGACGAAGATGCCGCCGCGCGTCAGCGGATGACCGAGGAACATGTTCTGGGCGACGCTGAGATGCGGCACCTGCTGCAATTCCTGATGGATCATGGCGACGCCCACGGCGCGCGCCGCGACCGGATTGTTCAGCGCCACCGGTCTGCCGTCGATCAGCACGCTTCCGGCGGTCGGCCTGTAGACCCCCGACAGGATGCGCAGCAGCGTCGATTTGCCGGCGCCGTTCTCTCCGAGCAGGCCATGGATTTCGCCGGCGCCGACGGAAAAGGACACATCGCTCAGCGCCCGCACCGCCGGAAACACCTTGGAAATGCCCTCGAATTGCAGCCGCGGGACAGACATTGGTTCTATTCTCCAGGCAAAGGGCGCCAGCCCGGCCGGCACCCGCAGTCCTGCCCTTAATTGCCCGCTGCCGTGTCCTCGAGCAGCGCCTTGCGCACGGCGTCGCCGGCGCCGGAATAGCGGTCGGCATTGTCCTTGGTGATAAGCGCCTGCGGTGTGGCGACGACGCGCGGCAGCTTCTGCCCGGCCACCAGCCGCAGCGCCGATTCCAGCGCCACCTCGCCGGTCAGCACCGGGAAGCTGTCGACGGTGCCGGTCAGTTCGCCGGCGCGGATCGAGGCATAGGCGTCGGAGATGCCGTCGGTGCCGAAGACGGCGACCTTGTCCTGCAAGCCGGCGGCCTTGACCGCCTCGACGATGCCCAGTGCCATGCCATCATTGTTGGCATAGAAGCCGATCAGGTCGGGGTGCTGCTGCAGGATGTTGCTGGCAGCGTCGTAGGAGGTCTGGCGATCCCAGTTGCCGGGCACGCTGGCGACGACCTCGAACTTGCCGGTCTCGGTGATCGTGGCCTTGAAGCCATCCGTGCGCTGGACTGCGGCATAGACGCCGGCCTGGCCTTCGACGATGGCGACCTTGCCGCCATCCGGCCGGTTCTTGATGAACCATTTGGCGACGCGCACGCCATTGTCGCGCTGGACATTGCCGACATAGTGCTCGGCCTGCGGGATGACCGCGTCATTGACATTGACCACCGGCACGTTGGCGGCCTTGGCCTGTTCCATAATCGGCTGCAGGTTGGAGTCGGTCTGCGGTGAGACGAGCAGCACGTTGTAGCCTTGCGTGACCAGGCCTTCGGCGATTGTCAGCTGGCCGAGCTGGTCGCCCTCGCTCTGCGCCGCCTGGTAGACGACCGGAACGCCGACGCGATCGCCCAACGACTTGTAGCCCTCACCCAGCGAGCGCCAGTATTCGTTGGTCAGCGTCTTGGAGACGGCGCCCGCCCTGGTGCCGTCGGGCAGCTTGGGCAACGCGCCGAACTTGGCCTCGAGTTGCGACCAGTCGATGCGGTCCTTTTCGGTGTCGGAATTGAGCGGCGCGAGGTCGGTGGAATAGGCGGAGCCGATGGACAGCGCCATCAACGCAGCGGTGGCGGTGGCAAGCAGAAATTTCATGGTCTTTCCTCCCTGGTTGAACGATTTTGAGGCCGAGCCTCAGTTCTCCGGCCCGAGCATGGCTTCCTGGATGATGGCTTGCGACGCGACCGCGTCCTGGCGGTCGATGGCGGTGGACAGGCGATTGTCCTTCTCCAGCCGCTCGACGACGCGCAGCATGCGCTTGACAGTGGCGATGTTGACTTCGCATTCGTGGATCGGATCGAGCCCAGTCATGTCGGGAAATGTGTCGAAGTAGATGGCGCCGGCGTAGCCGTCGCGGCGGATCTGCCTAAGCAGCTCGATCGTCTGCAGCGTATGCACCGCGCCGACCATCAGGCCGTCGTCGCGCTTGGCGTAGCCGTCGTTGAGATGCACGCCCAAGAGCTTGCTGTGGCGCGCCACAAGTGCTGCGGCAAAGGCCGGCTGCTCGTCGGCATAGAGCACATGGGCGAAATCGAGCGTCACGCCGAGATTGGGCAGGCCGATCTCGCGGATCGCCAGCAATGTCGTCGCCGCGTCGGGCATCAGGCTGTAGGAACGCGGCTCGTTGGGCTTGTACTCCAGGCTGATCAGGCAGTCGGGATCATGCGCTGACACTTCACGAATACCATCAATTTCGTGTTGCCATAGCGTCGCGTAATCGGCCTGGAAAGCATAGTCGAAGCCATCCTGGCCGAGCCACAGCGTCATCAGATTGGCGCCGGCCTCACGCGCGGCGTCGATGCCGGCCTTGGTCAGGTCGATGGCTTCGCGGCGAACTGCCGGATCCGGATTGGTGAAGGCGCCGAGCTTGAAGGCCGGATTGGAGTAGTAGCGCATGGCGAAACCATTGATGGAAAGCCCGAGATCGCCGAGTTTTTGTGCCATTTCCGCAGGTTTTTCCTCGACATGATCGGGAAAGTTGAGGTCAAGGTCGGTCAGCCCCGCAACTTTCGCCGCACGCGCCGCCATCTGCAGCATGGACGGCTTGCCGACAAGATCCGGCCATTCGGCCTGCGGCCGCGAGGCAAAAGAATTGAGGCGTGTGGCGAAACGATTGACTGTCATGGACGACCTTTCTTGGACATAACTTCACATACTATAGTTTATTTGCAAAGTAGGATGTGCCGTTTGATTCAAGACTGGGCGACGGTACAGCGTACATAGCGAGGAGCAGGCGGCCACGAAGAGACGAACTGCTGACGCACGATTTGATCCGCGTTCAAGACGCTTTAAGCGCAGCTGTTACCGTTTTCGCAAAAACGGTAACAACTCAACGATGGCCGTGGCAGCGAAGTTGTGTTATTACCCTTTTCGCGAAAACGGTAACAACGCCCATGCAGCAAATACCCCACACATACCAGACGCTCTATTCCGAGCTGGCGCAGCGGTCGCTGGACGCCGCGTTTTCGACGGAATTCAACATCGGCGGCCGCTTTGTCACAGCCGAGGTGAAAGGCCGCCGCTACTGGTATCTCGACCTACCTAGCCCTGACGGCGGCAAAACACGCAGATATGTCGGCCCCGTCGACGATCCTGAAATCACCAGGAGGGTCGAAAACTTCAAAGACCTGAAAGCCGACATCAAAGAGCGGCGAAAACTGGTTTCGACACTCGTTCGCGAAGCCTACCTGCCACGGCCGGAAAGGAAGACCGGCGACATTGTCCAGGCACTCGCCGAAGCTGGCTTCTTCAGACTTCGTGGCGTCCTGGTCGGTACCGTCGCTTACCAATGCTATCCAGCCGTCCTTGGCGTTCGCCTACCTAGCACGTCAATGGTCACCGGCGATGCCGATTTTGCGCAGTTTCATTCGATCTCGACGGCCGTCGATGACAAAATGCCACCCGTGCTCGATACGCTGAGGCAAGTCGACCCGACATTCCGAGAGATTCCGCACCAGGCTGATGGCCGCTTCACGACGCAATACTCGTCTCGCTCCGGATACAGGGTCGAATTCCTCACTCCGAACACCGGTTCGGCCGACTACGAGGGTCATCCTACAACCATGCCCGCGCTTGGTGGCGCGTCGGCGCAGCCCCTGCGCTTTCTCGATTTCCTGATATACGAACCGATCCGGGCCGTTCTCCTGCACGGCGCCGGCGTGTCGGTGAACGTGCCTTCGCCCGAACGGTACGCGATCCATAAGCTCATCATCGCCAGCCGCCGCCGAACGGATAACGACGGCACCGCCAAGAGCCGCAAGGACAAGATGCAGGCTGCAACCATCATGGAAGCCATGATCGAACAACGGCAGTCGGAAGATCTGGCCGATGCTTTCATGGAGGCATATGGCCGCGGTGCGGCCTGGAAGGAAGCCATACGCAAGACACTGTCCCAGATTAACCACGGCACGCGCGAAACCGTCCTGCCGGCGCTGGCCCGCGCTATTCGAAAGCTGGAAAGAGATCCTAGCGAATTCCACCTTGAAGACGCGGCGGCCGCACCGAAGCCGTAGGGCCTGCGCATGGTAAGGTTCCGGGCGGGCGCTGCTGATCGTAACCCTGTACAACCGCTGGCCGCCCTTGCGTCTTGCGCGCCAATTGATCATCCTCGCCGCAGTTGCACCGCGGCCGGGGGGTTCGCACATGCCGACGCTTTATGCGCTGAAACCGGCCTTCCAGGCCAGGCTGCGGCCGCTCGCCGACCGGCTGGCCGCGGCCGGCGTCACCGCCAACCAGATCACGCTGCTGGCTGCCGCCCTGTCGGTTGCCACCGGCGTTGTGGTCGCGGCCCTTGCCGGCCATCGCGCGATCTTGCTGCTGATGCCGGTGGTGCTGTTTGCGCGCATGGCGCTCAACGCCATCGACGGCATGCTTGCGCGGGAACATGGCCAGGCCTCAAAACTCGGCATGTATCTCAACGAGCTCTGCGACGCCGTCTCCGACCTGGCGCTGATCCTGGCCTTTGCCGCTCTGTTCCCGGCTTGGGGCGTCGTCGCCTTTGCCGTCACAGCAGTGCTTGTGGAGTTCGCCGGCGTGCTCGGCATCGCGGCAGGCACCGGGCGCAATTATGCCGGGCCGTTCGGCAAGAGCGACCGGGCGCTGGCGCTCGGCATCGTCGCCGTCCTCGTCGCCTGCGGCCTATGGGTGAACGCGATCACGCCGTTCGTGTTTCCGGCAATGGCTACACTCTCGCTGGTGACCGCCATCAACCGGATACGCAGCGGCCTTAACGGGAGCGGCGACTGAAATTCCGGTCGCATCCGCCTGGGGAAAAACATGCTTCACGAACCGACGATTGCTGCTTCCGCAGTTGAGCAGCGGGTGGCGCAGGAGCGCAGCTTCCGCAGCCATGACGGCACCGAGATCTTCTACCGCTACTGGCCGGCGGTCGGGCAACCCGCCAGGAGCGCGATTGTGCTGTTCCACCGCGGCCACGAGCATGGCGGCCGCATGGCGCATCTGGTCGACGAACTCGATATGCCCGGCCATGCCTTCTACGCCTGGGACGCGCGCGGCAATGGCCGCTCGGCCGGCGAGCGCGGCTATGCGCCGTCTTTTGCAGCACTTGTGCGCGACATCGATTGTTTGGTGCGTGAGATCGGCAGAGACGGTTTTTCCCAGCGCGACATCGCGCTGATCGCGCAATCATTCGGCGCGGTGCTCGCCGCCGCCTGGATGCATGATTATGCACCGCAGATTCGCGCGCTGGTGCTGGCCTCGCCAGCCTTCTCGGTCAAGCTCTACGTGCCTTTCGCCAAGCAAGGCATTGCGCTGTGGCAGAAGATCAAGGGCCGCTTCTTCGTCAATTCCTACGTCAAGGCCAAGTTCCTGACGCATGATCCCGAACGCATCGCCTCCTTCGAGGCCGATCCGCTGATCACGCGGCCGATCGCTTCCAACATCCTGGTCGAGCTCTACGACCACGCCGCCCGCATCGTCTCGGATGCCCGCGCCATCACCGTGCCGACGCAATTGCTGATCTCCGGCAGCGACTGGGTTGTGCGGCATGGACCGCAGCACGAATTCTTCGTCAATCTCGCCAGCCCGGCCAAGCAGCGGCATGTGCTGCCGGGTTTCTTCCACGACACGCTGGGCGAACGCGACCGCCGCAAGGCGCTCGACCTGATCAAGCCGTTCCTCGAAAGCCAGTTCTCGACGTCGCAGATGCCGGTCGACCTGACCGCGGCCGACCGCGCCGGCTACACACGCGACGAGGCCGACCGGCTGGCCTCGCCGCTCGCTTTGCTGTCACCGAAAGGCCTCTACTGGGCAATGAGCCGCGCCTCGATCCGTATCGGCGCCTGGCTGTCGTCAGGCATGAAGACCGGGATCGCCACCGGCTTCGATTCCGGCTCGACCCTCGACTATGTCTACGAGAACCAGGCGCGGGGCGCCGGTCCGCTCGGCCGCATGATCGACCGCACCTTTCTCGACGCCATCGGCTGGCGCGGCATCCGCCAGCGCAAGCTGCATCTCGAAGAGCTGATCGGCAGCGCTACCGGGACGCTGAAGGCCGCCGGCCGCACGGTCCATATCGTCGATATCGCTGCCGGCCACGGCCGCTACGTGCTCGACGCCGTCGCCAAATGCACCGAGCCGCCGGCCAGCGTGCGGTTGCAGGATTTTTCCAAGCTCAACGTTTCGCTCGGCTGCAAGCTGATCGCCGAGCGGCACCTGCCGACCAATGTCTCGTTCCACCAGGCCGACGCCTTCGACGCCGAGATGCTTGCCGGGCTCGAGCCGGCGCCGGACCTGGCCATCGTCTCCGGGCTTTACGAATTGTTTGCCGACAACGCCATGGTCGCCCGCTCGCTCGGCGGGCTGGCCAGGGCGATGCAGCCCGGCGGCCTGCTTGTCTACACCAACCAGCCCTGGCATCCGCAGCTCGAAATGATCGCGCGCAGCCTGACCTCGCATCGCGGCGGGCAGGCCTGGGTGATGCGCCGGCGCACGCAAGGCGAGATGGACCAGCTGGTGGCGGCGGCCGGCTTCGAGAAGCTCGACCAGCGCATCGACCAGTGGGGCATCTTCACCGCATCGGTCGCGCGGCGCGTCTGAGCATGGTCTTGCCTGTCCTTGGCCCTGCCGCCCCTTCTGCCCCTGCGCGCGAGCCGTACGCCGGCATCGTGCTACGCGCGGCGTTATGGCTGGCTTTTCTGGCGCCGTTCTTCTACGCGAGCTACGGCTTCGCCAACTGGCTGGCATCGCGGCGCGACGATGTCGGCAGCATCGTCTTCACCTGGGAGCGCAACATCCCGTTCATCGCCTGGACGATCGTGCCCTACTGGTCGATCAACCTGTTCTACGGCCTGTCGCTGCTGCTCAACGATGCCAAGCGCGGCGTCGATCGTCTCGCCTTCCGCTATCTCACGGCGCAGATCGTCGCCGTCGCCTGTTTCATCCTGTTCCCGCTGACGGCGACCTTCGTGCGGCCGCAGACATCGGGCCTGCCAGACTTCATGTTCGCGGTGCTCGGCGGCTTCGACAAGCCGTTCAACCAGGCGCCGTCGCTGCACATCGCGCTGCTGGTCATCATCTGGGATCATTGGCGCTATCGGCTGAAAAGCATGGCCGGCGTCGTCTGGCATGCCTGGTGTCTGCTGATCGGCGCCTCGGTGCTGACGACGTGGCAGCACCATGTCATCGATATCCCGACCGGCGCTTTGCTCGGCTTTTTCGCCTTGTGGCTGTTTCCGCGCCACGGCGAATTGCCGTTCGCCGGCTTCCGGCTGACCGCTGACGCCGGCGCGCGGCGGCTGGCGCTGTTCTACGCGCTGGTCGCAGCGCTGGCGCTGGCCGGCGCCGCTGCCGGCGCCTTCGTTTCGGCGCTGTGGCTCATCCTGCTGTGGCCGGCGCTGGCGCTGGCCATCGTTGCCTTCGCCTATGCCGGAGCCGGCGCCAAAGTGTTCCAGAAAACGGCCGACGGCAGCGTCTCGCTGGCCAGCCGTGTCTTGTTGCTGCCCCACCGGCTTGGCGCCAGGATCAATGCATGGATATGGACGCGCAAGCTGCCGCCGCATGTCGCCATTGCCGACGGTGTCTTCCTCGGCCGCTTTCCCACCGTCGCCGAGGCTGGCGCATTCGGCACGGTGATCGACCTTGCCGGCGAGTTGGAGCGGCCGCGCGGCGTCGCCTGCCGCTGGACGGCTGTCGCCATGGTCGATCTTTTGCCGCCCTCGCCCGAGTCGCAGGCGCAAGCGGTGGCGGCGATCGAGGACGCGAGCAGCCACGGCACTGTGCTTGTCTGCTGCGCGCTCGGCTTCCAGCGCAGCGCCGGCGCCGTCGCCGCCTGGCTGGTTGCCACCGGCCGCGCGGACACGCTGGTGCAAGCGCGAACCAAGCTCGCCACCGCGGGCCGGCCGGTGCATCTTCACGTGGACCAGCCGACATGAGTGCCCATCGAGACAAGGCCGAAGCGTTCGCCGCCGGGCTGATGACGCAGGCGGTGTGGCCGCTGTTTTTGGTGCTGGCCGCATTGGCGGCCGCGCCGGTCATTGCCGTGGCGGCGCAGCCGCAGGCGATCACCCTGGCGGCAGCGGCCTGGCTGGTCGCGGCAGCGAGCGGCGTGGTCACTCTCGCCGTCTCGGCCCTGCTTGTCTTCGACGCGTTGCTGTTCTGGCTGATGGCGAGCCACATCAGCGAGGCCGCCGGCGGTACCTCGGTAGACGACGTGCTGGCGCGCATGCGCGTTAAACCGGCCGCAGCCGGCATCCGCTCGCTCGACCGGCGCATCGCGGGCACGCAGCGCCTGCTGACGAAGCAGCGCATCGCGCTCGGCCTGTTCGTGGCGGCGTCGCTCGTCGCCTTGTCTTTCTGAGCCCGACGATGAGCACGCTCGGCACAAGGAGCTTCACCCTGCTGCAGACCGTGACTTCGGTCGGCCTGTCGGCGCTGGCCTGGGCGGTGACCGGCGTGCGGCCGATCTGGAACGGCAGCCAGCCGTCGAACCGGCAGCGCATCTACTTCGCCAATCATGCCAGCCACGGCGATTTCATCCTGCTGTCGGCCTGCCTTAGCGAGAAGCAGCGCGCCCGCACCCATGCGGTGGCAGCCGCCGACTATTGGGGAAAATCGCGGCTGCGCCGGTTCGTCGCGCAGGACATGCTGTCCTCGGTGCTCATCCACCGGCAGTGGACCGATGAGGCGCAGAATCCGATCTCGATCATGCTGTCGGTGCTCGACGAGGGTCATTCGCTGATCATCTTCCCCGAGGGCACGCGCAACATGACCGACCAGCCGCTGCTGCCGTTCCGCTCCGGCCTCTACAATCTGTCGATGGCGCGGCCCGACGTCGAACTCATCCCGTGCTGGATCGAGAACATGTCGCGGGTGCTGCCCAAGGGCGAGTTCGTGCCGGTGCCGCTGCTCTGCCGCGTCGTCTTCGGCGCGCCGATCGCCATTGCGCCCGGCGAGGAACGCCGCGCCTTTCTCGAGCGCGCCCGCCAAACACTGCTGGCGCTGAACCCCCGCCCGCCAACGCATGATGCGGAAAAGTGGAATCCGGTTTTCCGAAAAACATCATGCGACCAAAACAGCGTCGCGCCCAAACAGCGTAGAGCCCAAAGAGCTGGAGATCGTGCCGGATCCGGTATCCGGCACGATCCTCACAGCCACGATGCTCCCAGCCACTACGCTCCAAGAGACGACTAGAACAACATGCCAATGCACGAGACCCTTATCATGGTTGTCGGCCTAACTGCGGTGCTGACCACGGCAAGCCTGGTCGCCGGCATCCTGTCGTGGCGCGCGCCGAAGCCGCTGTCCTCGACGCTGGTCAATCTCAACCAGCGCATCAACGCCTGGTGGGTGATGGTGGTGGCGATCACCGTTGCCTTCTTCTTTGGCCGCGCCGGCATGACCATCCTGTTCGCGCTGATCTCGTTTGCCGCGTTGCGCGAATTCGTGACGCTGACGCACAGCCGCCGCAGCGACCATTGGGTGCTGCTCGGCATGTTCGGCATCATCATCCCGTTCCAGTACTGGCTGGTGTGGACTGCCTGGTACGGGCTGTTCACCATCTTCATCCCGGTCTACTGTTTCCTGCTGATGCCGGCGATCACGGCGCTGCACGGCGACACCGAGCGCTTTCTCGAGCGCGTCTCGGCGCAGCAATGGGCGGTCATGATCTCGGTCTATTGCGTCAGCCACGTGCCGGCGCTGCTGACGCTCGATGTGCCCGGCTTCGAAGGCCGCAACTTGTTGCTGGTCGCTTTCCTGATCATCACCGTGCAAGGCAGCGACGTGCTGCAATACATCTTCGGCAAGCTGTTCGGCAGGCATCTGATGTCGCCGAAGGTTTCGCCGTCGAAGACCTGGGAAGGGCTGGTCGGCGGGCTGGCGACGTCGAGCCTGCTTGGCGCGCTGCTGTCGTTCCTGACGCCGTTTTCGCCGCTGCAGGCGGCGGCCGTCGCCTTCATCGCCTGCCTGATGGGCTTCCTCGGCGGGCTGGTCGCCTCCGCCATCAAGCGCGACCAGGGGGTAAAGGACTGGGGCCATCTGATCGAGGGCCATGGCGGCATGATGGACCGCGCCGACAGCCTGGTCTTCGCCGCCCCGGTTTTCTTTCACACGGTGCGCTATTTCTGGACGTGAGGGCGAGTTGCGGTCACAGTCTCTCACTTTGCAGCGGCAAGCGGCGCCTTCCTGGCCGGGCGCGGCCGGCGGCGCATGCGGCGCTTGGCAGCGACCTTCAGCGCCACCGGCGGATCGCTCGACAATGCGCCCAGAACGGCTTCGACCATGCCAAACGCCACAAAATCGGCATTGATGTCATTGGCCAATTCGACGGCTGCCTCCTTGTCGTCGCCGTCCTTCGACCAGAACACGATGCCTACCCGCAGCGCCGACCTGGCACGTTTCAGCCGACGAACAAGGAAACGGGCGTGCTTGACGGAGTCACGGTTCAGGAATCCGACCACAACGGTGTCGACCGCGTCGAGCTCGAGCCGGCGAATGCCAGTCGGATCCATATCGGCAAAGCTCGCCTTCGAGACCGTTGCCCCCTGGACTTCGAGCACCTGCGCCAGCATCGCGGCGGCGGCATCGTCGAGTTCGCCGCGGCCGCCGGCACACAGCACCGTGATGTCCGTGCCGTCCGGCAGCTCAGTGTCGTCCTCGCCCTCCGCTTGAGCCTGCTTGTCCCTGTCCTTGTCCTTGTCCTTGTCCTTGTCCGCCGTGGCAGGCTCGACTGTGGCCGGATCATCGTCCTCCTCTGCTTCCTCCCGTGCGATGTCGTCGAGGTTCGCCACCAGCATCAGCGCGCTGGCCGCCACCCGCCGTCTTTGCTCATCGCCCATGACGCCGCGCACACGATCCTGCTCGCCGAGCAGCAGCGCAGCAATGGCGACCTTGTCATAGAATTCGAACAGGTATTTTTCCTCCAGCATCTCCTCGGCGTGATCCGTGGCTTCCTCTGGATCGCCGGCCAGCAGCCGTTGGTAGAGCCGGGCCTGGGGTTCGAGCACCGGTTCGTTGCCGAACAGAACGTCGAGGAATTCGAACTGCGGCACGTGCCTGCCGAGCACGACGAGGCAGACCGTGAGCGGCGTCGACAGGACCAGGCCCAGCGGGCCCCAGAGCCAGGTCCAGAAGATCGCCGCGACGATGATGGCCAATGGTGACAGCCCCGTTCGTGAACCGTAGAGCCACGGTTCGACGACGTTGCCGGTGATCATTTCCATGGCCACGAACAGTCCGGCGGTCCACAGCACGAGCGACCAGCCGGGCGCCACGGCAAGCGCCAGGAACAGCGGCAGCAGCGCACCAATGATCGGGCCGATATAGGGAACAAAGCGCAGCGCCAGCGCCAGCAACCCCCACAGCAGTGCATTGGGTATGCCGAGAACCCAAAGCCCTGCTGTAACCGGTATGGCATAGACGATATTCACGACCAATTGCATGAGCAGATATCGGCCGACCCGCTTGCCCGCTTCCTGGAGCGCCTCGGTGGTCCGATGAAGATCGCCGTAGCCGACGAGGCGTATGAAACGATCGCGTAGGTCCTCGCGCTCGAGCAGCATGAATATGACGACGACGACGATCAGGCCGGCCGATGCCAGCGGGCTGATCAGCGGGCCGATCAGGTTCTGCAGAACCTGAAGCGGCCTTTCGCGTGCGATGATCTCGACAGGCACCGGCTCGCGCCGTGGCTGATCCGCGGCGGGCGGCGAGGTTTCCTGCCTGTCGAGTTCCTGGCCAACGCGTTCGATCGCCTCGCTCAGCCTGGCGATGACGCCGCCGCCGACGCCGGTCTCCTTCAGGGATCGGACTTTGGTCAGGATATTCGACTGGTAAAGCGGGATGTTCTGCGCCAGTTCGCTGACCTGCGTGGCGACAATGAAGGAGAACAGCGCAAGCACCGTGAATGCGCCCAGCACACTGGCGATGACCGCAGGAAGACGGGGAATGCCGACCCGTTTGAGTGCCGAAACCAAGGGTGCAAGCGCAAAGGTCAGCAGCAGTGCGATTGCGATCGGCAGGAAAACCTCGCGCCCGAAATACAGGGCCGCAACCGCCGCCACGACGGTCGCGACGGTGGGCAGCGACATCCGCGGCAGGGCCATGGCAGCGGAAACAACGCCCACCAGCCCGGGCTCCGACGGATGCATGCCGTTTCGCCGATTGGCCGCCACTTGATGCCTCCACCCCGCCATGGCCATGATCAGGCATATTGAGCCGGCATGCAACGTCCCCACCTTCGTGCCAGCGAGCCCGACCTCGCCAGCGACAAGGGTCTTCCCCTCAGCCGGGTGCCGGACGGCCCGGTGCCAGGCGGCCCGGTGTCAGACGGCCCGGTTTCAGGCGGAATGGCTCAGCCAATGACGGTCGAACACGTCGACGATGGCGCGGAACTCGGCCGGCGGGATCTGGCTGGCGCCGCCGTCGCTGTCTCCGACGAGGAATTGCGCCAGCTGCCGGTCAACCGCTTCCGTCTGCTCGACGGACAGGCCAAGCGATGCCAGATCGGCGGCGATCGACCCGTCGGGCGGCAGATACCCGCCCCAACCCTGGGGCGCCGGATTGCGCAAGCGGACCATCAGGATCCGGGTCAGCGACGGCTGCGGCTCCGGGCCGATGATGGTGGTGCCGCACAAATAGCCGCCTAGCACGCTTCCCGGCCGCGAGTGCGGAAACAGGCATAAGAAGAATTGCGCCTCGCCGCTGGCTTCCTTCAGATGCGCATAAAGCCCGCGTTTTGCCGACGTCATCTGCCCACCGAGCAGCAGCTGCCCGGTCGGCAAGGCCTCGCGATAGGCGGCGGTCAGGCCGTGCGCCCCCGGCCCGGCCTCAATCGACAGGCTGCCCCTGATCAGCTGGCCGCGATAGTAGGGCGACAAGGCGCGCGAATAACAGGCGTAGGTTCCGACAAGGGCCAATCCAGGGCTTCGCTCTTCATGCCCGGCAGCGGTCTCGAAATGCGCACCGGCGCGGCGCTCCAGTTCGGCCCTGTCGATGCCGTGGCGGGCACAGATCGCCGCGGTAAAACCTTGCAGGTCGCTCTCGGCGATCCAGGCGCCGGTCTGCTCCAGCTTGAGCAGCTTCGTCCAGTCGTCGTAGACGCTGAACTCGCGTGGCTGGGCGCGCCCCTGCAGCCATTTGTCGGCGCGGCCGAGATCGAACGCCGTCTTCGGGTTGACGCCCCGGAACGCCGCCGCAAGGTCCTTGCGGGTGACTGTTCCCAGCACGGCCGCAGTCAGCCGCAATTTTTGCGCGATATGCTGTGCCACCCTACCCGCCCCTTTATGCCACCGCGAGGATAGCACGCGCAGGCTATACTTTTCCACAAGCTAATATTCCAGAAATTCCGGAGAATTCCACGCCCCTCCACGCGCCTGCGCTTTTCGCCCCGCCGGGCGGCGCTAAGGTCGCGCAGGGCAGGGGCAAGTTATGAAACTCACGCTATTTAGGCCTGAACACCAACACCCTTCCTCAGTCATTTGAACGACGGCGAAGCCGAGCTCTCGGCACCGGCACAAACCAGCGTAGATGCCGCCTCAACAAGGAAGGAATAATTCGATGTCCTGGATTGCCTCCCCCAAAATCCCTTTCACCGCGGTTGCGGCTGGATCCGCTGCACTGCTGCTGCTGACCTTCGGGCCGGATGGACCGTCGCGTGCCGCTGCCGGCTCGCGCGCGGCAGCGACATATGGCAAGGCGGCTCCTACGGCGCCGGACATCGATCCGACGCGCATCGAAGTCGACGGCGGCGCGCACGTGATACGCTTTTTCATCGACGGCAAGCAGGTCGCCCTGCTCGACTCGAACGGCTTCAGGGATTGATCTTAACACCGGCGTTGGCCGCGACATTGAGCGGCCAAGCGCAACTGGATGTCTGGGTTCTGTCGCGGCCGCTCCAAGCTTCGGCCTGATGCGGCTGCAAGCCTACACGTGCCGGCACCTGCTCACATTGTACTTTCCACAAGCTAATATTCCAGAAATTCCGGAGAATTCCACGTCCTTCCACACAGCGGCCGTGTTCGGGCCGGCGGCCGCGGTTAACCTTACGTTAACCATGGAGGGACCTCGTCATGAAACTTGCCCTGTCTGCTCTTCTCGCGGTGCTCGCACTTTCGCAAGCCGTGGAGGCCAAGACGAAAGCCGTTGCCACCGATGCCAAAGCGTCCTCAGCCGAGAAAAACCGGCCGCCGCTCGACAACAAGTCCACCAGCGGGATCACGTCGTCTGATGCGACGGCCGCGCCAGCCGACAACAATGGATCCAGTCTGTATCCGCCGGCGATCTATTTCAATTTCTAGAGTCCCTCCATCCGTTGTGGGGCTCAATCTTTAACCGGCCGTACGCTGCTTGCGGTGTCCGCGATCGACGGGTCCGCATTTCGACAGGTCACCTGTTCGACAAGTCATTTGTTCGACAGGCCACTTGATCGACAGGCTTGGCCGGCGGCGCGCCAGGCTGTGATCCTCCACATTCCCTTGAAATCGGCTTCAACCACGAGGCATCGCCGACTTCGACGGGCGATGCGGCCACCTGACATGAGCAACAAGGGTGCCCTGCCCGCTTCACGCGCCAGCGATGGCACAGTTGCCACCACGCTTGACCTTGCCGCCATCCGCCGGATAGTCCGTTTGTCCGGCTTCGATGAAAGACCTTGATATGACAGACACGATCGTAAGAGACAGCAACGGCGCCCAGTTGAGCGAGGGCGATTCCGTCACCCTGATCAAGGATTTGAAGGTCAAGGGCACGTCAGAGACGATCAAGCGCGGTACGCTGGTGAAGAACATCGGCCTCACCGGCAATCCCGGCGAGATCGAGTGCAGCACCAAGCAAGTCAAGGGCCTGGTGCTTAAGACCGAGTTCCTGAAGAAGGCGTGATCGCGCCCGGCACTCAGTGCCTAACCGGCCGCCCCGGAGCCACTCCTTGAAAGCGCGCGAAAGTGCGATATATCAATGACTAAGCGTGCGTTGCACGCGACGTAGTGCTTTGGTCAAGCTTCATCTGTGGAGGTTGTCATGGCAAACGATCTGATGGAAGGAAAGAAGGCCCAGGATTGGATCAACCTGATCCTTGCGGCATGCCTGTTCATCTCACCCTGGGTTATCGGCTTCGCTGCTGAAACCGCTGCTGCCTGGAACGCCTGGATTGCCGCAGTCTTGCTCGGCGCCCTGGCGCTCGCCGCGCTTTCAGTATTCGCCGAATGGGAAGAGTGGGTGAATCTTGTCGTCGGGCTCTGGCTGATCGCTTCGCCCTGGCTGCTCGGCTTCGTGGCAAACGCCAACGCAATGGCGACCCACGTTGTCCTCGGCGTGCTGGTGGTTGCGGCATCGGCCTGGGCAGTCTGGGACTCCCGTCATCATCCGCCAGCGCATGCGTGATCGGTGACGACTGATGCATGTCGCCCAAAAGCATGCTCTCGGGCGACATGCACAGAAACAAAGACCTGAAGCGCGTCGATTTCCTTTCGAACGCGAGGCGCTCTAAGGGGAGGAGTCTGGCGCGCGAGCGGCGGGCTCCTTCTAAAGCCTGAGAAGGAGTCTGGCGCGCGAGCGGCGGGCTCCTTCTAAAGCCTGAGACCGGGCTCGCTAGAGTATTTTTGCAGCCAGGCGGAATCGCTTCACGTTGCAGAAATGCGGCGAGAGCGAACAGATGGAGCGGGCGCCAGTCAAATTCGCACGCCTCCCGCCCGCCGTATCCCGGCCAAATTGTCTTTTTGTGCGCCAAAATCCCGCCGCCCAAAATCCGCCGCCGCGGATGCGGATGGCAGCGCTGGCGCGGCGTTCGCTTAGGACACGCCGACGAGCATGCCGCGCTGCACCCGGCAAACTTCCACTTATGTTGCACTGCGTTAGATTTGTTGCATTGCAATATCAATGCATTGCGTCGAGTCTTCGCACGGGTGGCTTTTCAACGACTTCGCGAGGTTTTGCCGTGTCAGCATCGTTTCGGCCTGATATCGAAGGGCTGCGTGCGTTAGCGGTGTCCGGCGTCGTCGCGTTCCATTTTGGTCTGTCGGACCTGCCCGGCGGCTTCACTGGCGTCGACATCTTCTTCGTCATCTCCGGCTACCTGATCACCGGCCAGTTGCTGCGGGAAATCGCCGAGGACGGCAGGCTGGACCTGTGGCGGTTCTATGCTAGGCGCGCCCGGCGCCTGCTGCCGGCCTCGCTGTTCGTCATCTTCGCCACGCTGGTCGCCGGCTACTTCATCCTGTCGCCGGACGAACAGTCGCTCTATTCGAAAGGCGCCATGTTCGCCTCGGCCTATGCGATCAATTTCTGGCTGATACGCTGGTCGTTCGACTATTTCGCCCCCGACGCGGCGAACAACCCCTTCATCCACTTCTGGTCGCTCTCGGTCGAGGAGCAGTTCTATTTCGTATGGCCGGGGCTGCTTCTGCTGGCGGCATGGCTGCGCCCGGGCAAGCGCACGGCGATCCTGGTGATCGGCCTCACCGGCGCGGTGTCGTTCGCCGTCTGCGCCTGGCTCACCACCGTGGCGCAGCCCTGGGCCTTCTATTTCTCGCCGCTCAGGGCCTGGGAGTTCGCCGCCGGCGGCCTGGCGACGATGGCGCCGGCAAAATTCTGGCGAGAGCGCCCGCAACTGGGCGCAGCACTGGCATGGCTTGGCCTGGCGCTGATCGCCGGTGCCTATCTGACCTTCAGCGAGCAGGACACCCCCTTCCCCGGCTTCGCGGCGGTGGTGCCGGTGGCCGGCACCGTGCTGCTTTTGCTCAGCGGCTCCGGCAATGTCCAAAGAGGGCCGAGCGCCATGCTGGCGCTGCCGCCCCTGCAATGGGTGGGGAAACTTTCCTACTCGCTCTATCTCTGGCACTGGCCGGTCATCGTCTATGCGACGATGATGGTGCCCGACCTGTCCTGGCCCGGGCGGCTTGCCTGCGCGGCATTGACGCTGGCGCTGTCGCTCTTCACCTATAATTTCATCGAAAACCCGATCCGTCGCAATGGCTGGCTGATGGCGAACGCGGCGCGCGCACTAATCCCCGCCGCAATGCTGACCGGCGCCGGCGTCGTGGCGACTTACGCCAATGCGCGCCTTGCCGTGGACGGCCTCGACCCCTCGCAACGCATCATTGCCGAAACTGCCGCGCAGCCCTCCACCGCGCGCGCCAAGGTAGGCTGCGTTGTCGACTACGAGACCGTGACGCCGAAGGCCTGCGAGTTCGGCGCCAAGAATGCCGAGCGCTCGATCGCGCTGTTCGGCGATTCGCATGCCGATCACTGGTCGACGCCGCTGATCGAGGCGGCGAAGAGAAACGACTACAAGGTCGTCACCTGGCTCAAAGCCGCCTGCCGGGCGTCGCGGCTGACGGTCTGGAGCTCGAAGCTGAAGCGCGACTACACCGAGTGCGATCAATGGCGCGAGCAATCGATCAAGGAGATCATCGCCCTGCGCCCGAGCCTGGTGGTGATCTCGGAGATCTCGCTGACCAGTTCGCGCAAACTGTCGCCCGACGCCCGGCAATCCGAAAGCCTCGATCAGGACTGGCAGGGCGGCCTGCGCGCAACGCTGGAGGCGTTCAGCCAGGCCGGGCTGAAAGTCGCCTTCATCCGCGATGTGCCGTTCAACACCCTGTTTGTCGACACCTGCGTGGCCCGCGCGCTGTGGCGTGGACAGACGCCATCGGTATGTGACGCGCCGCGAACCGACGCCGCCAACGACGCCATGGCCGCGGTGGAGCGTGACATCGTGCGCGCCGTCCCCAACGCGACCTACATCGACATGACCGACCGGTTCTGCGACGCCAAGACCTGCCATGTCTTCATCGACGGCAAGCTGGCCTATCGCGACCGCCACCACATGGCGACGCCCTTTGCGCAAACGCTGGAGCCGACGGTCGAGCGCGCGCTTTTCTCGACCGGGGCGGCCGGGAAGTAAGGCGCGCAAGACGCGCCTTTCACCAGCGTCTCGGTGCCCCCAGTCTCAGTGCCCCCAGTCTCAGTGCCCGCAGTCTCAGTGCAAGCCAAACTCGCGCAGCAGTTCTTCGCGGTAGCGCACGAACCGGCTCTCGCTGCGATCGCGGGGGCGCGGCAGTTCAACCTCGACCAGCCGCGCTGTGCCGCCCTTCTCCCTGGGCAGGATCAGCACCCTGTCAGCAAGATATATCGCTTCTTCCAGATCATGGGTGACCATGACCATGGTGACGTTCTCCTCGCTCCAGATGCGCGCCAGTTCCTCCTGCATGCCGATCTTGGTCATGGCGTCGAGCGCGCCTAGCGGCTCGTCGAGCAGCAGGATTTCAGGTTGCACGGTCAAGGCCCGGGCAATGCCGACGCGCTGTGCCATGCCGCCCGAAAGCTGCCTGGGATAGGCATCGCTGAATTCGGCCAGGCCGACGAGCGCGGTATAGAAGCGGGCCTTGTCCTCGGCCTCCGCCTTGGGCACGCCCCGCACTTCGAGGCCAAAGGCGACGTTGCCGAGCACCGTCAGCCAGGGCAGCAGGCGCGGTTCCTGGAAGATGACCGCGCGTTCGGCGCCGACGCCATGGACCGGCCTGCCGTCTATCGCGACACCGCCGCTGTCGGCGGCCTCAAGACCGGCAAGGATGCGCAGCAGCGTGGTCTTGCCCGATCCGCTGGCGCCGACGATGACGAGACATTCGCCGGAACGGATATCGAGGTTGAGCGCCCTCAGCACGGCAAGCGGGCGCCCGCCGAGGGTAAAGGATTTGGAGAGGTCGCGTATCGTGACCTCGCCGCCGCTTGTGCTGGCCATGGCCGTCTCCCGATCAATTGGTTTTCGTTTCGCCGCGCCCGTAAAGAATATCCGCGGCTTTCAGCCTGCCCTTGGGCAGCCGGCCGTCGCGCTCGAGCACGCCGACCCAGAAGTCTATGTCGCGGTCGTCGGCCTTCGCCCCTTCGCGCAGGCCGAAGCCGGTCCAGTAGCGCGCCAGCTCGCCATTTTCGCCGCGTTTATCGAAAATCTCCGCAAGCACCTTGCGCGCCTCGTTCGGGTTCTGGCGCGACCAGTCGGCGGCGCGGGCCGACTGTTCGACGAAATTGCGGGCGCCGTCCGGATGCGCCGCGATGAAGTCGCGCCGCAGGACAATGAAGCCGCCGGCCAGTTCGCCCAGCACGTCGGTGTCGTTGAACACGCCGCGCACACCGCCCTTGTCGACCAGCGCGCCGGCAAACGTCGCCTGCCAGTAGCCCAGTGCCGCGATATCGACCTGGCGTGACCGCAAGGTCTGTTCAAGCTGCGGCCCGGGCACGACGACGAGGTTGGCGGCATCAGGCGGCAGGCCGACGCCGTGCAGCGCCTCGCGCACGGTATAGTCGAGATGGGCGCCGAGCGTGTTGACCGCAATGGTCTTGCCGGCGATGTCGGCAATCGATTTGATCGGACTGTCTTCCAGCACGTAGAAGACGCTGCGCACTTGGCCGTTGATGCCGTTGCTTGGATAGGCAGCGACGAAGTCGTTGCCGCCGGAGATCGAATTGATCACCGCAGCGGTTGCGGCCGAGCCGAGATCGACGCTGCCGGAGGCGAGCGCGAACAGCGATTCCGGGCCGCCGCTGGAGTAGCCGACATTCTCAACCTTGACGCCGACGTCCTTGAAATAGCCGAGCGCGTCCGCCAGCTCATGCGGCGAGATGCTGCCACGGCTGGCGAGGTAGCGCAACGTGACCGGCGCGGCTTGCGCAACGGCGAAGCGAGGCAGGCCGGTGGCGATGATACCGGCGGCAAAGGGAGCGCCCGCAAGCAGGGAACGGCGAGTGATTGGCATGGTCCGGACTTTCGTGTTGGAGGATGGGGCCTGTTGGTGAGGATGGTTGAAAGCTGTTCAGTCGATGGGATTGCTCCAGCGGCAGAGCCGCCGCTGCAGGCCGACCAGCGCCTGGTTGGCGATCAAGCCGAGGCCGGCAAGGATGACGATCGCTGCAAACATCAGCGGGATCTGGAAGTTGTACTGCGCGTTCATCACCTGGAAGCCGATGCCCTTGTTGGCGCCGATCATTTCGGATGCGATCAGCAGCAAGAGCGCCGTGGTCGCACTCAGCCTCAAGCCGACGAAGATCGAAGGGACGGCCCCCGGAAGCACGACCCGGCGAAACGCGGTGAGCCGCGTGGCGCCGTAGACCCGAGCCATCTCGAGCAGTTTCGGATCGACTTGCTTGACGCCGCTGATGGTGTTGAGCAGCAGCGGAAACAGCGTCGCCCAGAAGATGACGAAGACCTTTGATGCCTCCCCCAGCCCGAGCAGCAGGATGAACACCGGATAGAGCGCCAGCGCCGAGGTCTGCCGGAAAACCTGCAGGATCGGGTCGAGCGCGGTTTCGACGGCGCGCACCTGGCCCATGAACAGACCAAGCGGGATGGCAACCGCCACCGCCGCCGCGAAGGCGAGGCCGGCGCGCTGCAGGCTGATGGCGATATCGCCAAGCAAGGTGCCGCCGGCCAGACCATTCCACAGTGCGGAGACGATCGTGTCGACCGGCGGCAGCACCGCGGCGTTGACCCA
Source organism: Mesorhizobium sp. WSM4814 (assembly GCF_055811595.1). Lineage (NCBI taxonomy): Bacteria > Pseudomonadati > Pseudomonadota > Alphaproteobacteria > Hyphomicrobiales > Phyllobacteriaceae > Mesorhizobium > Mesorhizobium sp. WSM4814. The sequence goes on from NZ_JBVVQT010000019.1 coordinate 56,977, forward strand.
TCCCGCGCTGCTCGACACCTGCCAGATCGCGAGGAAGGCGATCAGGATGCCGTAGCGGGACAGGAAGCGGATGACAGTGCGGTTGGCCAGGCGCGGGAAATCGGCGCCAAGGCCAGTTCTGCCGCCATGTGCATCGATCGTCACCCGCTGCTCGATGTGTTGCAAACTCATCGTCTTACCCTTTGCTTCAAGAGACTCTATTCGGCAGCCAGCACCTTGGAGCGGGCGGCGGTCCAGGGGTTTTCCGGCCGCCTGAGGCCGAGATTCTCGCGCAGCGTCCTGCCCTCGTAGGCGGTGCGGAACAGGCCGCGACGCTGCAGCTCGGGGATCACCAGGTCGACGAAATCGTCGAGCCCGCCGGGCAGCCACGGCGGCAGGATGTTGAAGCCGTCGGCGGCGTCGTTGCCGAACCATTCCTCCAGCTGATCGGCAACCTGCGCCGCGCTGCCGATCACGGTGTAGTGGCCGCGGGCCGTCGCCACCCACTGGTAGAGCTGGCGGATGGTGAAGTTGTGCTCGTCGGCAATCTGGCGGATCAGCGCCTGGCGGCTCTTCATGCCTTCGGTTTCCCGGCTCGGCGGCAACGGTCCGTCGAGCGGGTAACCCCGGATGTCGAGCGTCTGGCCGGCCAGCCCATTGAGCAGGGCCACGCCATCCTCGGGCAGGATCAGCTCGTTCAGCTGCTGGTACTTGGCGCGGGCTTCCTCTTCGGTGCGGCCGACGAAGGGGGCTACGCCCGGCATGATCAGCACCTGCCCGGTATCGCGGCCGACTGCCGCCACGCGCGCCTTGATATCGCGGTAGAATTCTTGCGCCGAGGCCAGGTTCTGATGGGCGGTGAAGATGACCTCAGCCGACTGGGCGGCGAGCTTGCGCCCGTCCTCCGACTGCCCGGCCTGCACCACCACCGGGTGGCCCTGAACCGGGCGCGGCACATTGAGCGGACCTTTGACGCTGAAATGCCGGCCCTTGTGGTCGATGTCGTGAAGCTTGTCCTTGTCGTAGAAGCGCCCCGACTTCTTGTCGCGGATGAAGGCATCGTCTTCCCAGCTGTCCCACAGCGCCTTGACCGTCTCGACATGTTCATGCGCGCGGGCATAACGCTCGGCGTGGGCAGGCTGCGCCTCGCGATTGAAATTGCGCGCGGTCTCGTCACCCGCCGAGGTCACCACATTCCAGCCGGCCCGGCCGTTCGACAGCAGGTCGAGCGAGGCGAACTTGCGGGCGAGCGTATAGGGCTCCTCATAGGTGGTGGAGGCGGTGGCGATGAAGCCCAGATGCGTGGTGAGCGGCGCCAATGCGGCAAACAGCGTCACCGGCTCGAACCCGGCGATCTTGGCATTGCCGCCTTCGCGGGCGCCGAGGCCGACGGTCAGATTGTCGGCGAGGAAATAGGCGTCGAACAGGCCGCGCTCGGCGGTCAGCGCGAGCTGCCTGTGGAACTCGAAATTCGTCGCGCCGTCGGCCGGCGCGTCAGGATGGCGCCAGGCTGCGATATGCTGTCCGCCACCGGGCAGGAAAGCACCAAGCTTGATCTGCCTCGACTTGCTGGGTCTGGTCATTGCGGGCTCCTTCTGAGCTGTGCGGGAAGCGGATTGAGGACACTGGGCTGGTGGCGTGTTCAGGCGGCAAGACCGACGCTGCGTGGCACCGCCCGGCATGCTTCGGCGACCGCTTGCCTGGCGCGCGCATGGATGGCTTCGGACACCAGCACGCCGTTGGCGAAGTCCTTGTCGGAGGCGTAGATCGCGGTCGGCAGGGTCAGCGCCTCGAAGAAGCCGAACAGCGGCCGCAGCTGATGTTCGACCACCAGCGAATGACGATCGCCGCCGCCGGTTGCAGCAAGGATGACCGGCTTTCCCCGCAGGGATGACGGGTCGAGCAGGTCGAAGAAATGCTTGAAAAGCCCGGTGTAGCTGCCTTTGAAAGTCGGCGAGCCAACCACCAGGACGTCGGCGCCCAGCAATCGCTCGACGATGTTCCTGGCCGATGGATCCAGATCGCCAATGCGCCTTGCCAGCGGAAAGGACCGACCGAGATCCTCGATGTCGAAAACGGTTGAGGCTGCACCGGTGCTGCTCGCCACCTCCGCAACGATGTGGCTGATGAACGCCTTGGTCTTCGACGGACGGGTCAGGTTGCCCGACAGCCCCACCACCAGATTTTTCGACATTTTGGCTCCTCGCAAAACGCTTGTGTGCACTAACTCTACTAAGTTTATAGAGTTTAGTGAGAAAGAAGATTTCAAAACGAACCCGCCAAGCGGATTGAGTTTGCGGCACATCGCCGTTGATTGGTTCTTTCGACGCGAAATGCGATAGGCGAGTTTGGCAAGGGCGCCTTGACCGCATTCCGGCCATGCGTTGATGATTTCACACCAAAGGCATCGCCCCGGAGGATTCGCATGAAAACAGCCGTTCTGAAGTATCTGCTCCTGGCCTGTTTGCTGGCATCGCCGGGGCAGGCGCAGATGGGGGCGCAGTCGAAGTCGCAGTGGAAGCCGGTCGAGAAGGTCGAAACCTACGCCATTTCAGGGCAGACCGGGCCGGAACTCCATGCCTCGATGGGCGAGCAGGGGCCAACCATCGGCAAAAGCAAGCGCCGCGTCATGGCATACACCGATTACAAGCTGACCTGGGTCAGAAACTACCAGCCGCAAGGCGATGCCTGCGTGCTGATGTCGGCACGGCCGAAGCTCATCATCACCTACATCTTGCCCAAGCCATCCGGGTCGCTACCGGACGCCGTTCAAAAAAGCTGGGAGGTTTTTGCTGCTGGCCTTGCCGCCCATGAAAAGGTGCATGGCGAGATGTATACGGACATGGCGCGCAAGATCGAGGCGGCGACCGTCGGCCTGTCCGTCCCCGACGATCCCGGCTGCAAAAAGATCAGGACCGAAATGACCAGGCGGCTCGCCGAACTCTCCCAGGCTCGGCAGAAGGCAAGCCGCGATTTCGACCGGGTAGAATTCGCCCCGCGCGGCAATCTGCAGCAGCTGATCGTCGATTTGCTGATGGGGCGGTAGTATTGTGACGCCTGAGCGAAGCACCCCCTCTGCCCTGCCGGGCATCTCCCCCTCAAGGGGGGAGATCGGCCGTCACCGCCGCTTTCGCTAATCTCCACCGTCTCAGGAGTGAGCCGGGCGTTGAAGCTGCCAATCTCCCCACTTGAGGGGGAGATGCCCGGCAGGACAGAGGGGGGCGCCGTAGAGTGCAGGCCTCGCCTCACTCCGCCACCGGCGTCCACATCACATCCTCGACCCTGCCCGCCCCCGTCGCCAGCATCACCAGCCGGTCGAAGCCGAGTGCGGCGCCGCTTGCCTGCGGCATGATGGCCAGTGCGGCGAGGAAATCCTCGTCGATCGGATAGCGTTCGCCGTAGATGCGCTGCTTCTCGTCCATTTCGAGGATGAAGCGCCGGCGCTGCTCGTCGGCGTCGGTCAGCTCGCCGAACGCATTGGCCAGCTCGACGCCGCAGCAATAGAGCTCGAAGCGCTCGGCGGTCCTCGGGTCATCGGCGCTCGGCCGGGCAAGGGCGGCCTCCGAGATCGGATAGCCGTAAAGAATGGTGGCGCGCCCCTGCCCCAGCCCCGGCTCGATCTTTTCCACCATCACCCGACTGAACAGATCGGCCCAATTGTCGTCGGGCGCGGTGCGCAAGCCCGCCTGGACCAGAGCCGCATGCAGCGCCTCGCGATCGATGCTGCCGTCGGCGGCGACCGTGACCAACAGATCGATACCGGCATAGCGGATAAAAGCCTCGGCGACGCTCAACCGTTCCGGCTCGGCGAACGGATCGGCCTCGCGGCCGCGAAAGGCGAAGCGTTTCGTGCCGGCGCGTTCGGCGGCCAGCGCGACAAGCCCGGCGCAATCGCGCATCAGGCTCTCATAGGTCTCATCGGCCCGGTACCATTCGAGCATGGTGAAGGACGGGTGGTGCAATGGACCGCGCTCGCGGTTGCGATAGACGGCACTCAGGCTGAAGATGCGTTTCTCGCCGGCGGCGAGCAGCTTCTTGCAGGCGAATTCCGGCGAGGTGTGCAAATAGAGCGGCAGGCGCTGCCCATCCGGGCCGATCGCCTCGGTGGCGAAGGCCGACAGGTGCGCCTCGTTGCCGGGCGAGACCTGCAGTGCCGCCGTCTCGACTTCGACGAAGTCGCGGCGGGCAAACCAGTCGTGCACGGCCGCGGTGATGGCGTTGCGCAGGATCAACCGCGGCCGCCGGTCGGCGTGAACATCAGGCGTCCACCAGGGCGAGGCGGCGGTCATGGCGACAGGATTTGCATCGGGGACTGGCGATTGCCGCCAAGATGCGCTAGGCCGCACCGAACGGCTCCCGCAGCCGATTTGCGCCATTCGGCGCTCCCAGGCCAATCAACGCTGTTAGGAATAAAGCCCGTGAAGGTCATCGCCAGTTCCCTACGCAAAGGCAATGTCGTCGAAAAGGACGGCAAGCTCTATGTGATCCTCTTTGCCGAAAACATCCATCCGGGCAAGGGCACGCCGGTGACCCAGCTCGATATGCGCCGCATCTCCGACGGGGTGAAAGTCTCGGAGCGCTACCGCACCACCGAGCAGGTCGAGCGCGCCTATGTCGAGGAGCGCGAGCATACCTTCCTCTACCACGACGCCGAAGGCTATCATTTCATGAATCCGGAAAGCTATGACCAGGTCGCGGTGCCGGAAAGCGTGGTCGGCGAGATGGCGCCCTATCTCAAGGAAGGCATGGCGGTGCAGATTTCGCAGTACAACGGCATCGCCATCTCGCTGGTGCTGCCGCAACGCGCCACCTTCGAGGTGGTCGACACCGAGCCGGTCACCAAGGGCCAGACGGCATCCTCGTCCTACAAGCCGGCGACGCTGTCCAACGGCGTGCGCACGCTGGTGCCGCCGCACATCACCGCCGGCACCCGCGTGGTGGTGATGACGGCTGATGGCGCCTATGTGGAGCGCGCCAAGGACTGAGAGGCAGGATCATTTTTGTCGTCGCTGAAGGTGTCGCGCGCGATGAATGCCAAGGCGCAACTCGCGCCGGTGCGCGATGCGTGCCGTCTCCTTTACTGAAACGGTGCAGACTCAGCCAAGGATAAAACCCGCCACCAGAACCGTAAGGATCATCGACAGCGGGACGGCAAGCAGGCAGCAGGCCTCCAACGTGTTGATTTGCCAAGGGTTCATCGGGCGCTTCCCAGTTGGTTTCCTATCTAAACGGGCAGACCGTGACGGCAGTTCCACGAAAAATCTCCACCGTCATTCCATGCCGTCTGTCGTGCCGATCGTCTCTTTGCCGGCCATCCAGCGGGCACGCGCCAGATGCGTCGCCCAAGCCCGGAATGCCCGTTCCGGCTCCTGCACCGGATCAATATGCAGGACGCTGCGGGCGACCTCGCGCCAATCGGCCCCGTCCGCCGAAGCATCGAGCAGCCGGATGTAAGTCAGCATGCAGTGCTCATCATACGCGGTCAGCGCCGAAGACGTCGGCGCCGTATCTGCGAAATGAGCGTTTTGCGGCATCTTTGGCATTGTGATCTACCAGCAATGGCGCAGCGTAACAGTCCGTCGGGAAACCCGCGCCCTTCAATTGGAGGACGCTGGCCAAAACGCATTGCCAAACGCCCCGTTTGCCCCTTCACCGCGGCCGCCGCATCAGCATCATGCCGTAATGCACCGCCAGCAAGTCCAGCCCGATTTTGAGCAGTTTCGACAGCACATCCCGCGGCTCGCCGGTCTGTTCGGCGAGGCTCTTCACCGTTTCGCCGGCGCAGCAGACTTTTTGCACCACGACCGACACCTCCCAATGCGCAAGCGCCCTGGTGGCGTCGGCATAGGCGCACCCGGCGGACAGGATACGGTCGGCAACGCCGCCGCCGATGCGTCCGCCGTCGACGCGCTCGGTCAGCGCCATCGGCTTGACCCCGTCCTGTGCCGAGACGCGAAAATCCTCGCGGTAGCGCATGCCCGCCTCGCGCTGCTGGCGCGACAGCGAGGTGATGCCGGTCAGCGGGTCGACGTTGCGCACGCGCACAATGCCGCCGGTCGCGGTGTGGCCGCTATTGGACACCTCATAGACGCGCCTCGCCTCCAGCGTGCCGGTCGCCAGCCGCTTGCGGCCGAAGGCATCGTCCTTCAGCGCGAAATCATGGCCGACCTGCTTGCGGATACGCACCTGCTCGGCCTCATCAGTGGGTAATTTGGGCGGTTTGGCCTTTTGGGCGGTCTTCTTGCTCATCTGTGGCTCCTCGTTTCATTGCTGTCTTCGCAGAACCTGGGCTCCTCCGCGCAGCGGGGGCGAGGAACCGGGCCGCCGTGCTTGGCGAGAAGACTCTCGACCGATGCCGCTCACGCTGCGTCCGCGAGAGCCGTACGGCGATGGTCGCAGAACCGCGCCGCGTGATAGGCGCAGTAGCTTTTCAGCGGCCGCGTGTGCAGGCCGCAGCACAGCATCGCCAGTGCCGGCCGGCTGCCGGGCGCGTCGTTTTCGGGATTTTGCTCGAGCGTCAGGTCGAGCGGTGCGCGGCAGCGGTTGAACAGGCAGTCGATGAAGCGCATGGCCGCGACATGCGGCTGGCGCCCGACGGCGGCAGCGGGGCGCGGCGACGGCAGCTTGAGGGCCTCGCCGTCGGGCCCTTGGATCTCGCGCACCAACGGGCGCTGCGGCAGCCAGACCGGCGGCGCCAGCCTGGCCGGCGTGCGGGCGATGCTTTGCAATTTTGTGTCGGTATAGGCGAGCATGATGTTCTTCCATCGAGATCGAAAGGGTTGCGTAGATGCCGAAGCTGCCGCCTCTCCCCGTTCACGGGGAGAGGATGCCGGCAGGCGGTGAGGGGCGGCGCGGCGTCGCCGATTACCTCTCCCAGGGGAAACCGCCCTGCCCGTGCGCCGGTCGAAGACGATGACCGTGCCGCCTCGGTGCGGATGCACGAAAGGCCCGCATTGCACGCGCCGAAATTCGGGGCCGGAGCCGTGAGGGGACGGCTCCGGCCGTTCCGGTCGCCGCCGCTGACGGCAGGGCGACCGGATCCGAGGCGCGACCCTCGGGCTTCGTCCCGGCCGGGGAGGAGGACAGCCGGGACGGATGGAAAAGCGAGATGGAGCGTGGCTTGTGCATGGCTATATATAAGCATAACTCAAAAAATTATGCAAGCCATTCTTTCATGGACGAAACCGATTCTTATGTTTCAGATGGCGCCATGGCGAAAACCTCATTGTCGATCAAGGTCGGGGCGGCGATCCGCAAGGCGCGCAAGCAGCGCGGCCTGGTGATGCGCCATATTGCCGAGCACAACGACACCGACGTCGCCGCTGTCGGCAATTGGGAAACCGGCCGCAACCTGCCGAAAACCGAGAACCTTTTGAAGACCGCCGCCTTCCTGCGCGTCGACCCGGTGGCGCTCGGCAAGGGCGAGGTCGTCTTCCTTGACGACGCCGACAATGTCGCCGACGCCGAGATCGTCACCGACGCCGCCCCCCTGCCCGCCGGCCCGATGGACATCGAGCTTCTGGGTGCCGCGGTCGGCGGCGACGACGGCGACTTCACCTTCAACGGCGAGGTCGCCGGCTATGTCCAGCGCCCGCCCGGCATCGCCCATCTGCGCAAGGTGTTCGCGCTGCACGTGCTCTCCGACTCGATGGTGCCGCGCTACGAGCCCGGCGAGATGCTCTATTGCGGCGGCCGCGACGCTGTGCCCGGCGACCACGTGGTGATCGAGATGTTTCCCGAGGAAAACGAGCGCAACGGCAAGGCCTTCATCAAAAAGCTGGTCAAGCGGACCGCCGCCGAGTTGGTCGTCGAGCAGTACAATCCGCCGAAGTCGCTGACCTTCAACCGCTACGCGATAAAACACGTCTGGCGGGTCATCCCGCTCAAGGAACTGCTGGGTTACTAGGGCGGCGGCGGCGGAGCGCTCCTTCTCCCCGCAACGGCATCGCCGGCAGGGGCAATAGGGATTCTTGCGAAGAGGACCCCCACCCTAACCCTCCCCACAAGGGGGAGGGAACGCTGCCGCGCGCCTTTACTTCCCTAGCACCGAGTCAGGCAATCTGCCGAGGTCAGCACCAACGGAAGTCTCCCTCCCCCTTGTGGGGAGGGGCTAGGGGTGGGGGTACATCGTAGAGCGAAAGCCTCAGCTTCCCATGCGATAACCCTGCCGGTCAAGAATCGCCGCCATCAAGCCCGCCTGGATCTCTCCAGCGGAACCTCGCGCTCGCCAAGCATCCGCGCCTCGGCGCGGCGCTGCTGCCGCTCGTCGATGAACGCCGCCTGGATCGAGACCGCCGCGCCCGGCAGGCCATCGGCGCGACAGGCCGAGCAGCGAAGCCGCCCCGACAGCGCCGCCAGCGGCGTCTGCGCGGTCACCCCGAATCGCCTCAGCTCGGCCGGCTTCCACCATCTGTTTCGACCGCAATCGATACACTCGACCGCGATCGAGACGACCTCGGCGATCGTTGCTTCCTTGCCCGGCAATGCCATCGTCCCTGATGCCTCAGTTCCTGTTTTGTTCACAACATTAGGGGTTTTTCCCGAAGAGTCGAGTCGGTTCCACTCAACCCATGCAAAAGTTTAACTTGTGCCATTTTTTGAGTTATGCTTACATGCGATATCCCAGATGAATGGGCGACGGGACCGGGTCTCCGTCGCGCCGCCGCCAGCCAAGGAGACGAAGATGGACGCCCTCTCCGCCCAGTTCGCCCGCGATTGCGGCTATACCGGCGACAGCCCGGCGATGCTCGCCGCCTTCGCCGCTATCCGCCGCGACGGCATAGGCCGGGCGCGCCTCGGCCATGGCCAGCGCAAGGCGCTGGTCGACCGGCTGAAGCTCGGCGAGGCCTTGTTCCTGGCGGCGATCCGCCCGGCGCAGTCGGCCGAGGAGGCGCTCGAGGACGCCGCCCGCTTCATTGCCTGTTATCGCAATATGCCGCGCTGGCGCCAGGAAAGGCGCGGCGCCGATCTCGCCCGCGCCAGGCAGCAGCTTCTGCTGGCGCGCTTCTTCCGCCGCTACGGCCACCGCCTCTGGGCACGGCAGGCGGCGTAAGCTGGAGGTTGAGGTACGTCGGCGCTTCCCCGCTGTCGGCACCTTCTCCCCGTATATAGTGACGGGCGAAGGGCTGGCCGCAGCGTCGGCTCCACTTCTGCAACGCCGGAGATTGGCGAAATCCTTTGCGACGGCGTCCTTCTCCCCGTCCCCTATACGGGGAGAAGTGCCCGGCAGGGCGATGAGGGGCAGCGCAGACCTGAAGCGATTGCCCTCCACCTGCCCTCCACGCTCCTTGACAATCCGCCCCATTTGTTCTCTTTATGTTCCACAAAAACCCCACCCTCAAGACAATGCGGCGTTCGAACCGCCGCGGGCGAACGGGCCGGATGGAAGCCAACATCCTCCACGCTGATCTGGACGCTTTCTATGCCTCGGTCGAACAGTTGCTAGACCCCGACCTGCGCGGCAAGCCGATCGCCGTCGGCGGCGGCGTCGTCTTGGCCGCGTCCTACGAGGCCAGGGCTTTTGGCGTGCGCGGCGGCATGCCGGGGCGGCGCGCGCGGGAACTCTGCCCCGGGCTGATTTTCGTCGGCGGCCATTTCAAGGATTATCAGCGGCTCGGCAATGCGGCTATTCAAGTGCTCGGCGATTTCACGCCGGTGGTCGAGCGGATTTCCATCGACGAGGCCTTTGCCGACGTCGCTGGCTGCACCCATCTGTTCGGCCCGCCTGCCGAGATCGCCACAACCATCCGCCGCCGCGTGCGGGCGGAGCTCGGGCTACCGATCTCGGTCGGCGTGGCGCGCACCAAGCACCTGGCCAAGATCGCCTCGCAGGTGGCCAAGCCCGACGGGCTGGTGGTGGTCGATCCGCGCCACGAGCTGGAGTTTCTTCACGATCTGCCGGTCGAACTGATGTGGGGCGTCGGTCCGGTCACCAGGGAGCGGCTGGTCGGCATTGGTGTGCGCACCATCGGCGAGCTGGCGAAGTTTAACGCCCAATCGCTGGAGCGCCTGCTCGGGCCGGCGGCGGGCGAAAAGCTCAACGCGCTGGCCTGGAACCGCGATCCACGAAAACTCGAAACGCAGCGCCGGGCGCGATCGGCCGGCGCGCAATCGGCGCTCGGCAGGAAGCCGGCCGAGGCAAAAATCTTCATGCCCACCCTGCTGCATCTGGCCGACAGGGTCGCCACCAGGCTGCGGGCGAAATCGCGGCCCGGCCGCACGGTGACGGTCCGCGTCCGCTTTGCCGATCTGCGCTCGGTGACGCGTTCGGTCACGCTCGACCAGCCGATTTCGGCAACCGCGATGCTGGCCGAGATTGCCGAGGCGCTGGTGCGCAAGGTGCTTGTCGATCATCCGCACGAAAAGACCATCTCGCTGCTGGCGATCGCCGTGTCGCATCTGGAGAAGCAACCTGCCCTGCAGCTGGAACTGCCGCTCGGCCTCGACGACGACCGCCGCCGCCCCGGCACCAGGAAAGGCGCGGCACGCTGGACCGCCGACCGCGCCATCGACAAGATCCGCGACCGTTTTGGCTGGGAGGCGGTCGGCTACGCATCGGTCGCGCTCGGGCAGTCGCGATCGGTTCCCGACGCGTTTCGCGAGCTGGCCGAGAAGGAATTGTAAGTAAGGGAAGGCAGTAGGCAACAGGGGAGTAGGGGAATGGCCCCTGGAATGGCTTCCTCACCACTGCCCACTGCCCACTGCCTACTGCCGACTGCCCTACTCGCTTCCCAGCGGCGCCACCGCCGGTCCGTTCAAGGCCGTGCCATCGATTGCAAAATGCGAGCCGTGGCAGGGGCAGTCCCAGCAGCGCTCGAGCGAGTTCCAGTGGACGTGGCAGCCGACATGCGTGCATGCGGCCGAGCGCTTGTAGAGCGTGCCGTCGTCATCGCGAAATGCGGCGATCTTGCTGAGCCCTTCGCGGACGATGGCACCTTCTCCCGGTCGCAGCTTATCGACGGAATCGATCTCGCCAGGCGCGATATATTCGGCAAAACTCTTGATCGCCGTCGCATTCTCCGACAGGTAATCGCCGATCGCGCCTGCCGTCTTGCGCGACGGCTCGTAGAGTTCGCGCCAGGGACTTTCCTCCTTCAGAATCAGGTCTGAAATCAACAGGCCGGCGACAACGCCATGGGTAATGCCCTGGCCGGAATCCCCGGTCGCCACAAAGACGCGGCTGTCGCCAGGATTGCGGCCGATGAACCCCGCATAATCGACGGTCTCCATCACCTGCCCGGACCACCGGTTGATTTCCACGCCGACATCGGGCACCAGCCTTTTGGTCCAGGCCGTCAGGGCCGCGAAACGGTCACCGGCATCATCGGCCTGTCCTGTCTTGTGGTCTTCACCTCCGACGATCAGGAAGTCGGTCCGACCGTCGCCAGGCTGAAGCCGAACGTAGTGATAAGGGTCTTCAGTATCCCAATACAGCGCATCCGGTGTGGTATCGCGCGCGATCTCGAACGACATCGCGTAGGTTCGATAGGGCGCTTGCTTGGTGTGAAGCGCGACCCGATCGTTGATCGGCGAGTTGGTGGCGACAACGGCCGATCTGGCAGACACGGTAAAGCCCGAAACCGTGGTTACACGCACGCCGCCATCAGTCTCCTCGACCTTTTCGACGATAGTATCAGCATAAAGCACGCCGCCGTGCGCGCGGATGGCCGCGGCCAGCCCGCGGAGATATTTGAGCGGGTGGAAGGTCGCCTGATTGGCGTATCGAAGGGCCTGCACATCCGAAAAGCCTGCAAATGGCACGCCCCTGGTCTTCTCGACCTCGACACCGATCTTCAGAGCGGCGTCCAGTTCGCGCGTGATATCGGATTCCTGGCTGCCGGAAGCCGGAAAGAGAAAGCCATCAAGGCGCCGGAAATCGCAAGCGATACGCTCGGTCTCCCGGATGGATTGGATACGGTCGATAGCGGCCGATTGGCTTTGGTAAAAAATCCGCGCCAGGTCCTCGCCGCGCAATTTGGTCAGCTCCGAAAAATAGTCGTCGCAGACAGATGACAGGTGCGCAGTGGTGCGAGCCGTCATGCCGCTTCCGATCCGGCCGCGATCGAGGACAGCCACCTTTTGCCCGGCGACGGCCAGTTCGTAGGCGACCGAAAGTCCGGCAATCCCAGACCCGACGACCACGACATCGACCTGTTCGCTTTGCCCGAGCGGCACCGCATCGGGCACGACTTCGGTCGCCGCCCAGAGCGATACAGTCCTTTCATCGCTGACATTCATCGGCGGAGCCTCCCATCCACGATATTCGGTAACGGATGCGAGGATTCAAAGTTCCTCGACGCCTTTGAATGCCGACAGAGGCAGCTTGGCATCAGACCAAAAGCGTTGCGCTGCCCCAAGCGATCAGGGCGATGCCAGCTGCCCGGCCAACCCACTGGCCGGCAGGAAACGCCTTTTCAACCAGCACCAGAATGGCGAGCGCGGCAATCCACACCAGGTTCATGATGCCACCCACGAACAACAGCGCCATCAGCATCCAGCAGCATCCGACACAAAACGCTCGGTGCAATGCGCCCAGACGCAGCGCGCCAAGGGCGTGGGGACGCCAGTGGCGGGCAAGGAACGCCGTCGGTGCCCGGCAATGCGACAGGCAGGCGTTCTTGAAGGGCGAGAGCTGATAGATCCCCGCGCCGATCAGGACGATGGCTGAAAGCCAGCGGCTTTGCGAACTCATCATCGTCGCGGAAACGAAGGCTTCGCGTTCGAGCAGCCAATGCAACGCGGTTGCGGCGACGGAGAACCCCAGCCAGACCAGGAGGTAGCCTGCCATGAACACGCCGGTCGGCGCGAGCTTGTCCTGGATCTGACCCTGTGCCAGCGCATGGCGATGCACGCGCGCATAGAGCAGGATGGTCGGCGCCGCACTCGGCGACATCATGGCGATCATCATGACCCACCACATGGCGATCATCAGCGCCCAGTTCGCGGCCCCCCAGACCCGCGATTCCGTCGCCATCGCGCTCATGTCCATGCCGGACATATCCATGCCAGACATGTCCATGCCGGGCATGTCAGAGGTCATATCGGATGTCATGTTCGGAGTTTGCAGGTGGGGGAATAACGCGAGCCTCGACATCTCCCACGCATTCATGCCAATCCCTGCGCCGGCGGCGATGTAAAGCCAGGCCAGCAGGCACAGCGCCACCACGCCCGCAATCGTGATGACGCGGTCGCGTCTGAGCAGCCGTTCCAGTGGCGACCCGCCGTTCATGCGCCGCGTCAGGCCCGCACCACCCCGTGATTGTTGAGATGCAGCCGCGCGAACTGGCCGTAACTGTCCTTGGTGGTCACCTGAACCGGCCCGCTGGTTGTGCTCGAAGCGCTGCCGATCTCGGCGACCGCATATTCGAAGCCGTTCGGCAACACGATCTGGGCGCGCGAGTCCGCGCCCGTCACCTTGTTGCGGATCGGTTCGCCGACCGTTTCGATGTAGTCCTTGACGAAGATGCGGCCCCTGCGGCCGTCGACATCGAGGTCGAGATCGATCCTGGTGAAGACCGGCTCGTTCATTTTTGTCACGGTCGAGGCGTAGACGGCGAACATCGTCGCGAACGGGTCGGTGTCCTGGCCGGTCATGATGCGCAGCAGCGCGTTACGCTGCCGCTCGGTTGCCTTCTCGTCGACGAAAGCGATGGCTTCGCCGTTGCCCTCGTGGATCGCCCCGGGCCATTTGAAGATCGCGGCGATGCGCAGGCCGTCGAGAACGGTCTCGCCATGATGACCTTCATCGATCTGGATGCCGGCCACGGCATGGCAATGGCCCTTGTCGGGCAGCGCATTGAATTGACAGTTGCAGCCATATTCGCAGGTGCAATTGACAAGTTCGCGTCCCTTGATTTCCCAAGACGTCATACTGTCCTCCCTCATCTCGAAATATTAGACCATCATCATACACCTGGACTCTTCCCTCTCAAAGGCGCACCCTCAAAAAGGCGAAACCCAAGCGAGAGTTTCGTCCAAGGCTTCACATGTTTGAGATGCGCCGCTGATTGTTGACCTGTCCGGATAATCTCCGGGTGGGGCAAACGTTCATTGCGCCTATCCGTGTTCAGGCTGCGGCCTAAGGCACCTGCAGCCTGTTTCCGGATCAACTGGGAGGAAACAACATGCCTGATCTTCAACGCAGAGAACTTCTTGTTCAGGGAAGTGCTGCCCTCGCCGCAATTGCTGCTCTCTATACCTCGCGTCGGGCTTACGCTTTTCCAACACGGCCGAGCGAGGAGGTTGTTCGGTGGCTGGACCAGCCGACCGAAAATCCCGATCCGGTCGGGATCCAGAAGCAGCTTGTCTGGGAGGATCTGGATAGCTGGATAACGCCGAACGACAAGTTCTTCAGCATCTCGCATTTCAATCGACCAACGATCGACGAGAAGACGTGGTCGATGGAGATCGGCGGCCTGGTCAAGAAGCCCTTGAAACTGACTCTCGCCGACATCAAGGCGCGGCCGCGCCAGGAGGTCGTTTTCACAGTAGAATGCTCGGGCAACCACGGTTTTCCGTTTTTCACCGGCGGCATCGGCAATGCCCGCTGGGCAGGGACGCCGCTCGCCCCGATCCTCGAGGAAGCCGGCGTTCTGGAAGATGGCATCGAGGTGGTCTTTTTCGGCACTGACACCGGCGAGGTCGCCATCCGCGACGTCAAGATGCAGCAGAACTTCGCGCGCAGCATGTCGCTTGCCGAAGCGACGAACCCAGACAATCTGCTCTGCTATGAAATGAACGGAGCCGCCTTGCCGGCGGCCAATGGTTTTCCGCTGCGGCTGATTGCTCCGGGCTGGTACGGCATCGCCAACGTCAAGTGGCTGGAGCGCATCGAGGTGCGCGACACCCGCTTCATGAGCCTTCTGATGGCGCGTGACTATGTCACCATCCGGGAGGAAGAGCGCAATGGTGAGACCGTGTGGACCGAGGACTCAGTCGGACGAGCGCTGATCAAGTCCGCGCCCGCGAAGGTCACCCGCAAGGATTCGGACTACCGCATCATTGGGGCAGCCTGGGGGGCACCGATCGATCGGGTCGAAGTGCAAATCGATCAAGCGCCATGGGCACCGGCGACCATCGACCGCAGCGAGGAGGCCGAACACGCCTGGAAGATCTGGTCCCTGGATTGGCCAAATCCGTCGCCTGGAGAACACACGGTGACCTCGCGCGCGGTCAGCACCACGGGACAGGTTCAACCGGCAATGGACGATCCCGTGATTGCCAAGAAACACACATACTGGGAAAGCAATGGCCAGGTGACGCGCCGCGTGCGTGTCGCTTGATAGACTTTGCGGGAAGGTGAAGCAGGCAGCGCCTGATCGCAGACTGGTCGCCAGCGTCAGTCCCTGGATGCCGTGATGACGAGCGCCGGCATGTCGAAAGCGACGGCGCCGGCTGCTGTCACGTAAGGCATAAGTGCCCGCTCGGCCTCCTCCAGGAGCCGCTTGAACTGCTCGTTGTCCAAAAGCCCGCCCAACGTCCAGATGCAGGCTCTTTCAGTCGAGATCAGCGACTCGATCGAGGCAAAACGGACCGTTCCGCGGTGCCGCTTCACCTCGGCACGCTCTATGCCTGCCTTCGCGCAGAGCGAGCGCAGTAACTCCGCATCGCCGAGTACGAAGGGCGCGCGGAACGCGTTCGCAACGTCGGCTCCAAACAGCCGTTCAAGCATATCCGCCACTGCGGCATAGCCGGGCGACTGGTCGAGCGGTCCGCAGACCGCGACGGCGAGCCGGCCGCCGGACTTAAGCACGCGCATCATTTCCCGCAGTCCGGCTGCTCGATCGTCGAAGAACATCAGGCCGAACTGGCTGACCGCGGCGTCGAAGCTTTCATCCGGGAAAGGGATCTGCTCGGCGCGCCCTTCTCGCCAATCGATGCGAGTGCTTTTGCGGCGGGCAACGCAAAGCATATCGGGATTGGGATCAAGCCCGACCACCTTGCCCTCCGCGCCAACGCGGTCGAGGGCCGCGAGCGCCAGCACACCCGTACCGCAGGCAATGTCGATGACGCAGTCGCCCCTCCCTATTCGAGCCTCGGCGGCGACGATAGGCCCCCATTGTCGGAACAGCGCTGGAACGAACAGTGAGTCGTAGATTTCAGCCGGAGTTTTCGATGTCTTGCCCCGGCGGGTCTGGGCCGCCGCTTGCTCCAATCCCGGCGTTGCACCTTCAAGGAACACTGCGTTGGATCGGGTTCCGGCGACGCGTAGCGCCTTCAGCGGCTCGTATTCGGGCGATGAATACCAGCGCCGGGCATGCTCGCCGTCGGCAAATTCGACGATGACCGGATAGACCGGCTGCCAGTCTCCTTCGACAAGGTCGGATTTCCCGCCCAGCACCAGATAGCGCCCTCCATACTGTTCAACCGTTGCAAAGACCCCTGCCAGATACTGCTCGACCTTGGCCTGGTCGGTGATTTCACGCACGTCGAAGAAGCAATAGGTAGACATGGCCGACCTCCGTTGATCGCATGGACTCCACGGGATGCGCGGTGGATATACTGTTCGGCGCATAGTAGACTTGGCCATGGGCACGCTCCATGACCCAGCGTCTCAATCGCTTGCTGCAGCGTCCGTTCTGGCGCGATCGCCTGGGCGGCCACCGGAAGAGATCGTTGCCGACGCCGCACCTTCGGCCGCGCCGGACAAGGATGTGCTTTCGGATGTGCTGCGCGTGGTAAAGCTCACCGGCGCGCTTTTCTTCTGGGTCGATGCCTCTTCGCCCTGGAGCGTGGAAGTGCCGCGGGCGGGTTCATTTGCGCATCTTATCCTGCCGCGCGCCCAACATGTGATTTCCTACCACATCATCACCCAAGGATCGGGCTCGGTCAGCATCGGTGACGATCCGCCGATGGAGTTTGCCGAAGGCGACATACTTGTGATCCCGCATGAGGATTCGTACGCGATGTGCAGTGCGCCCGGAGTGCGATCAGGTTTGAGCCCGGAAGATTCGCTCGATTTCTTTCGCGCCATGGCGGCCGGACAACTGCCCTTCGTGATCAACGAAGGTGGCGACGGCCTCCTCCTGACCAGATATGTCTGCGGTTTCCTTGGCTGCGATGCACGGCCGTTCAATCCTCTGCTCGGGGCCCTGCCTCCGCTGATACGCATCCGGCGCGCGGCCGGCGCACCGAGCGATCTGCTCGACCGGCTGATCGAGCTAACGCTGGCAGAGGTGTCCGTTCAACGGCCAGGCGCTGAATGCATCCGCCTGCGCCTCAGCGAGTTGATGTTCGTTGAGGTCGTTCGCCGCTATCTTGAGGCACTGCCGCCGGAGCAGACCGGCTGGCTGGCCGGCTTGCGCGACCCCGCCGTCGGCCGGGCTGTTGCGCTTGTCCACGAGAATCCGGCGCGTGGCTGGACAATTGAAGAACTCGCACGCGAAACCGGCGTCTCGCGGTCCGTCCTCGCGGCCCGCTTCACGCGTCTCGTCGGCTGCCCACCGATGCAGTATCTCACGCGATGGCGCGTGCAACTGGCCGCACGACTGCTCACTGATGGGCTGGCCAAAGTCTCGGCGGTCGGGCGTGATGTCGGCTACGAGTCCGAAGCGGCCTTCAGCCGGAGCTTCAAGAAGCTCGCGGGCGTCTCGCCGGCTGGCTGGCGCGACGGCCGGCGCGGATAGCGGGCGGCCGGAGGCCGACCCTCCCCCTACCCCTCCATCGTGCTGATCTCGGCATCGATCAGGCACCAGGGCGCATAACGAAAATCGCGGATCTGGACGACCCGCTCCTCCCGCCATTCGACCAGCATGAAGCCGCGCACCGCGCCGTCCGGCTCCTGCGGGTTGCGGATCAGGATCGCCGGCCGGCCGTCGACAAAACCCAGCGACAGCGCCCAGTCGCTGATGCGCTCGTAATTGCCGAAATAGGTCGACACTTCAGCCTTGCCGCGCATGCGGAGCCGGCTGACCAATTCGAGCTGGACATCCTCGGCGATCAGCGCCCTGACCGCGTGGAAATCGCGCGCGTTGAACAGATCGACATAGCGGCGCAGCCGTCGCTCGTCATCGGCGTCGAGCTTGGGTGCGACGACGTGCTCAGGCTGCGACGCCAGCAGGCGCAGCTGCGCCCGCCCGCGATGCAGCGCCGCCTTGGTGGCGGCCAGCGTCGCGCCGGTCACCTCGCAGGTCTCATGCAGCGAAAGGCCGAGCACGTCGACCAGGATCACGGCGCTGCGCTGCGCCACCGAGAGCTGCATGAAGCTGCGCAGGCCGGCCGCCGCGGCGAGCCTTGAGTCGGCGCTGCCGGAAGGATCCTCGATCGTGGTCATGTCGGTCTCGGTCATGCGCGACCTTTCCCGATGGCGCCGGCGCAGATGGTCCTGCGCGGCATTATGGGCGATACGAAACAGCCATTGCTCGGGCCGCTCGACGGTCATGCTGCCGTCGACCGCCTGCAGCGCCTTGATCAGCGTCTCCTGCACGATGTCTTCGCCGTCGATCACCGAGCCGGCCATGCGGGCGCAGTAGCGGTGCAGTTTTGGGCGGAACCCGGAGAGCATCGCCTCAAGCGCAGGCCGATCGAATTTCGGTTGGATCATGGCGTCCATTCTATCCGGCCTTGCTCTCCTCAAGCACACGGTAGTTGCCGATGATTTTGGCAGGCGACCGCTTGACCGGCGTCGAGCGCCGTTCCGCATGGTTTTGCGTGAACGCCTCGAAGGCCGCAAGCCCGGTCAGCGCGGATGTGTCATTTCCCTCGCCGACGACATGGACGAACTCGCCGTCGTCGAGTTCGAGCACGAGATAGCGCACGCTCTGCGGCGCCGTTTCATCCAGCGTCTCGAACACTTTTGCCACCAGCGCGCGGTTCTCTTCCAGCCCGGTGTCTTTCACGCTGTAGCGAATGAGTTTGTAGCCCATGGTTCGTCTCCTGAATGGTTGGTCTGAGCAGAAGACGTTTCGCGTTCCCGAAAAGATTCTCGCACGCTATAAATTTTTTCGGCCGCCCGGATCGACTTCCACCTGCGGACGGCTAGGCAGCAGCCATCGAGGAGCAGGGAGCGACGACCATGCACATCCAGTTTGCCGAACTGCCGGTATTCGACCAGGACCGCGCCAAGGCGTTCTACACCAGGCATTTCGCCTGCAAGGTGACGGCCGACGAGAAGATGGGCGATAGCGGCTGGCGCTGGATCGAGCTGAAATTTCCCGACGCCGTGACGAACCTGCATTTCGTGAGGCGCGCCGACGACACGCCAGGCGCGGAGCCGGTGCTGGTGCTGGTCGACAACGATGTCGAGGCGACGATCGCGGCGTTGAAGGCGGGCGGCGTCGAGATCATCAGCGAACCGCAGGAGGCGCCCTGGCAGCCAGGCCGCACGGTGGCGGAATTTCGCGACAGCGAGGGCAACCGCATGGTGATCGGCAGCCAATAAGCGGGTGCAGCCGGAGAGCGGCCACTTAAGCAGCCCCGGCTTTGTGCGCCAAAGCATGCCTCGGCTGGTAAAGGCCAAGCGAGCCGCCACTGGGAAGCGAGACATGCGTGAGCAGGCCCCAGCCTTCATCGGTGACCGAAGTGCATTCAACATCGTGCGATTTCAGCTCTTGGATCGTGGCATTGATGTCTTCGCACATGAGATAGACCTCGTGGCTGTCGACTTCGGCGGCCGGGTGAACGGCAATCTCGGCCGGCGGCAATGCGAAGATCAACCAGCCTTCGCCAGCATCGACTGCTGGAAAACGTAGGACATTGCGAAAAAATGCGCGGTCTGCCTCGGCATCCGTGCTGTAGATGATCATGTGTGCGCCGGAAATCATGGCTCCTTATCTCCCTGAAAGTGATGCGAACAAACAAGCTATTGCCGTTGCAAACGACGTTTCCGCCGTCGACACAGCCGCTCGATATCGGCAAGCTTCAGTTGGATATAGGTCGGCCGGCCGTGATTGCAGGTGCCGGAAACCGGCATTGCTTCAAAGACCGACGCCTGCCAGACCTCACGCTATCAGCGGAAGAAGCTGGAGATGCTGTTGGCGCAGCTGCCGCCATTACCCGGCCATCGGCTTTGGGTCGACCTGGCGCGCGTTTTGGCTCTGGTCGGCGACCGGGGCGGCTGGGGCATCGATCCGGCTCAGAATGTGATCCGAGATGCCGCGTGCGATCTCCCGCTCGCCCATGATGATCAGGTCGGCGCCGAACTTCTTCAGGTAATCCACTTCGGCATCGGAATGCGCACGGGCGATGATCTCGAGCCTTGGATTGATGGCATGGGCTTGCTCGATGAGATTGCCGCTCTCGAACGGATTGGGAATGGCGCTGATCAACCACCGGGCTGAGGCAACGTTGGCCGCCTCAAGCAGGCCCGGCTGGGCGGCATTTCCCGCAATGACATCAACGCCGCGGGCACGCAGCTGTTCTATTATCACTTGCCGTTCCTCGATCACCAGGTACGGCTGCCTTGCCTTATGCAACGTCTCCGCGACCAGGCTTCCGACCCGTCCATGGCCGACAAGCACCGCGTGGTCTGTCAGGCTGGTAGCCGCGAGTTCGGGCGGTTCGGCTTTGCCTTCTTGCGTGGCAATGGTTCGCTCTCGTGCTTTCAGCCACGGCGTCAGCCGATCCAACGCCACAAACAGCAGCGGGTTGACGAGGATCGAAAGGATGGCTCCGGCAAGCACCAGGTCACGTCCCGCCTCTGGAAGAAGCGCGAGGTCGACACCCAGTCCCGCCAGGATGAAGGAGAACTCGCCGATTTGCGCCAGGCTCAGGCCGAGTGTCAGGGCCACGTGGGACGGATAGCCGAACATCAATGCGATGGCCGATGCGGCCGTGGCATTGCCGATGACGATGATCAAAAATGTCACGCCGACGAGCAGCGGCTGCTCGACCAGGATCATCGGGTTGAACAGCATGCCGACCGAGACGAAGAAAAGCACGGCAAATGCGTCGCGCAGCGGCAGTGTTTCCTGAGCGGCCCTTTGGCTCAACTGGGATTCGGCAAGGATCATTCCTGCGAAAAACGCGCCAAGAGCAAACGAGACGCCGAACAGCTCGGCTGCCCCGAAAGCGACACCAAGGGCGATCGCCAGCACGGCCAAACGGAAAAGCTCTCGCGAGCCAGTGTGAGCAACGTAGTGAAGGATCGGCGGAATGACACGTCGCCCGACGACAACCATGATGGCGAAGAAAGCCGCCAATTTGCCCAGCGTCAGCCCGAGCGCGCTCCAGATGGTCTGCGGCTCAAACAATGTGAACAGGTCATTGCCGTTAAGGTTTGCCCCGTCGAAATTGCCACCGAGCACGCCTGCGAAGGCCGGCAACAGCACGAGCGCGAGGATCATGGCGAGGTCCTCTACGACCAGCCAGCCGACTGCGATGCGTCCGCCATCGGTTTCGAGCTGCCGCATTTCCTGCAGCGCCCGTAGGACCACGACTGTGCTTGCAACCGACAGGGCCAGCCCAAACACCACTCCGGCTCCGATCGGCCAGCCGATCGCCTGCGTCACGAGGAGCCCGAGCATGGTCACCAGAGCCATTTGACCGATAGCGCCGGGAATCGCGATCTTTCTTGCCGACAGCAGATCGTTCAGCGAAAAATGCAGCCCTATGCCAAACATCAGCAGGATCACGCCGAGCTCGGCGAGTTGGCGCGCCAGCGCCTGGTCGGCAACGAAGCCGGGCGTGAACGGGCCAATCAAGACACCAGCCACGAGGTAGCCGACCAATGGTGACAGGCGAAGTCGGTTCGCCAACGTGCCGAGGATGAAGGCGAGCCCGAGACCGGCGACAAGGGTTGCGATAAGTGGCGCCTGAGGCATCTTCCCAATCCGGTTTCCGGCCACGTTTGGCGCTCGGGTCAAGCGTTGCACGAGCAAGAAATAGTGGACCCGGGATAATGGACTAAGACGCGGCGGTCTCAACACCTTTCGCGCAGCAGATCCCGCCAATGGCGAACTGGAGTTCTGCAACGGTTGGACAAGTGCTTGCGTCGTCCGCAAGATACCGGCGAACGGCACAGAGGTTGGAGGCGTCACGTCGCGGCTTGGGTGCCGTTCACCTGATGCGCCGTGGCTGCGGAATCCTCAAACCTGTCGCGCAGTATTTCCGCCGCTTGGCTTTCCCAATACTACTCTGCCTCATCCCCGGAAGCGGCATTGAGTGGCCGTTGCGCAGCCCCGAAGACGACGCCCATCGGCAGGAAGCCCATGAACGCCAGCCAGTCGCCTCCCGCCGAGAGCAGTTTGATCTGCTCGCCGACCGCCAGATAGATCGTTCGTTGCAACTCGACAAGAATTTGGAACATCAGCTGAGGATAACAAAAGCGAGTCGGTCGGAGCGACCGTTAGTGGCCGTCGTGCTCGCCGTGGCCATGTCCGTGGCGGTGATCGGCATCCGCGTTCGCCAATCTTATATTCGCCGCCGCAAGCGCCGGCATGTGCTCGAACAACTCGTGTTCCAGAGCTGCGGTGATCTTCTGCGCTTCGCTGACCGGCAGGCTTTCTTCGACGGCGATGGCAATGTCGGCGTGCAGCCTGTGACCGATCCACCGCGCCTTGGCATCGACAATGCGCGCCTGCGGCACATGCGCGGCGGCATGGTCGATGTCGCCGATGACTTCAGGATCTATACCATCGAGCATGCGGGTCAGCACCGAGCGCGCCGACTGCCAGACGATGCCGAAGATGGCAAGCGTGATGAGCAGGCCGACAATCGGGTCAGCCAGCGCAAAACCGAGCCAGACGCCGAACGCTCCGAGGACCACGGCAAGGCTGGTCAGGCCGTCGGTGCGGGCGTGGTAGCCGTCGGCAATCAGTGCGGCGCTGTTGATTTCGCGGCCGACGCGGATGCGGAACACCGCGACGGCCTCATTGCCGAGAAAGCCGACAATGCCCGCCGCCGCCAGCCAGCCCAGATGCGTCACCACGCGTGGATTGATCAAACGGTCGATGGCCTGGTAACCGGCGACGATGGCGCTGAACAGGATGATCCCGACGATGATCATGCCGGCCAGGTCCTCGACCCGGCCCAGGCCGTAGGTGAAGGTCGGCGACGGCTTGCGCCGGGCCAGCAGGAAGGCGATCCACAGCGGAATGGCGGTGGTGGCGTCACCGATGTTGTGGACCGTGTCGGCCAGCAGCGCCACGCTGCCCGACAGCGCGACCACGACCATCTGCATCGCCGCGGTGATTGCCAGGATGACGAACGACCATTTTATCGCCCATATGCCGCGGTCGGTCGTGGCAATGGTCGCATCGATGACCCCGTGGCTATGCGACCCGCTCACATGATCGTGATGGCCATGACCATGCGCGGCGTGATCGCGCGGCCCGAACCCGAACCAGTCGAGGATGCGCGCGCCGAGCACAGGCATTTCACAAATATTTCGCCAGTTGCTTGAGTTCCGCCAGCGAGTTGCCGCCGGCTTCCGCGGTGTCCGTCAGGCAATGCTCGATATGATCGTGGATCAGTTCGCGCTTTGCACTGCTGATGGCGCTCTCCACGGCGTGGAGCTGCTGCGCCAGGTCAACGCAAGGACGATGCGCCTCGAACATCGACAGCACCGCCGCAAGATGGCCTTGCGCGCGCTTCAGACGCTTCACGATAGCCGGATGCGAACGATGGATGCCTTCGGACATGCCTGTTTTGTATCCTCCCCGGGAGGATCCAGTCAAATCTTCTTTTGAGCTCACTTTGCCGGCGAGTCCGTCACAAATCGAAGAATGACGGCCAGCCACCTCCTGCGGGTAACCCGCCGGTGGCGGCGGCCCGTATTATTTCGTGACCATGTTGCGCCGGAACCTTCCCCTCGCACCAGCGTTCGGGGCGCTGTATTCGCGATGCCTTGTTTTTGGGCAAGCATGATAGGCGACGGGCGAATAGCGGTGGGGAGGCAAAAAGCATGGGTCGGGGAGGAGCATGTTGTCATGTCGAACCGTGAAATTGGAACGTCCCACACATTGGGGCTGCGCATCGCTGATCTCAAAGCCAGGATGCGGAGCGCCCGGATTACCGAGCACGAGATCAAGATTTTTCAGAAGGTAGCCGCTGTCATGGGAGCAGGTGAAGGCTCCCTGCGGATCGATGCCGACGACCTGATTGCCGCATCTTTCGTTGTCGAGGACGAGCCCAGGGCAAACTGACGATCGTGGCGTCCCCGGCGATCAGCGTCGGGGCGCGTGCGAGGCTCGAAATGTTGGCGCTCTACGGCGCCCCCCTCTGTCCTGCCAACTTTGCCATGATGTCCGGAGGCGACCTGTCGCAACGGAGGGCCGCAGCTCACACGTCCGGATACTCCTATCGAGAAATCCAGATATCCACCCCGGCGGCTTTCTGTTAGCAAATATTCACCTCAGGTGGCGGGAAAGACCTGACTTGCCGGAACGATCACGCAAAACCATGGCGCCACGGCCGAACGCCGGCCGGCCCAACCCAGGCGTCAGTTCCCCCAGCGTCAGCCTTTGTCGTGCCCTGTCAAAACTTGGGCTGTGCTCGCGCAAGCAGGCGGAAATTCTGGTCGCCGAAGGGCGCGTCCGGGTCGCCGGCAAAATCGTGCGCAACGGCTCGCTGCGCGTCGATCCCGGCCGCGATCGGATCGAGGTCGACGGCAGCCGCGTCGTCGCCGAGCGCAAGGTCTATCTGATGATCAACAAGCCGCGCGGCCTGGTCACCACCCGCGACGACCCGCAGGACCGCGGCACCGTCTACGACTGCCTGGCAGAACTCGACCTGCCCTTCGTGTCGCCGGTCGGCCGCCTCGACAAGGCCAGCGAAGGTCTGCTCTTGATGACCAACGACACCCGCTTCGCCCAGCGCCTGCTCGACCCCGCTTCGCACGTCGCCAAGATCTATCATGTGCAGATCGGCGCCCTGCCCGACGCGGCCCTGCTGGCGCGGTTGCGCGCCGGTGCCACGGTCGATGGCGAAGATTTGACGGCGCGGTCGATCGACATCCTGCGCAGCGGCGCCAGCACCGCCTGGCTGGAAGTCACCCTCGACGAGGGCCGCAACCGCCACATCCGCCGGCTGCTCGGCGCGCACGATGTCGAGGTGCTTCGCCTGGTGCGGGTGGCGATCGGCCGCTTGCGGCTCGGCGACCTCGCCAAGGGCAAGGCCCGCCACCTCACGGCCGAAGAACTGGCGCTGTTTGCGGCCTGAGCGAAGGCGCCGAAGCGCGCTCCCTTCTCCCCTTGTGGGAGAAGGTGGATTGGCGCGTAGCGCCAAGACGGTTGAGGGGTGCTGGAAGGATCGCCGTCGGCGCCAAGCTGGAACACCCCCCATCCGACCTCGCTTCGCGAGGCCACCTTCTCCCACAAGGAGAAGGGAAAGGGACGCGCGCCCCGCTACTCGGCCGGGACCGGGCTGAGGCCGGGATCGCCCAGCGCGTGCGGCCTGGATTCCTTGCGTGCCGACGCCCGGGCGAGCACGCTCTGCCGGTTGACCGATTTGCGCTCGGCATCGATGCGCTGGATCAGGATTTCCGCGCGCTCGATCGACCCGAGCAGCGCCAGGATCGTGCCGCGTTCGGCGGCGCCGGCATTGGGTCCGAGCGCCAGCGTGCGGGCACGCAGTTCCTCGACCTCCGGCAGATTGACATGGCCGGCCGGCACCTTCGGGTCGGAGATGCCGTAAGTCGGCAAAATCTGCCGCAGCGAGGCATCGAGCTTGCTCAGCGCAACGTCGACGATGGCCTGCGCCGGACTGCTGAATTTTTCGCGCCGCACGCGGCGCGCCACCTGATGCATCGATTCCGTCAGGGCGGCGGTGAAGTCGGCTTCCTCGATGAGGCTGGCGATCAGGTCGAGCTGGTCGTAGGGCAAATCCTCCTTCATCAGTTCGGCGGTGTAGGCGCGGATGTCGCGGCTGAGGATATCGGTTGCGAGATAGTGCTCGCCGGGATCCGACGGCGCCTTCTTCGACGAACGGGCGATGTCGAGGAACATGGCGCCGGCTTGCAGATGACGGGCCGTCTCCTGCTGGACGGCGGGAACGGCCTTGGCAAAATCGCCGGCCAGCTTGCGGTCGAGGAATCGCGGCGTCGAGAAATCTTCCGTGTCCTCGGCATCCGTGTGACCGACACGCGACAGAACCCGCTCGAACACCCCGATGAACGGAAACAGCAACAGCGTGTTGAAGACGTTGAAGAAGGTCGAGTAAAGACCGACCGCGACCGGCACCAGGGGAAAGGTCTCCTTGCCGTCGACGATCACCGGAATGGCGGGATCGCCGCCGAAGAACTGCATCGCCCATTCCAGGACCTGCATGGAGACGAAGAACAGCGGGATGGTGATGCACACGCCGATGATGTTGAACGAGATATGCGCGTAAGCGGTGCGCTTGGCGTTTTTCGAGAGATTGAGCGAAGCCATCCACGAGGTGATCGTGGTGCCGAGATCGGCGCCGAGCGAGAAGGCGACGGCTGTCGTCCAGTCGAGAATGCCGGCGGCGCCAAGGCCCATGACGATGCCGATCGTCGCCGAGGACGAATGGATCATGGCGGTCACGCCGGCGGCGATGAACACGCATTTGAGCAGGTTGAGGTAGGAGTCGGCCGTCAGCGTTTGCAGCAGGGCCATGACTTCGGGCAGGTTGCGCAACGGGCGCAGGCCGCCGGTCATCAGGTTGAGGCCATAAAAGATCAGCGCGAAGCCCATGCCGGCAAGCGCTATGTTCTTGACCTTCTCGCTTTTGGCAAAGCAGTAAATCAGCGAGAACACGCCGGCCAGGATCAGCCCGAGCGGACCGAGCGGCAGGGCGATGAGCCCGTTGCCGAGCGTGGTGCCGATATTGGCGCCCATGATCACGCTGATCGCCGGTCGAAGGGCAATGACGCCGGCATTGACCAGCCCGACGACCATGACGCTCATCGCCGTCGACGACTGGATGACGCCGGTGATCAGCGTTCCTGCCAGCACGCCCTTGATCGGCGTTCCGGCGGCCTTGGCGAGAAAGGCGCGCATCCGGTTGACCGACAGCGCCTGGATGCCGTTGGCCATGAAGTCGAGGCCGAGCATGAAGATGCCCAACCCGCCGATCACCGGCACGAGGATGTCCTTGAAGATATCGATGTCCATGTCACGCAGTCCCCAACAAGCCGCCATCACGGCGCGATATGAATTTCAGTTCAGGTGCTGCGCGAAGCAGCAGCCTGGTTCTTCCGCTCAGTTTGCGACGTGCCCCTGCCCTGCCCAGTATTGCTCGATCCGGGCGACGAGCGCCTTCGGCAGCGGCACGTAGCCGAGCGCGGCGGCGTCATCCGCGCCGTGCGCGAAGGCGAGCCGGAAAAGGTCGTGCACGCGGCGATAGCGATGTTCCGAACGGCCCGAGACCTGAACGACCGCGAACACCGCCGTGCTGATCGGATAGGCGGCATCGCCGTTACGATCGGTCAGCGAAGCGAAGAAGTCGGGCGTTTGCGCCCAGTCGATGGATGTCGCGGCAGCCTGCACGCCCTCCGGCTCCGGCTTGACGAACTTGCCGGATCTGTTCTGGATCAGCGCGTAGGCAAGGCTGGCGCGCTGGGCCTGGCGGGATTCGGCATAGGCGATCGCGCCCTTCGTGTCGTGCACGGCTTGGATGAGGTTCTGTGTGCCTTCCGCGTCAGTGCCGAGCGGCCACGAGATCAGTGTATTTGCGCCGTATTTGGCCTTCCACTCCCCGCTGACCGCCGACAGGTACTCGGTGAAGACAAAGGTCGAGCCGGAGCCATCCTTGCGGTGAACAACGCTGATCCTGAGATCGGGCAGCGTCAGATCCGGATTCACCGCCTTGATCGCGGGATCGGACCATGACTGGATCTTGCCCAGATAGATGTCGGCCAGCACCGGCCCCGTCAGGCGAAGGCTTCCCGGGCCGATGCCGTCGAGATTGACGACGACGGCGATGGCGCCCATCACGATCGGAAACTGCTGGCGGCCGGACTTCTTGAGTTCGGCGGCATTGATCGGCGCATCCGTCGCGGCAAAGTCGATGTCCGGCTGATCGAGACGCAGGACGCCGGCGAGCGAGCCGACGATTTCATAGTCGACCTTCCAGTCGGGCGAGACATAGTCCCCGCCGTCGGCGCGGGCGCTCTCGTAGGCCGTTGCCCATTTGCCGATGATCGGGGCGGCCAGTGTCGATCCGGCGCCGCGGATAGGCTCGGCCTGCGCAGCGGCCCCGATCATCAGGCCAACAGCAAGCGTGATGGCGCCGCTGATCTTCGCCGATTTGCGCCGTAGTGACGCAAAGCTTGCTGGAAACATCATGGCGATCCCCGACGCGCGAACAAATAGCTAGTTTTCAGCCTTGGCAGATATCAACAGTCATCCGCCCGGCGAACGAACGCCGGCAGAGAAACAACACCGCTCACCGTATGAACCTTGGTTAACGATTGGATGACAAAGATCTTTGTGGGCGAGATTTTTATTTTTCCGCGATTGCCGCGGTTGCCTGAAGAATTGTTCGGCAGCCAATCGCTTCAGCTTTGCGCTGCCCCTCACCTGCCTGCCGGCATCCTCTCCCCGTATAGTGACGGGGAGAGGGGCGCTCTCATCGATGTTTCGCCAATTTTAGATGTTATAGAATGCACGCCAAGGTTGCGACTCCCGCCTTCTCCCCGTCACTAAACGGGGAGAAGTGCCCGGCAGGGCGATGAGGGGCGGCGCCGACTCCGACAACTGATCCCCTTGGCACGAAGTTGCTGGTCGCCTCACGCAGGGACAGCCCCTATTTCGCGTCGTGGAAGATAATGCCGACGGTATGGCGCTGGCCGGAGCGAAGCCGGCTGACGCCGTGCCTGAGATTGACGCGGTAGCTGCCTTTGCTGCCCTGCACCGGACGATTGTGGACCGCGAAGGCGACTGCATCGCCCTGGCGCAGCGGCACCACCTCGGCGCGGCTCTGCATGCGCGGGCGCTGTTCGGCCAGCACGAACTCGCCGCCGGTGAAATCCTTATCCGGTTCCGACAGCAGGATTGCCACCTGCAGCGGGAAGGCAAGATCGCCGTAGAGATCCTGATGCAGGCAGTTGAAGTCGCCAGGGCCATACTGGAGCAGGAGCGGCGTCGGCCGCGTCTGGCCCTGCTCGTGGCAATGCTTGAGGAACGCGGCCTGTTCGTCCGGGTAGCGCTGGGCGATGCCCATGCGCTCGTTCCAGTCGTTGGCGACGGCGGCAAGGCGCGGATAGAGTGCGGTGCGCAAGCCGCCGATCAGCTCTGGCAAGGGATAGCGGAAGTAGCGGTACTCGCCCTTGCCGAAGCCGTGCCGCGCCATGTGGACATGGCTGCGGAAATGGCTTTCGTCGGGATAGAGCCCGGCGATCTCCCGGCATTCTTGCTGTGTCAGCAGCTTTTCCATCACCGCGCAGCCATAGCCGCTCATCTCCTCGGCCAGTGCCTGCCAGTCATATCCGGCGACGCGCGCTTCCGCCGATCGGACCGCTGCTTCTGGAACCGTGTGTATGGTCATGGCTCTGCCTCCTCTGGCTTCATCGGCTTCTGCAATCAGATGGGTGAATCGGCGCGTGCAAACCACCCGTTTCCTGCCAAGGGGTGTTGCACAGAGCGAAGCGTCACCCGCGCCCCCGCCTAGGCCTGTTTGACGAGCGATTTCAATGCCTCCAGCGAGGCACCGGTTCGGGTTCCTCAGGCGCCGGCTTTGGCAGTTTTGCCGCCGGACGTGGCGAGGTAGAGGACGGCGCCGAGCATGATCGTCGCGCCGAGCACGCCTGCCGACGACGTCCGCTCGCCCATGAAAAGCGCGGCACCCAACGCGCCGAACCCACTTTCGGCGCTAAGCATCACCGCCGCGTGACTGGCCGAGGTGAAGCGCTGGGCGACGGTCTGGATGCTGAAGCCGACGGCGGTCGAGAACACGCCAAGCACAAGCAATTGCGGCCAGGCGTCGATCACGGTGGCAGGCGACAGATTGCCGTGCAACAGGCCGAACGGCAGGGTGACCACCGCCGCGCCGAGGCATTGCGTCGCCATGGCGGTGAACGGACGTCCGTAGGTTTGCGCATGGCGGCCGAGTTCGACCATCCACAGCGCAAAGCAGACCGCCGACAGCATGATCGCCGCATCGCCGCGGTTGAAGCTCGCGATGCCGCCGGACAGGAGCAGCGCGCCGACCACCGACAGGCCGGCGGCGAGCCCAACGGTCGTCGTCAATCGCTCGCCGATCAGCAGCCGCGCCGCAATCGGCGTCATCACCGTCGACGTGCTGACCAGAAAGCTGGCATTGGTCACTGACGTGCCGAGATAGCCGATCTGCTGAAAAACGACCGCGACCGCAAACAACGCGCTTACCCTTGCCAGGCTGGCGCGATAGAGGCCGCCTGCCGGCTGTCGGGGTTCGGTGGCGATCAGCGGCAGGACCATAAGCCCGCCGATCAGGCAGCGCATGCCGACCGCGCTCAACGGGTCGAGATGGTCGAGAATAGTCTTTTGCGGGATATTGCCGAAGCCCCACAGGGCTGCGGCAAACAGAAGAACAAGGTTGGCATGGAGCTTCGACATCGGCCTCCCCTCGCTTGGATGTCGAGGGAAGGCTGGCAGATGCCCGCTTACGGATCGCCTACGCGCTGGCATCGAGCTGTGGTGGCGAGGAACCCAGGCTGGAATGAGGCCGCGATCCTTCACGCCCCTCTGGCCTGCCCTCTTTGCCCCCACTTGGCATCTCCCCCACGAGGGGGGAGATCGGCAGTTTCGCCGTTGCGCGTCTCTTCCCGGCCGAACAGGGCTAACGGAAAAATCAGACATTCATGGCAATGTTAAACCCGCCTGCCCGAATGAAGGTCAGGCGACGGCTGGGTGCTGGCCCATCGACAAGAAAAGGATTGCGCATGTCATCCTTGCTCAACACAGGACGTTCATCGCTTAAGCGCAGTCTGATCATGCTGGCAGTCCTGGCGTTTTGCATCCTGCCGGCCGGGGCGTTGGAGCCCGTTGATCTCCCGGAATCGCCAGACACTGTGGCCTTCAATGTTCAGAACAACGGCAAGTCGGTCCCAGTCACGTTGCGACAGCTGGAAAAGCTCGGTCTCTACCGGGTCACCACCGCAAGTCCATTTGAAAAGGGGCAGCTTACATTTGAAGGCGTCCTGTTCCGCGATGTGCTCAAGCTCGTTGGATTGGAAGGCGAGGATTCCGTTGTTCTGCGGGCGGTGGACGAATATGTGCAGATAATTCCGCGCCAAGATTGGACGGAAGGTCCTCTCCTGCTTGCCACCCGCCAGAACGGAAAATTGCTGACCCGACGCACGCAAGGTCCGACCCGGCTGGTCTATCCGCTCAACGACCACCCGGCCTTCGATACGCCAATCCACAAACCCCGGTGGGTCTGGCTGATCAAGACGCTCGAGCCTGGCGGCTGATCGAGTTCCGGCGTGGCTCGAATGGCACGCTTTGGATCGAGAGGCTGGCGCGTTCCCGTCACCTACGGGACCGCCATTGCGGCTGCAGCAGCCAGCTCTGCCGTCCTGATCACCGTACTGTTTCTCAGCCTCAGCAAGATCGAATATTCGCTGCCGCGGTTCGGCTTTTTCGCCATCCGCGAGTTCCACATTGCGATACGCGATGTAACCCACCTCAAAGACATGACATCGCTCGCCCAGGCAGCCCCCGGCTCAGCAGACAGTCTTGAGCAGTTATCGGCGGCGAACGACCTGGTCTACATCCGTTTCAAGCGGATCGACGGCACCGGGACAGCGAGCGAGATTCCCGCCTACGCAAGTATCGTTCCGCGTGTCGTTGACGCGGTGACACGGCTTGATGCCATGATTGCGGCCGGGCCGCCTCTCGATGAAAATATATTGAAGGAAATGGGGCTGGAACTCGAGCATCTCGTAGCGAGAATGAACGACGAATATTACAAATATGGAGATGAGATCAACGTCGATCTCTATTCGGCGGAAAAAAGCCTGAAGAGATTCAACTACCAGATTGCATTCGCTCTGGCGGTCTTGTCGCTGCTGGCGATCGGAACTGCCGTATTGCTTATCGGCCGTCGGGAAACGATAAGGAAACTGGAGTTTCTGGCCTGGCGCGACGCGACGACGGAATTGAAGAACCGTGCCTGGATGTCAGCCAACAGGGACGTGATGCTGGACCGGGCAAGGCTGGCCGGCAAGCAACTCCGCCTTTTCCTGATAGACTTGGATCATTTCAAGGGCGTGAACGATACGTTCGGTCATCACATCGGTGATCTGCTGCTGAAAGCCGTCGCCGAAATCCTGCAATCGGTCGAACGGCCCGACGAAGTTGTCGCCATCCGTTTGGGTGGCGACGAGTTCGCCGTCATGGCGATCGGGGACCGGCACGCGGCAGCCGATGCGCTCGGCGATCGGCTTCGCGAGCAATTGAACCGGTTTGCCGAACTCGCGGGCCACCACGTGCGGATGGGAGCCAGTATCGGCATGGCGTGTTTCCCCGAACATGGTTCGGATATTTCCACCCTGTTGCGCAACGCGGACAGCGCTCTTTATGTCGCCAAAGCCGAAGGACGCTCTGGCTTCGTGACGTTCTCGCCTGCAATCCTCAATCAGTTCGATATGCAGCTCGGCGAAGAAGCTGGGATCAAGCGTGCGCTTAACTGCGACGAGTTCTTTCTGGTTTGGCAACCGCAGTTCGAGCTGGCAACCGGCCGCATGATCGGCGCCGAGGCGCTTGTGCGCTGGCGCGACCCCGCTTCGGGAGCGATTCGTCTGCCGATGTCATTCATTCCAATTGCCGAACGAAGCGACCTGATACTGGAAGTCGACAAGGCTGTGCTGAGCAAGGCTTGCCTGCAGGCAGCTCGATGGGCGCCACTATCTGCCGATGATTTCGTTTGCTCGGTCAATCTTTCGGGCAAAAGCCTTCAGAACGATGCGTACTTCGCCCACCTTGTTCTGGTGCTGCAACAAACAGGACTGCCGCCCTCGCGCCTGCAACTGGAAATAACGGAGGGGGTGCTTATCCAGAACAGCCGAAACGCCTTGAACATGCTGACGGAAATTCGAAATATCGGCGTCGGTCTGGCACTCGACGATTTTGGATCCGGCTATTCAAGTTTCGGCTACCTTGCCGATTTCAACCTCGATCGGTTGAAGATCGACCGATCGTTCTTGAGCGGTCTGGAAGCGTCGAAGAAAAAACAGAACGTCGTTCGAGGCATTATAGCACTGGCCAATTCCCTCGGCTTGACCGTTCTGGCAGAGGGGGTGGAAAACGAAGCGCAGCTCGATTTCCTGATCGCCGAGCGTTGTCACAGCGCTCAGGGGTTTTTCCTGTCACAACCGATCGAAGAAAATCGGCTGACGAACCACCTGGCTGCGAGGCGAGGCAGGATGAAAGATACGGACAAGTTCAGGCTGGGCCTTTCTGCGTAGAGCATTTGCACGGAGGAAGTGGTCCTGAGCCTGAAAGGTCGCTGCCGGCCGGCCTCCAGATGCGAAATCCTATGCGAACAAGCCGACTGCTCGATCGTAAAAATGGTCGAGAGCGCAGCGCCTGGCGGCAATCCGGGCGGCTTCAACCAATTCCTCGCGACCCGAGGCGCCGTCCTTGTAGGTTGCGATGACCACGCGCGCGATCATTTCGGCGTCCTCGTTGTCGAGCTCCGCTTCGCCGGACCGCAAAATTTCCCGAACCACACCCCTCAAGAGATCCAGTTCAATGGTTGAAAAGACGCCCATATAGGGCGCGGATTTGCACTCCACGGCCATCTGAATTCCTCCCACTGTCACGATATCAAACACGCGACAGATTACAACTAAAGTATTAGGCGAGCGCGCGGTTTGGGAGGTGCCCGTAGGCGTTGAAACGGAATGGGATTAGTCTGCGCGGTCTCGGGCTTAAGGGACGCGGGCAAAAGAATGGATTTCAGTTCAGGCCAAGGCTATTTCCTCATCGGCGGCCTCATCCTGGTCGGTGCCGGGCTGCTGATCCTTTCACTGATCGTCAATTCTCGTGTGGCGCACAGCGTGCGCCACGACATGCGCCATCGCGAAAAGCTGCTGGAATATTATCGCAACATCTTTTCCCAGCTCGGCGTCATCCTGATCGGAATTGGCGTTTCTCTGTTCATCTTCTTTTTTCAGCAGAATTATCAGGACCAGCGCAAACGCGAAACGGAGCTCCAGCTGGTTCTTGCCAAACTGGCCGCACGCATTGCGCGCGGGGCTGCCGTCGTCGAATATTTGGGCGAATTCGATGCGCTACTGGATGATGGCGGACCCTATACCAGTCCGGAACTCGGCGGGACCAACGCCGCGATCAGCGCGCATGGGGCGGAACTCGGCAAGCAGGTCGCCGAGATCCTTTTGGTTGAGCGCGATGTTGAGGTTCAAGGGTTCGAGATCCTGAACCTATCGCGCGACTTCGAGGCATCGTTCGTCGTCAACGAGCTCGATCCCGCGCTGTGGTTCAACATCGTCCAGGATGAGAGCGAGATCAAATATGCCACCACTCAGCTCGCCCTCGACTACAAGGACCTGCAGGATGCGATCGGCGGAGACTCGATCGCGGTTGCGATTGCAAATCCTGAAAAGGAGGCAAAGATCAAGCAGGAGGTGCTCGACATCTTTTATGATGCTGACCTCTTGCGCCAGCGCAGCCGGAGACTTCTCGGCCGTGCGTGCTGGCTTTTCAGCGAGGGGCGCAGCTTCGTCAAGCTTGGACCGGTCGACGAGATCGAAGCCGATGCCAGGTCGCACCAGGAATGGATCGACCGGTCGAAACGCTTCCTGACGCAGTTGAAGTCGGGAAGCGGCGATTGTTTCAAATTGCTCCAGTTCAACCCGGCGCCCTGAGTTGAGAACGCGCCGGCAAGCGGCCCGCCGCCCCGCCGCGGCCTGGCCTAATCGCTGCTCATGCAGAACCGGATGACCATTCCGATCCAAGGCTCTATAACGGGCCGATGGAATTGCGATGATCAAGGGGAGACGATGCGCTACATACGTCCGCTTTCAATGGAAGATGCCGTTGGCCAGTTGGCCGGCTCGCCCGGCACCGCCGCCATTCTCGCCGGAGGCAGCGACCTCCTGGTGAGGATGAAAGGCGGCTTTATCGAGCCCGACCTGATCGTCGACATCAAGGCAATCGACGGACTGGGCGAGATCAGGGAAACGGCGGAAGGCTTCAGCATCGGTGCCGCGGTGTCCTGCGCCCTGATGGGAGAGAGCGCGGCCTTGAACCGGGAATGGCCGGGCGTCGTCGAAGCGGCCAAGCTGATTGGCTCTAAACAGGTGCAGGGTCGCTGCACGATCGTCGGCAATCTTTGCAACGCCTCGCCGGCGGCCGACAGCGTGCCGGCGCTGGTGGCCGCCGGCGCCAGGGCATTGATTGTCGGACCAGGAGGCAGGCGCACGGTCGCGGTGGAGGCAGTGCCGACCGGGCCTGGCAAGACGTCGCTCGCCAAGGGAGAAATCATCGAGGCGATCCTGCTCGACAGGCGCGCGCCGCGCTCCGGCGATGCCTATCTGCGTTTCATTCCACGCACGGAGATGGACATCGCCGTGGTCAGCGCCGGGGTGAACCTGACGCTCGACGAGCAAGGTGTCGTCAAATCGGCCCGCGTGGCGCTGGGTGCCGTGGCGCCGACGGTGCTGCTGGTGGAAGAGGCGGCCGAGGCCCTCATCGGCAGGAAACTTGATGAAGCAGCACTTGAGCGGCTCGCCAAGGTCTGCTCGGGGGCCTGCCGCCCCATCGACGACAAGCGGGGCACGGTCGAGTTCAGAAGAAACGTTGCGGGTGTGCTGGCCAGGCGGGCCGCCACGACCGCCTATGCGCGTGCAGGAGGCAAGTGATGGCCGCAATTGCAGTCTCAACGACGATCAACGGCGACAATGTCGAGTACCTTTGCCACCCGGACGAGACGCTGCTCGACGTGCTGCGCGACCGCCTCGGGCTGACCGGCGCCAAGGAAGGCTGCGGCACCGGCGACTGCGGCGCCTGCAGCATCATCCTCGATGACCGGCTGGTATGCTCGTGCCTGGTGCTTGGCGCGGAGGCCGAGGGCCGGCGCGTCGAAACCATCGAGGGCATGGCGCACGGCGACAGGCTGCATCCGCTGCAGCAGAAGTTCCTCGAACACGCAGCGCTGCAATGCGGCGTCTGCACGCCGGGCTTCCTGATCGCGGCGAAAGACCTGCTGGCCAAGAACCCCGACCCGACCGAGGAGGAAATCCGCTTCGGCCTCGCCGGGAACCTCTGCCGCTGCACCGGCTATGACAAGATCGTGCGGGCCGTTCAGGACGCCGCAAGCGTGATGAAGGGAGCCTGACGATGAACTTCGATCCGCGCTATTCCGGACGCAATTTCGCCTCCGTCGGCACGCGTCCCATCCGCCCCGACGGCGTCGACAAGGTAACGGGCCGCGCGCGCTATGGCGCGGATTTCAACATGGCCGGCCAGTTGGTCGGGCGTGTCCTGAGAAGCCCGCACGCGCACGCCACGATCAGGAAGATCGACACCTCGAAGGCGGAGAAGCTCAACGGCGTGAAGGCGGTGATCACCGCGGCCGACCTGCCCGACCTCACCGACGGCGATGCCGCCATGCACGACATCCTCGACAACTGCATGGCGCGCAAGAAGGCGCTCTATGACGGCCATGCGGTGGCCGCGGTCGCCGCGGTCGACGCCCGCACGGCAAGGCAGGCGCTGAAGCTGATCGAGGTCGACTATGAAGTGCTGCCGCATGTGACCGATGTCGACGAGGCGATGAAGCACTCG
The DNA here is from genome assembly GCF_055811595.1 of Mesorhizobium sp. WSM4814. Taxonomy (NCBI): domain Bacteria; kingdom Pseudomonadati; phylum Pseudomonadota; class Alphaproteobacteria; order Hyphomicrobiales; family Phyllobacteriaceae; genus Mesorhizobium; species Mesorhizobium sp. WSM4814. The sequence continues at coordinate 93,585 of NZ_JBVVQT010000019.1, forward strand.
GCGCCCGTGCTCGACGACACCATCCTCACCGAGGGCCTTGAGCAAAAGCCCGTCAAGCCGTCCAACGTCACCAAACGCAGCCAGTACGGCCATGGCGACATCCATGAGGGATTTGGCCAGGCCGATTTCGTCGTCGAACGCTCCTTCAAAACCGAGCAGACGCACCAGGGCTATATCGAGCCGCACGCCTGCGTGGCGAGCGTCAGTTCCGACGGCACCGCCGACCTCTGGGTCTGCACGCAAGGCCATTTCGTCTACCGCCAGCACTGCGCTCAGCTGCTTGGCATGGAAGCCTCCAAGCTGCGCGTCACCTCGTCGGAGATCGGCGGCGGTTTCGGCGGCAAGACCCACGTCTGGGCCGAGCCGGTGGCGCTGGCGCTCTCGCGCAAGGCCGGCCGGCCGGTCAAGCTGGTGATGACGCGCGACGAGGTGTTCCGCGCCTCCGGGCCGACCAGTGCCACCTCGATCGACGTCAGGATCGGCGCCCGCAAGGACGGCACGATCACCGCGGCCGAGGCGACGCTGCGCTATTCCTGCGGCCCCTATGCCGGCATGTGGGCCGAGCTCGGCGCCATGACCGCGTTCGCCTGCTACAATCTCGCTAACGTCAGGACGGTCGGCTACGAAGTGCTGGTCAACCGGCCAAAGACGGCGGCCTATCGCGCGCCATCGGCGCCGATGGCGGCGTTTGCAGTGGAAAGTGCCGTCGACGAGCTAGCCAAGGAGATCGGCATGAATCCGGTCGAGTTCCGGATCAGGAACGCCGCCCAGGAAGGCACCCGATCGTCCTACGGCCCGGTTTACGGCCCGATCGGCATCGGCCCGACGCTGGAGGCGGCGAAGAACCATCCGCACATGCAGGCGCCGCTGGGCAAGAACCAGGGCCGCGGCATGGCTTGCGGCTTCTGGTTCAACTTCGGCGGCCAGACCTGCACCGACCTCAACATCGGCATGGACGGCTCGGTCTCGCTTGCCGTCGGCACGGTCGATGTGGGTGGTTCCCGCGCGTCGCTGTCGCTGGTGGCGGCGGAGGAACTCGGCATCGCCTATGAGCAGGTCAAGGCGGTGGTCGCCGACACCTCCAGCCTCGGCTACAACGACATGACGGACGGCAGCCGCGGTACCTTCTCCTCCTCGATGGCGACGATCTCGGCCGCCCGCAACGCCATCAAGATCCTGCGGGAACGCGCCGCGCAGATGTGGGATGTTCCCGTCGACGACGTGGTCTGGGAAAACGGCCACGCCATCGCCAAAGGCGAGAAGTACGGCAACCTTGCGGCGCTGTCTCTGAAGGAGATCGCGGCCGGGTCAGGAAAGACCGGCGGGCCGATCGCCGGCCACAGCGAGCTCGTCGCCGACGGCGCCGGCGTCTCCTTCGCCACCCATATCTGCGATATCGAGGTCGATCCGGAGACCGGCGCCACGAGGGTGCTGCGCTACACGGTCGTGCAGGATGCCGGCAAGGCGGTGCACCCGACCTATGTCGAGGGGCAGTACCAGGGGGGTGCCGCGCAAGGCATCGGCTGGGCGCTCAACGAAGAGTACGTCTACGGCAAGGACGGGCGGCTGCAGAACCCCGGCTTTCTCGACTACCGCATCCCGGTCTGCTCCGACCTGCCGATGATCGACACGCAGATCCTCGAGATCCCCAATCCCAACCACCCTTACGGGGTGCGGGGCGTCGGCGAAACCTCGATCGTGCCGCCGCTGGCGGCGATCGCCAATGCGGTGTCGAACGCCGCGGGCGTGCGGATGACGCATATCCCGATGTCGCCGCCGCGGATTCTCGCGGCGATCGAGGCGGAACGGGGAGGCCGATGGTCGAAGTAACGCTCTGGGGATCGCTCGGCGCAATCGCCGGAGGCAAGAGCAAGGTCGAGATCGAGGCGAAGGATATTCGGGAGCTGTTCAGGAAGCTGGCTGAGCAGTATCCCGGCTTCGCGCCCTACATCGAGAAGGGCATTGCCGTGGCGATCGACGGGACGATTTATAGGGATACGTGGTCGAAGGAACTGCCGCCGGGGGCGGAGATTTTTCTGCTGCCGAGATTGGCTGGAGGGTAATGTGGGGGACCTGCCTCCACCCTCGCCTAGCAGCCAAGTCTCGAACGTCTTGGATTTCACGTTAGCGGACTGCCCGCTGTTGGTATTTGCGGCGCGAAAAAGCGGACACCCGAACCCATGAGGCTGTGTCCAGGATTTGCCCCAAACGGACTCCGTTGTTGGCCCTAAGGCCGGAGTCTGCGAGATTCTGCCAGCTTCCTTCGCTTATGGGTCGCGGAAGTATCAGCGCTACTGCTAGCACGAGACCCGTTCCCTCATTGTTCGCGCCACGCTAGACTCGATTCCAATTTGGATTGCGCTCGTTGGGTGTGGCCCTCGCATTTCAGGCTCGGACGAGTGCTGACGATTTGAGTAGAGGCAGATTTGACTAAATCGGCAAAGAACAAACAAGCTTCACAACAGGGAGCGCTGGAGAAAAAGCAGGCAACATCCACGGAACTGACCGGTGGCGCTGGCTTCACCTACGAAGACAAGGTGGTCGCCTATTATTTGGCAGCTCTTCTCCGCGGTGAGAAGGCGATGCTTCAGCACGGCAGTGTAAGCAGCGTTGCCGTCCAGCAGGCGGGCCACGGCCAGCCGATGGATGATCTTATCGTCGAGTTTCGAGATACTGACGGCCCAAGAATCCTGGGGCTTCAAGTGAAGTCCACGATCACGGTGAGCGGGGCCGCTACAAACAAGGATTTCCGCGACATCCTCAACCGGGCGCGAGAGACCCGGCAGACTCCAGCTTTTCAAGCCGATCGGGACGCTTACGGATACGTCGTTGAGAATGTAGCTGAGGCCGGACATCGGTCGCTCAACCGCCTCATCGGCTGGGCCGTGAGTAGCCCCGCCCCTGCGGATTTTGATCGGCGCTTTGTGGAAGATGGCGCAGCCGCAGCCGCCGAACGTGCTCTTCGGGACGAGCTGGCCCCGCTAGTCGAGGCGAGCAGCGCCGAGGACGAATGGAATTTCTACCGACAGTTTGTTGCCGCCCGACTTAACGGCCTCAGCGAGACCGGCATCGTTTGGACGGAGATCACAAACCGTCTTCAAGAGCTTGTTGCGAGCAATGAGGATGGGCAGGTGGTTCTGCTTTTTGATCGCCTCTGCCGCATTGTTCGCGATGGCGCTGGCACAGCCCGTAAATGGACCCGCGCTACGCTGCTCGCGCAACTTCGCGGGGTCGTCCGGCTAAAGGTCTCGCCGAGCTTCCGCGACGACATCGACACCCTTGTTCAGTTCTCCACTGATGGTCTCAACGAAATTGCCGAGACCATCGACGGGTTCGAGGTTGACCGGGCTGCTCTTCAACAAGACGTATGTGAGCGGCTCGGCGTCAGCCGTGTCGTGAACATCAGCGGACTCCCGGGGTGCGGCAAATCTGTCATGCTCAAACGGGTAGCCACAGAGGCTAGGCAGCGCGGGCCGATCCTTTTCCTGAAGTCGGACCGGCTGACCGGGAAGAGCTGGGTGGAGTTTGCGGCAGCGCTAGGCCTCAAACATCGAAAGCTTGATGACCTCCTCGCAGAGATCAGCGCATCCGGCACGGCCACGCTCTACATTGATGGAATTGATCGCATCAACCCCGACCAAAAGCGCATCATTCTCGACATACTCAATGTTATCGAATCTAACCCTGGCCTCAGCAATTGGCGGGTTCTGGCCACATCACGCGACCAAGGTCTTGAAACATATCGCGCTTGGTTTCCAGCAAGCTTCTATAGCGGCACTCAGATTGCTGACTTTCAGGTTGAGCCGTTCAACGACGACGAAGCTGAGGCCCTGGCGAAGGAAAAACCTGGTCTTCGTCACCTTTTGATGGGCCCGCCGTCAGTGAGGGCGATTGCGCGGCGTCCGTTCTTCGCCGCGGTTCTTGCCCGCAACTTTAGCGATGGGACGACCGAACCGCAGACAGAGGTCGATCTCATCAACGCTTGGTGGGCCCGAGCAGGACACGACGCCCCGGCGCAGGTCGTGCCGCAGCGGCAACGCGCGCTGCTCGATATCGCGGAAAAAGGAGTCGCAAACCTTGGGAAGAACGTCGCGGCCCGCTCGCTGGCACCACCCACGTTCGAGCACATCACGGCGATGAAGAGCGACCTGCTTTTGCGTGGAAACAATGGAGACGCCTCATATTCTTTTACGCACGACATATTCTTTGAGTGGACGTTCTTCCGCCTTCTTATCGACCTTGGCGACACGTGGATCGAAGGGCTGGCGAAGGCTGGCGAGCCCCCGCTACTCGGCCGCGTTGTCGGCCTTTTGGCCCAGCATTCCATCGTCGAGCCGGGCAAGTGGTCGGCCAGCTACGCCGCCCTTGATGGATCGGCGCTTCGGCCCCAATGGCGTCGGGAATGGCTAACCGCACCACCGTTCACAAGCGCATTCGTCAATAGACAGAAGGAATTCGCTGAACTTGTGACGGCTAACGACTACGCGTTGCTCGAAAAGCTTTTGGTATGGTTCCAGGCCCAACACACAATTCCGAGCCCTACTGTCCTTGCCCAGGCCTCGCCGGGTCAATCAGGGCTCGATCAGGTGGGCCTTGCCGAGCTTCTGAGTTGGCCCTCGGATTTTACAAGCTGGGGACGTTTTCTTGACTGGCTCCTGCCGCTCGCGGCTACACTGCCCGTCCGGCTCCTCCCCAGGATCGTCGAAGTCTTCTCCGTTTGGCAGAACGCCCTTTCAGATTTCCGCACGGCGCGATCGAAAGCCATCGTCACCACCTGCGCCAACTGGCTGATCGAATTTGAGAAAGCTGCTTACCCGGACAAACGGGCATTCGAGCGCGGCCGATGGGACGAGCTTGGTCGCGACGCGCAAAACCAGTTTGCTACCGCGCTGCGGATCGTCATCCTTCGGGCCGCGCGGGCGTTTCCTGAACACGCCAATGCGCTTTTCGACCGGGCGGTGACCGACGAGCGAATGCGCGGCGACGCGTATTCTGATCTGATGGCGCTCGCCTGGATGATGGCGGAGGTGTCGCCCGAACGATTGGCGGCTGTCACCAAGGCAGAGCTGCAGCAGGAGCTGCCGCAGGATCACATTGACCGCGAGAAGCGCGAACAGCGGGAAAGGGTTGAGCGGATAAAACGAATTCGTAACAAGCCGGAAAGCGAGCGCACTGACAATGAAAAGCGGGCGTTAGAACATCCGTACTTTCACATCCCGCACAGCTATGATGGCTATGGTCGTGAGGAAATCGGGATCGACCGACGCCACAACTTCTACTACCCGGTCTCAGCGGCGCATGAACCATTCGCCAGCCTCTTCGCCAAGAAGCCGGAAGTTGCACTCGAACTGGTTCGGGATCTCTCCAACCGCGCAACGACCGGCTGGCGACAGATCGCAAACATCACCCGTCGTCAACATGGTACCCCGATTCCGGTGACAATTGTCTTTCCATGGGGCGAGCAGCAGTTTTGGGGCGATTGGACCGCTTACAATTGGCAGCTTGGCCAGCTCGGTGCGCAGCCGCTTGAATGCGCCTTTCTGGCCATGAGCTATTGGGCCTTCCATCAAATCGAAAGCGGCCGACCCGCTGACGAGGTGATCCAGCTGATCGTGCAGGGCAACGAGGCGATCGCCGCCCTTGGCCTAGCGCTTCGCTTGGCGCTGGAGACGCTTCATAAATCCGAAGTCACTCTTGCACTAGTGGCATGCCAACGTCTTTGGCCTTTCGATACTGCGCGTGCGCGCCAAGAACCGACGCGAAACATCGACCTGTTTGGACTGGGACTGTTTGATCAACTCACCGGCAACAAGAAGGTCGCGCAGGACTACCTGGATAAGCGGCTAAGCCGGTTCCGCGACGTGAAGCAGCTCGCCATGCAGTTCGCGGTGAATGGCGACGATGCGCTCACCGAACGGTTTAGGCAGGCATTGGCCGGCTTTTTGACTGATCTCCCCTACGAGCTGGAGGAGCAGCGCTCTAATCCGGCGGCGAAGGTGGCTCTCACCAAGCAGGCAGAAGAATATGCGGAGCTTGCCATCGTCGAAAATTATCAAGGATATCGCACACCCGATGAACAGATCATCGTTGCTTATCAGCCCTCGCTTTCCCCGGAGACTATTAAGCGCGGCGAGGCAGCGGGCGTGTACTTGCAGCAAAATAGTATCCTGGTGTGGGCGATGAAATCATTGCGCGCTTTCACGCTCGCCCCCGACAAGACGTTGGTCGATGCGGTCGCGCTTGCTCGCCCACTGGACCACCCGACGCTCTTTGCAGTGCGCTTGGATGTCGAAGGCCACACGCCCCAAAGCGTGGTCGCGGCCGTCGCAGCATGTGTCATCTGTTTCGGGGACGCCGCGTCCGACGACCACAAATGGGCGATGAATGTAACGGCGCGGATCGACGGGATGAAGGAGACCGTGGGTTTTTTCTACGGCTCGAAAATCGCCTGGCATCCTGTGCTGCAATTGATCTTCGCATTGCTTCACCTGCGGCGCACCAATCCGTCTGATCTCGGGTCTGCGCGACGATTGGTCCGGATAGTGGCTCACCCGCACGTGGAGGCTGCACAATTCGCTTTGAAAGCGCTGCTTGCCGACCCCGATGCCCATGTGTCGTGGGTCGCGGCTCAATTTGCGCTGGAAAGGGCTCGCTACCACCGACCGACGATAAGTCAGGACGGCGAGCAGGACACCCGTGCGACAAAAAGGGCAGCGAAAGCGGTATTTGATAAGGCGCTCAGAGGGCTCAAGTCAAAGAAGTTTGAACCTTTTGGTCCGTTGCCGCCCGCTTGGGTAAAGTTGCCATCAGCTTCGGACGACGACGATGATGCTGACAATAACGGCAGATGGACTGAACCTGATCCGGTGTTTGATCCGCAACAGGCCGAGAAATACCTCGAGAATTTTCCGATCGAGAAGTGGTGCGCTTCTGATGAGATAAAGCCGCTCGTGCTCGTGTTGATCCGAAGCCTCGTCAACTGGACGGTGCTGCGCATGAACCCGCCGGGAGGCACAGGACGGCGGCGCGACCGTACCACCGATCTGATTGGTTGGAACGATGCGCTGGGCGATGTATTGGTGCGTGCAGCACCATTCTTCGATCTTGCCCTCGTCAAGGCTGAGCTTCTTGCGCCCTTCTTGCAAAACCACGATGACGACGAACTTGATGTTATCGCCGCGTTCACCGACAGGTTGGTCACGCGCCACGTTCTGGACGCCGCAGGGATACCCGCCGGTACTTTTGAGTTGCTGGGGCTCTGCGTCGACCACGTAATCGCCGACAGCACGTTTCGGCCGGGCGGATACCGCGCGGGAGAAGTCTCCGGTCACGATATGCCGAAGCTCATCAAGGCCCTCCTAATGGTCAATGTCGAACGGGCTACCGGAGCCGCCCGCTTCGTAAATGGCGATTGGTCCGAGATCGGTCTGGTCATGCCAACGGTCACTCGCTTGGTGACCGCCACCGGTTGGTCAACCTTCGTCATGTCGAAGTTTCTGCTGCTATGTCAGCGCGCCGGGACCGCGTACCCGCTCGACCATTTCATCGAACAGGTCAGCGCAGTACTCGCGAAATTGGACAACGCAAAGGGCAACTGGGTGGGAACCAGCCTTCCGGCGCGAACGGCAGCGGCGGTGCAACGGCTCGCCGACGCCAATTTCCCACTGCGGCCCGATCAGGCTCAGGGTCTGCTGCGGATTCTCGACGCGTTGATCGACCTTGGCGATCGGAGAAGCGCTGGACTTGAACAAACCGAGGCATTCAAGGGAGTGCAGGCCCGATCCTCGGATCCGATGGCAATTGCCTAGTCGCTTCTCGTTTCTCCACGTAGCAAGGAACACCGAGCCCGGCATCCTCCAAGTTTGGAGCAGCCTGTTTCCACGAGCAGCCAATGTGGCGACGAGCTGGCAACTTCATGCTTTGGCTCCAACATGCCACTTCAGCGGTGCGTTTGGATGTCCGCTTATCGGATCCTGTAGGAACATGCTTAACGACCGACTTGCGGCGCAAAGCAGGGGGCCACTTCTGCTTGAGCTAACTCTGCGGGCGAATGCTATTTCCGAGGCCGAGCCCCAACATTGCCGAACGCGGCCCCCCCTCTCCTACGCCCCCAGCGTCGGCTCCGTATTCACCTCCAGCGCCTCCTCCGCCTCATGCTCCTCGCCAAGCACCTCGCCGTGCACCCCAAGCGGCCGGCCGATCCAGATCGGGTCGACCAGATGGTCGCGCTTGGGGTTGGTGGTGTTGGGGTGGATGAGGATGCTCAGGCCGCCGTGGTTCAGCATCAGCCACGGAACGAGGGTAGCGAAAATCCCGGTGGCGAAGGAGACCTGGTACATGGCCTGTTCGTGCGGGCCGACCGGCTCGTCGCGCCAATTGCCCAGGCGCACGCGGAAACGCTCGCCGATGCGCAGGCGCAGCCACTCGGCATGCTGCCGCTCGGCCTGCCCGTCGTAGTAGATATGCGCATGATAGCTGGCAATTTCCGAAAGCGGCCTTGGACTGGCAGCGTCTTCGTTCACCTCAGTGCTCTCCTTCGATGATTCCGGCAGACCCGAAGCATGGAAGGTCGGCCCTGTCGAGGCAGCGTTGATGCCGCGTCTTGCAGGGGGATAACTGGGACAACTGTCTCACTACCATTTGACCCTAGTCTCCGACGCGCTGCAGCGTGCCGAGATTGTTATCGTCGAGAAACTCTATCGTCATGGCCGACGCCTTGCCGTCGGGGCCGATGTCGAAGCCTACGCCCGAGGGCCTGTCCGGCGTCTCGGCGTCTGGATAGGTCAGAAACATGTCGCCGTCGAAATGCTCCAGTGAATAGGACCGGGCGCCGGCTGGCCCGACCTTGAGCGCAAGAGCGTCCCCCGCAGTCGACACGACCGCATCGCCGATGAAATCGTTGGAGTAACGGCCCGCATAGGCGCTGGCCGGCCGGGCCGGACTTGCCGGAGACGGTGGCGCGGCATAGGTGGCCTTGGCCGCCGCGACCGCCGGGCCGAACAGGCTCGCATAGGCATCGTCCCATGCCTTGACCCAGTCCTTCTCGACCCTTCCGTCAAAGGCGAGATCGGCGAAGCTCTCGGACAGGCCTTCCGGCACGCCTGTCGAAAACGCATTGGCGACGATGACGATGCCAAGCTTCTCCTCCGGGAAGAGCGTCACCAGGGTGCGGGCGCCGACGCTGAAGGCGCCGGCATGGCCCCAGCTCAGGCCGTGACGGCCGAATTCGACATTCCAGCCGAGGCCGTAGAAGGACGTGCCGCCCGAGACGGGGTTCTTGCCGCGTTCCATCAGCGGAACATGCGTCTGGTCCAGCGCATCGGCCTTAATGAGCGTCTCGCCGGCATAGACCCCATTGCCGAGCACGAGGCGCACCCATTGCGAGAGATCGCGCGCCGTGGAGCTGACACCGCCCGCGGGCGCCTGCGCATCCGGATCGCGCTTTACCTTCGCGGCCCAGACGCCGTCGATCTTGACGTGGAGCGCAGCGCGATTGGCCTGCTTGATGAAGTCCGCATGACGGGAGCTGGTCGAAACCATTTTAAGCGGCCGGTAGAGTTTCTCCTCGGCGACCTCTTCCCAGGACTTGCCTGTCGGCTTCGCGGCCGCGACGGCACCCTCGGTCAGTCCGAAATTGCTGTAGGAGTAGCCGGCGCGAAAGCTCGACGATGGCGACACGAACCGCAGACGACGCAGGATCTCCGCGCGATCGTAGCCAATGTCCTCGAGATCGTCTCCGGCGGTTCCGGGAAGTCCGCTGCGGTGCGAAAACAGGTCGCGGACCGTGAGTTCACTGGTCGGATAGGGCTCGGACAGCCGGAAGGCCGGATCGAGATCGACGATTTTCGCATCCCAGGATACGATGCCCTCGCTGACCAGCGCCGCCACGATCGTTGCCGAGACCGGCTTGGAGAGGGAGGCGATCTGGAACACCGTGTCGGCGTCGACGGTCTCCGGCTTGCCGGTCTCGCGATGCCCGAACCCTCTGAGAAAGACCACCTTGTCGTCATGAACGACGCCGATGGCGAGACCAGGCACCCCGCCATCCGCGACGACGCCTTCGGCGAGCGCCTCGAGCTTCGACAGGGCGGCAGCGACCCGGTCTGGCGTAAGGCTGTCGGCCGACGCCGCCTGCGGCGAAAGCACCATGACGGCGATGAAGGCCAACGTCCCCCAACGGCGGAAATTCCGACCCCACCCCACGCTCGAACTCCTCCCCTGCAAGCACTGTCATACTACAGGCCGACGCAGGGAAGGCCAGCCCTCGCCTGCGCGATACAGCAAAGTCCGCTGCGCGACGCCAAGCGGCCATCCCCGGGTGTCAACCGGTCAAAAATATCGAACGGACCATCGCTCGGCGGCGACGACCGTCATGAAGAACCCGAACGACAACAGCGATGAGAGCACGATAGCGGCGTCGAGCCGGTCGGACCAATAGTTGAAGGTCGCGTCGACGATCGTCGCCAAGACCTTGTCGGACCCGATCCATTCGCCAACGATCGCGCCGATCACCGCGGTCGCATCGCGGCGGTAAGCCGCCGGAGGCGGCGCCTAGTGGTAAAAGCCTGACGCTTGCTACCCGACGCGTAGGGCAGCTCAGGGTGGAAACTTGCCGTATGCGCGCCTGTCGGAACGACGTGATTGCGGCAAGGAGCGGACGTCGCCCCGCCTATGCGGCTTGCTCACTCTAGCGTCGGGGCGGTCCGCAGACCGTTGAATCGAAATCGCTACGAAGCCCACGGGCAGACCTTAGCCTCCTGCGCTGAGCATTTCGATGATTGTTAAATCCAAAGAATCACCACAGGACGGTGGCCGTCGAGCGAGTTTTCAGCAGCCCATTTCCGCAGCCTATTAATGTGCAACTTGGGAAGCTGCCGACATCAATTCCTCGGGATTCAGCGCTCTGAAGGTGTTGAGGCCATCCTCCAGAACTTCAGTGAAGTTCCAGCGTACGATGCCCGCCCGGTCGATTAGGAACTGACCGACAAGCTGCGCCTGGCTGGAAGCCATCGCCTGCTGATCGACTTCCGTAATCTCATATCCTTCCTTCTTGTTAAGAAATTCATTCATTGCCATGACGTCCATAGGCTCGGGCAACTCGCCCGGGAGATGGAACGGTATCGCCATGACCGTGTCCATCCCGACCTCGCGCAAGCCGAAAGCACGGTGCGAGGCTCGCTCCGGGTCGGATGCGGCGAGAAGATCGGGTGCCGGGTGGTAACGGAAATAGAGCCGCGCCCGCTCGACCGGCGTATTGACCACAGCCAGGCATTCGACGCCTTTCTCACGCAGGGCCGGCTTGAGTTGCGCCATCGCCGCGACATGGCGCCGGCAGAATGGACAGTGCAGGCCTCGGAACAAACCGATCAACAACGGGCTACGGCCTCGAAAATCATCGAGCGCGATCTTGCCTTCGCGTGAGATCGCATTGAGCACAACATTCGGTGCCCGGTCGCCCGGCTGCAGCGGGCGGTCAACACTACTCATGGACATGGACAACCTCCTCGCCCCGGGGTCAGTCAGGGAAAGCAGCACACCCAGCGTTTCGGAGGCGATCAAGTGCTGGGGCGAAAGCTTCCTGTGCCAAGGCAATAGCTTTCGACCTCTGCCATATTGCCGAGGTCGAGATTACGCGCGTTGCAAGCCCATCCTAACACGAAAAAGCATCCGCGGGTGCCGCCAAATGTGGTGAATTACCTTACGCGAGCGCACTCCCGAATGCTCTTGCGCTGAAGGTCAGGTTCCCGACCTCGATTTGGAGGTTCAAGTCTGCAACGCCCAAGGTCGTCAACAGGTCGGTTCTTGCCGTCCACCGGCACCAAGCGTCAGACTTTCACCATTAGGTTCTGTTGACAAAGTGCATCGGAAGACAGGCCATAGTTCCAGCACATTTTGCTAAGCAGGCTGGCATGGGACGTGAGTTCATCCATGACGCTGGCAAAGCGCTTCTCAGTTTTCGTTTTTTTGTTGCATAGGACTTTCTACGCCCGAACGCGGGTTCGGTCATCACCTGCCAATATAGGCGGCTAGTTCGTCCGGCGTCCCATTTGGGAAGGCCTGTTTTAGAAAATTCAAGAACGCCGACACTCGCGCGCTGAGTAGCCGCCGAGATGGATAGAGCGCCCATAGAGCGATCTCGGGGCCGTCGATATCCCCCCATAGTACCAGCGTGCCGTCAGCCAAGTCGTGGGCCACCAACGAAATGGGAAGACGTGCTGCACCGACGCCGGATCGCACCGCATCCCGGACCATGATGAGCATCGACAAAGCGAGGACAGGCTCGATTGCAATTGTTGACCGGCCACCTTGTGTCTTCACGTGCCATGTTTGCCGATCGCCCGCCCAGCGCGCGACGCCAGGAGCGGCGAGTCCACCACTCGCGCGAGGAAGGTCAGGGCTCGCCACTACGACCAGGCGGTCGCGGAGAAACGCCCGTCCAACCAGGCTTTCGTCGGGATCTGGATTGACTCGGATTACCAGATCGTAGCCTTCCTCGATCATGTCAACAGGCCGATCCTCAGTCGTAACCTCCAGCCTCACCTCCGGATATTTAAGGGCAAACCCCGCAGCAATCCTCCCCATTGCGGTCTGAGAAAAAAGCAAAGGTGCGCTAATCCGTAATCTGCCCCTGGGTCTCTGACCGCCCGAGGCAATCGCCGAAGCCGTCTCGTCCAGTTCGGCAAGCAGTGCCCCTGTCCGCTCGAAGAGCGCCCGTCCTTCTTCGGTGAGCTTCAGGCTACGCGCACCCCGTTCAAACAGGCGCAGATCAAGGCTGCTTTCCAATTCTCCAACGCGCCGCGACAGGGTCGCCTTAGGCCGTCCGGTGGCCCTTGCGGCTTTGCCGAAACCACCGTGGCGGGCAACGAGATTAAAATCGGCGAGGGCAAGAAGATCCATGTGTGTTCCACCAGCGAGACGGTGCGTCTAAAATTTCAGCCTGTTGGACGCTCAGTGAGCCACACATATTGGCCGTGTCAAGCAACCCAACAGGAGAAATTTCATGACCATTCTCGTTACCGGGGCCACAGGCAATATTGGCCGCCAAGTCGTCGAACACCTCGTCAAGCGCGGCGCTGATGTACGTGCTCTCGTCCGCGATCCGTCGAAAGCCAACTTCCCGGCAGGCGTATCCGTCGTGCAAGGCGACTTTCTCGATGTCGATTCGCTGCGCAAAGCCATGTCTGGAGTTTCCACTCTGTTCCTTTTGAACGCCGTAGTTCCGGACGAATTCACCCAAGCTTTGGTCGCGCTGAACGTCGCCCGATCGGCCGGTATCGAGCGGATCGTATATCTGTCGGTGATCCACGCTGACGGCTACGTGAACGTGCCCCATTTCGCTGGCAAGTTCGGCGTCGAGCGAATGATCGAGCAGATGGACTTCAAGGCTACGATCTTGCGCCCAGCTTACTTCATCCAGAACGATCTGATGATCAAAGACGTCATCACCGGCTATGGCACCTACACAATGCCGATCGGCGACAAGGGTCTCGCCATGATCGACGTCCGTGATATCGCCGAGATCGCCGCCCTTGAGCTGCTGCGCCGTGAACAGGCCGCAGAGCCGCTTGCGATCGACTGGATCAACCTCGTCGGTCCAGAGACACTGACTGGGGCAGATATCGCCGCCATCTGGTCAGAGGTGCTCGCCCGCCCGATCAACTACGGCGGCGACAATACCGAGGATTTTGAGCAAAATCTCAAGCAGTTCGTGCCCGCCTGGATGGCCTACGACATGCGTCTGATGGGGGAGCGCTTCTTCACCGACGGGATGCTGCCTGGGGCCGGCGACGTCGAGCGCCTGACTGCCCTGCTCGGACGTCCACTGCGCCCATATCGAGCCTTCGCCTCGGAAACCGCTGCCTCCGCCTGACGGAAGCGCAGCTCCTGTCTGATCACAAGGACTGTCATCATGATTTATTCAACTGCCACAGTTCCGGTGAACCCGGAAGGCGAAGTCCCATTGACGCGCGCTCAAGTGTGGAAGGGTCTCGAGCTGAAAGCACGCGACGCCCGCTTGTTCCTTGTCACGGGTCTCTGCACCCGTTGCGACGTTGTGGAGGAAAGCGCTACCCACTTCGTGCGTGAGGCCACGATCGGTGGCCACGACCTGCGCGAAATCGTCACGCTCGAGCCAGAAAGCAAGGTCACCTTCTTCCAGGCATCCGGTCCGCGCGAGGGAGCGATTGTCAACGAACTGTTCGAAGATGGAGAAGGCGCACTGCAGCTTCGCTTCTACTGCTACATTGGCCTGCGCGGCAAAGAGCCAAACGGTCGCGAGGAGCAGGCCGAGCAGGCTCAGTTCGCCAGCGAAAAGGGCTACAAGGCCGCCCTGCTGTCGACGCTGAAGCGGACCCGCGAACTGCTCGCAGCGGGAAAGCTCTAATCATCGCCAGAAACACAAGCAACAGGGCGGCTCTCAAGGAGGCGCCCTGCCTTCGCGGGAACAAATGATGCTACGTCCGTCGCCGACGCGTTCAGCCGCCTCTAACGGTATCGAACCGACCACCGCTCAGCGGCAACGACGGTCATGAAGAACCCGATCGACAACAGCGATGAGAGCACGATGGCGGCGTAGAGCCGGTCGGACTGGTAGTTGAAGGTCGCCTGGATGATCAGCGCGCCGAGACCTTTGTCGGAGCCGATCCACTCGCCGACGATCGCGCCGATCACCGCGGTCGCCGAGGCGATCCGCAGCGAAGCGAAAAGCATTGGCAGCGCGCGCGGCAGGCGCAGGCGCCAGAATACTTCCCAGCGCGTCGCCGACAGCACGCGGAACAGCTCGTGCTCGCTGGGGCTCGCCGATTCCAGACCCCGGATCATGTTGATGAGCGTTGGGAAGAAACAGATCACCGCCGCGATCACGATCTTGGGCAGCATGCCGAGGCCGAAGATGAGGATGACGACCGGGGCCAGCGCCAGCACCGGGATCGTATTGAAGAACAGCACGACCGGAAAATAGGCCGCCTGCAGCGTACGGCTGTGAACGAAGACGATAGCCAGCAGCACTGCGGCGAGGTTGCCTAGTACGAAGCCGGAGAGCGCCTCGATGGCCGTCGGCCAGAGGTTCGACAGGAGAAGCGATCCGTTCCCGGCAAACACGCCCGCTATCGCGGTCGGCGTCGGAACGATGTAAGCGGGCACGCCGGCGAGCGGCAGCAGGAATTGCCATGCGACAATAAGCGAGCCGGCGCCGAGGATCGGCAGCGCAGCCTGTGCGAATGGCGAAAGCGCGCCCTGGTTCACGACGCCGCTCCGAGGGCGGAGCGCATCCTGGCCATTGCCGCGACGATCGCCGGATCCTCGCGCGAGCATCTGTTGTCCGGCCCCTTCAGCGGACGAAGGTCGTGGTCGGCGACGATCCGGCCGGGATGGGCGGCAAGCACGATCACACGCTGTCCGAGATAGACCGCTTCGGCAATGGAATGCGTGACGAACAGCACGGTCGTTCCGGTCCGCCGCCAAAGGTTCAGCAGTTCGTCGTTGAGGCGATCGCGGGTGATCTCGTCAAGCGCGCCAAAGGGTTCATCCATCAGAAGCAGACGTGGCTCGCCAAGCAGCGCCCGGGCGATCGCCAGCCTTTGGCGTTGTCCGCCGGAAAGCTGATGCGGCAGGCGCTCACCGAGCGCCGACAGGCCGACGAGTTCGAGCAGCTCGTCGGCCCGGTCGTCTATCATGCGCGACAGGCTGCGGCGGCCGACCTGGATCGGCAGCCGCACATTCTCGCGCGCCGTGCGCCACGGCAAAAGGGTCGAGTCCTGGAAGACGAAGCCCACACCGCGGCCGGAGCGCACCGCCGACGGCGTTTCGCCCATCACGCGTATCGTGCCCGCGAGCGGCGCCAGAAGATCGGCGACAACCCGCAGAAAGGTCGACTTTCCGCACCCCGAAGGCCCGAGGATCGACAGGAACGTCCCGGCCTCGACTGTCAGTTCGAGGCCGGAGATCACCGTCACGGGCGAGCGCCGGCCGGGATAGCCGACGTCGAGCCCGGAGGTTTCGATGGCCGGCGCGGCCATCAAGAGGCGGGCGCGCCGAGCTTCGGCCGATCAGCCGCAGTGAGTTCGAGAAGCTTCGTCGTATAGACGTCCTCGGCCTTCGGCCTGCCGTTCGGGTATTGGCCAATCTGGTCAAGCAGCGCGATCTGGCTCTCGATCGAGGCAGGATCGAAGGTGCCCCATCCATCCTTTTTCGTGTTGTCGTCGAACGACAGTTTCAGCACCAGGGGGATCGTCTTCTTTTCCCAGCCCGCGTCGATCTCGGGATAGGCCGCGACAAGCTTGTCGACCGCCTGCTCGGGATTGGCGTGGACCCAGCCCCATCCTTTGGCCACCGCGCCGATGAATTTCGCCAGGGTCGCGGAATCGGATTCGATGGCGCTGTCGGTCGCGAAATAGACATTGGCATAGGACGCCAGGCCGAGCTCCGACAACAGCAGATCGATGCGATCGTCACCGACGACGCTGAGCGCCTGCGTGTTGGTGATCCAGCCGCCGATCGCATCGACGTCGCCACGAACCAGCGGCGCCTTGTCGAACCCGACATTGACGATGGTGACCTCGGAAGGGTCGATCTTGTTCTTCGCGAGCATCGCGTCGATGGCGAAGCGCGCGGTCGGCTGCGTGCCGATCCGCATCCCCTTCAGATCCGCCACCGACCGGATCGGCTTCTCCGGTTTCGACGTCAGCGCATAGGGCCCGGTGCGATAGCCGCAGGCGATTATCCTCACCGGAACGCCGCTCGCCCGCGCGGCATAGAGTTGAGGCGATTCGGAGAATTGGCCGAGCTGGGCGGCACCGGACACCACTGGCGGCACGGTGGCGGCGTTCGGCCCGCCGGGGCTGAACTCCACTTCAAGCCCAGCTTCGCTGAAGTAGCCATTGGCAACGGCTGCGACGTCGCCGATCTGGCCGTTCGACATCAGCCAGTCATACTGGACGACGAGCTTGGCGGCTGCCGAGGCGCTGGCGCCGAACAGCTGAAGTCCCGGCCCGAAAGCCGCCAGGCCGGCGGCGCCGGCCTTCAGGATCGATCTACGATTCCACTGCGATGCGTTCCCACTCATCTTCTTGCTCCTTTGTTGGACTGCTTGCATGCGGCGCGGCCCTTTCTTGCGAGGCCGTCGCGATCCAATCACACTTGCGTGTCGTGATAGTCGCCCGGTCCCGCGCCGGTCCAGGCATAGAGTTCCCACAGCGTCCCGTCCGGATCGTGGAAGTAGGCGCAGCGCGCGTTCCAGACATAGTCGCCGGGCGGCCCGACGAACGGCACGCCCTTGTCCGACAGTTCGGCGTAGAGCCGGTCGACCTCGCCGGCGCTTTCGAGTTCCATGGCGACGCATGCCTTGTGCGCCCGCTTCGGTGAGCGGACATTCGAGACGCCGCAGTGGCGATTGATGTGGTCCAGTTGCCATGCAGCGAGCGTCACGCGCTCGGAATGAAAATCGACAAAGCCCTCGGCGCGGCGTCTGATCCGGTAGCCAAGCTTCTGCGTGTAGAAGTCGATGGTGCGGTCGATATCCTCTACGAGCAGGCAGATATCGGTGATTGCCTTGGTCTGCCCGAGCGACATGGTCATTTGCCTCGATTGATCGCGGTGAGCTCGACGCCTACGCGCGATGCGGCGCCTTCGATGTGCCGGCGCATCGCCTCGCCGGCAGCTTGTGGATCACGCGCGGCGAGCGCGTCGTAAATCCGCACGTGCTCGGCGACATTGACCTCGACCAGGTCGTGGAGCGGGTTGGTGAGGCGGGCATAGTGGATCGACTGGCGGATCTGCTCGCAGACGAAGGAAATGAAGGTGTAGATGTAACTATTGCCGGTCGCCCGGGCGATCGCCCGATGGAAAAGCAGATCGGCCTCGATGCTGCCATCCTCCCAGCGCTCCTCGCCACCCATGCGGTCCAGCGCAGCCTTGATTGCGTCAAGATCATCGGATGTACAGCGCGCCGCGGCCAGCGTGGCGGACTCGGTCTCCAGGATGCTGCGCAGCTCGAAGAGCTGCTCCATGTTGCGCTGGTCTTTCAGCGCCTCACGGTCGATCCGGATGGCGGTCCGCTGTTCCGGCGCCATGACGAATGCGCCTACGCCCTGACGCGCCTCGATCATGCCATCGGCGCGAAGCTGCGCGATCGCTTCCCTGACAACATTGCGGCTGACGCCGAACTTGTCGGCGAGCTGGCTTTCGGTGGGGAGCCGGGCTCCCGGGATGATGTCGCCGCCCTCGATCTCGCGGCTCAGATGCGAAGCGACGCGATGCGGAAGCGCCTCCACGCTGCCGATGATGGACGAACGCTGCTTCATGCGGCTTTCCCCTACAAATCGCCCGGACCAGGCATGAGACACGCGGGATTGAACAGGCCTGCCGGATCGAAGGCTGCCTTGATCGCGGTATGAAGCTGCCGTTCGCGCTGCGACAGGCCGGCCCAGAACACGTGACTGCGGCTGCGACCGACGCCATGCTCGGCGCTGAACGAGCCGCCGAGCGCTCCGACCAGCTCGTAGAGCCGGGTCAAAACCGCCTGCCCCACGGTCCTCGCTTCGCCGGGCTCGCAATCTATCGGAGGCAGCACGTTGAAATGGATGTTGCCGTCGCCCGCATGGCCATAGGTCAGGGATGTCCAGCCAGGCCAGTCGCGCACAATGCACGCGCGTGCTTGCTCGATCAACGTCGGCACCTGGCTGAGACGAACCGAGAGATCGGTGCGGACATGAAAGCCGCGCCGCGCCTGCCCCTCGACCAGGCCCTCACGGATGGCCCAGAATGTGGCGGCCTGGGAGCGGCTTTGCGCGACGACGCCGTCCCTGATCAGGTCGGCCTCGAGGGCGCGTGCCAGCATAATTTCAAGAAGGCCGCCGGCATCTATCCCTGGCCCACAGGCGAGTTCGACGATCGCATGAACCGGACATTCTTGCGTCAGCGGCGAGCGCAGGTTCGGATCGATAAGGTGGACCAGCGGCAGGCACTCCTCGCCGATGACCTCAAACGCGCTGAGAAGGTCAGAGCAGAGATGCCTTGCCATCCGGAACAGCTCGCACGCCTGGCGGAAGCTGCCCAGTCCGACATAGGCGGTCTCGACCTGCGTCGGCCGGGGCGAGAGCCTTACTTCGACGCCGGTGACGACTCCCAGCGTCCCTTCCGAGCCGATCATCAATTGCTTCAGGCTGTAGCCGCGATTGTCCTTGCGCAGCCCGTTCATGCCGCTCCAAAGGGTCCCGTCCGGCAGCACCGCCTCAAGCCCGAGCACCAGGTCACGCGTCATGCCGTAGCGCAGCACATTGATGCCGCCGGCATTGGTCGCGACATTGCCGCCGATCGTGCACGATCCCTGTGCGCCAAGCGCGAGCGGGAAGGTCATCTCGGATGCTTCAGCGGCGTCCTTGACGTCCTGCAGCACGGCCCCGGCATCCGCTTGCAGCGTGAAGTCGAGCGGGTCGACGCGGCGTATCCGATTGAGACGCTCAAGCGACAGCACCGCGTAGTCCGAATTGTCTGGAATGGCGCCACCGGCAAGTCCGGTATTGCCGCCTTGCACGACGACGGCGACACCGCTCTGCGAGCACCATTTCACAAACGCCTGGACCTCTTCCACGCATCCTGGACGCACGATGAAGCGGGCACTGCCGCGCCTGTCGCGGCCCCAATCGATGAGGTAGCGTTCTGCCTGGGGCGACTGGCCGTTAATCAGCGCATCACCCGCCAACTGCGCAGGCAGCTCAGCAATTGCGCCGGAAGCTTCGCGTTGAGATGGGCCATCCGTGATCATCGGGTCAGATCATACGGTCATCCTACAACTTCGCAAGTCCCTATTCTTCTCGATGCTCCAGGGTCCACCTGCCCCACTCCAACAACGGATGCCGGTCTCCTTCGAATAAGGATTGTGTCGAATACATTTCGCTGATTAGCTATCTTGCATAAGTCCGGGACAAGATTGGCAAATGTTGTCCGGGGAGGACCGCGATGCCGGCGCTTGAGGTTCGCCACGTTTCGAAGAATTTCGGGGCCATCCAGGCCCTGAGCGACGTCAGCTTCCAGGTGGAGCGAGGCGAAGTCGTGGGTCTGATGGGGGACAACGGCGCCGGCAAGTCCACCGTGGTCAAGACCGTGGCTGGCAATTTCCCGCCGAGCGACGGCGAAATTGTCGTGGACGGCGAGGTTTGCCATTTCCACAAACCTGTCCAGGCCCGCGCCAAGGGGATCGAAGTCGTATATCAAGACCTGGCGCTCGCCGACAATCTGACCGCGGCGCAGAACGTCTTCCTCGGCCGCGAGATCAAGAAAGGCTTTTGGCCGATCAGAGTGCTTGACAAGCAGGCGATGATCGACCGCTCGGCAGCGCTGTTCAGGGAACTCAAATCGGAAACCAGGCCGCGCGATCTGGTCAAGAAGATGTCCGGCGGGCAGCGCCAGGCCGTAGCCATTGCGCGAACCCGACTTTCAAACGCCAAGCTGGTGTTGATGGACGAGCCGACCGCTGCCATCTCGGTGCGCCAGGTGGCGGAAGTGCTCGAATTGATCCGGCGCCTGAAAGCGCAAGGCGTCGGCGTCATGCTGATCAGCCACCGCATGCCTGACGTTTTTGCCGTCGCAGATCGCATCATCGTGCTCAGGCGAGGTTCCAAGGTTGCCGACAAGGACACCGGCAACACATCACCCGAGGAAATTACAGGACTGATAACGGGGGCCATCCGTGGCGAATAGTGTTCAGGAGCCGGTTATGGTTCAGGAGTCAGCCGAGAAAGCCGGCCAGCCGGCCATGTCGGACTTCGTCCCGACCAAGGAACAGACAGCGTTCCAACGCGTGATTTCAAGTCAGCCCTTCTGGGTGACGATCGCGCTGATCGCGCTGGTCATCTTGATGACAGCGATGGAGCCGAGCTTCGGCACCTCCGAAAACGTCGCCAACGTGACGCGCAATCTTGCGCCTTTCGGCATCATGGCGCTCGGCATGACGGTCGTCATCATCACCGGTGGCATCGATCTGTCGGTCGGCTCGATCATGGGCCTCGTGGTAATCGTCGCCGGCCTGTTCCTCACCTGGCATTATCCCTGGTACATCGCTTTCGCCATGGGCCTTTTTTCCGGCCTGGCCTGCGGCGCGGTCAACGGGTTCTTTGTCGCCTATGTCGGGATGCCGTCCTTTGTCGTCACGCTCGGCATGCTGTCCGTCGCGCGCTCGCTGGCGGTGGTGTTCTCGGCCAACCAGATGCTTTACCAGTTCGGGCCCGATGCTCCGATCGTGAAGGCGATCGGCCAGGCGAAATGGCCGCGGCATGGACCCGAGGACTGGGCGCCGCACTGGATACCGGAACTGTCGTCGCAATTCTGGACCATGGTGGTCCTGGCGCTGATTGTCGGCTTCGTGTTCAATTTCACTGCCTGGGCCCGGCATCTGTTCGCAATCGGCGGCAATGAGGAGGCGGCGCGGCTCACCGGCGTTCCGGTCGACTGGATTAAGTTCCAGGCCTATCTCTTCTCCGCCTTCACCGCCTCGATCGCCTCGCTCCTGCTGCTCGGCTACAACGGCTCGGCCATCAATGCGATGGGCCAGGGCTATGAGCTGCGCGTCATTGCGGCAACGGTGATTGGCGGCGCCAGCCTGATGGGCGGCGCCGGCACGGCCTTCGGTGCGGTCATCGGCTCGGCGTTCCTCGAAGTGATCAGGAATGCGCTGCTGATGGCCGGCATCGATTCAAACTGGCAGGGTGCCTTCGTCGGCGCCTTCATTGTTCTTGCGGTTCTTTTGGGCATGCAAACCGGCGGCAAATCGATCCTCGCTGCGTCGCTGGCAGTCCTGATGCCCAAAAAAAGCCGCTAGAAACCCGCCGGCGGGAGGCCTGCGGGACATCACACCAAGGAGGAGAACTTCACATGAAAAAACATCTGCTGACGGCGGCTGTCGCGCTTGGCGCCATGGTGCTCGCCGTTTCCGGTGCCGACGCGAAATACACCTTCGCCCTGGTGCCGAAGAACATGAACAATCCTTTCTTCGACCAGGCACGCGACGGCTGCAAGAAGGCCGAAGCCGAATCGAATGGTGCCCTGGAGTGCATGTATATCGGCCCCGGCGAGCATGGCGGCGGCGACGAGCAGGTACAGATTGTGCAGGACCTCGTGGCCAAGAGGGTGGACGGTATCGCCGTGTCGCCATCGAACGCTGCGGCGATGGCGGTTGCGCTGCAGGCCGCCAAGGACGCGGGCATTCCGGTCCTCACCTGGGACTCCGATCTGCTGCCCGAGAACAAGGACCTGCGCGTCGCCTATATCGGCACGCACAATTATGAGATCGGCACGAACCTCGCCAAGCTCGCCATGCAGATCAAGCCCAAGGGCGGCACGATCTGTATCCAGTCGGGCGGCGCGGCGGCGGCCAACCACAATGAGCGCATGCAGGGCATTCGCGACACGCTTTCGGGGACCAAATCGGCAGCCTCACCCGGCGACCGCCTGACCGGACAGAACGGCTGGACCGAAATCGAGGGCTGCCCACTCTACACCGACGACGACTTCCCGCGCTCGGTGCAGCAGTTCGAGGACATCATGGCGAAAAACCCGAACCTCGACGCGTTCATCCCAACCGGCGGCTTCCCGCAGTTCATCCCCGATGCCAATCGCGCCGCGGTCGCGCCGTACAAGGACAAGATCGCCTCGAAGGCCCTGGCCCTGGTCGTCGCCGATACGCTTCCCGTACAGATCGACCAGATGAAGGAAGGGTTCTCGCTCGGCCAGGTCGGCCAGCGGCCGTTCGAAATGGGCTACAAGACGATGATGGCGCTGAAGGACATGAAGGACGGCAAGGCTTCGCCGGCCGACCCGACCTATACCGGCCTTGACATTTGCACGCCGGAGACAGCGGATACCTGCATCGCCAAATAGCGCTCCAAATAGCGTTAATTGGGCGGGAGCAAACTCCCGCCCGTTTTCATGGCCCGCCCTTTTCTTGGGGGATTATCAATGTCGGAATTGTTCTCGCTCAACGGCCGTGTTGCGTTGGTCACAGGTGCTTCGCGTGGTCTCGGCTTCGCCATGGCCAAGGCACTTGCGGAAAACGGCGCGACGGTGATCGTCAATGCCCGCGATCCGGCGGCGCTGTCCGCGGCGGCCGAAAAGATCGGGGCCGAAGCCCTGCCGTTCGATGTCACCGACGCGGCGATTTCGAGGGCGTCGCTCGAAGGGATTGTCGAACGCCACGGCCGCCTCGATATTCTGGTCAACAACGCCGGCATCCAGCATCGCAGTCCGTTGGTCGAATGGCAGGACGAGGATTTCGACCATGTGATTGCCGTCAATCTTTCGGCCTGCTTCCGTCTGATGCGCGACGCGGTGCGCCTGATGCTGCCAAACAAGTTCGGGCGCATAATAAACACCGGATCGGTTGCAGCGATTCTTGGCCGTCCCACCATTCACGCCTATGTGGCGGCAAAGGCGGGCCTGCACGGGCTGACACGCTCGACCGCCGCTGAACTGGGCCGTCACGGCATCACCGTCAACGCGATCGCCCCCGGCTATTTCGCTACTGAGCTCAACACCGCACTTATGAGCGATGAGGCCTTCACCAAATGGGTCGAGGCACGAACCCCGGCGGGCCGCTGGGCCCAGTCTGAGGAACTCGGCGGAGCCGTGGTGTTTCTCGCCTCAGACGCTGCCGCCTACGTCAACGGCCATGTGCTGGCCGTTGACGGTGGGCTATCGGTTTCCCTCTGACCGGCGAAGTGCTTTTCAGAAAAAAATTTCAGCCAGGCAGCGCTGCGAAATTTGCGAAGACCGGCTGAGTTAATGCATGTCGCCCAAAAGTGCGCAGCGGTTTTGGGATAACGACATGCATAAAAACAAAAACCTAAAGCCGCGTCGCAGACGCGACGCGCTTTAGCCGATCCCATAGACCAGGCTCACGCGCCCATCTGTGAGCTGCTGAACCTTCCGCAGTTCAAGCCCGCGACGATTTTGCGTTGCTCCAAACAGCGCCTTCCCTTCGCCGACGAGCAGTGGATAGAGGATAAGCCGCAGTTCATCCACCAGCCCGGCATCGATGAGGCTCGCGGTCATTCGCGCACCGCCCATGAGATAGATATCCTTGCCCGGCTGCTGCTTGAGGCCAGCGATGTCTTCGAGGCTCCGCACGAAGCGCGTCTTTGGCCAAAGCGCCGAAGTCATCGTGTTCGACAGCACATAATGCGGGGTCTGTTCGGCAAAGCGGGCCCATTCGAGCTCGGCCGGCGTCGGCAGTTTGCCGGTCATCGGCAGCGGCTTGTCCGGCTCATTCTGGATCGCGCTCCAGTAGCGCTCGTAGCCGACGTACATGACGCTCCCGAGCAGGCAGGCATCGATCTGCGGCGTCAGCCCGTAGTCCTCCGACCAGGCGTCGACCCAATCGGCGTAACCCTCGGGTCCCTCCATCCTGCCGTCGACGGAAACCTTCATTCCGGCGATCAATTTGCGCATGACGTCCTCCATCAGGCTTGCCCAATGCAAGCACGTTTCATCGTTTCATCGTTGCCGGTGTGCGAGCCTCCACGGGCGGATGCCGGTGGAGGCTGGGCGGTGACTTCAGCCGACCCTACCGTGTCAGGCCGGCAGGCGGCGGTCGTATTCTTCCCGCAGCCGGCTCCAGCCATCCCAGAACGAGGTCGGCGTCTTGCCCGCGAGGCGGGCAGCCAGCATGTCGAGGTGCATGTGCCAGCCGGCGGTGACATTGAGCTGGATTGCGCGTTCCGGCAGCCGGCGATGGATGACGGTGAGCAGCACATCGTTCCCATTCGGCTCCAGCAAGAAGGAAACCCCGCCGGTGTCCCCCCAGGTGATGGCAAGCTTGTAAGGTTGATCGAGCTCGGTGATCCGTCCCTTCATCCGGTGCTCTTCGGGAAAGCCGGCGGGGCGCTGGCCGGGCGGATCGGTCAGCTCGTCGTTACGCCAGACCAACTCGAACGAGGTGCCGGCCTTCATTTCCATCTGGCCCGCGGCCATCCACTGCCGGCGCAGGTCGCTCTCGGTGAGATAGGCCCAGACCCGCTCGATCGGACCGGGCAAAAGCCGCTGGATGGTGAACGTGGCGGGCTCGGTCAGTTCGCCATAGGCTTCGATGGCTTTCATCTGGTTCATTGGTCGTCTCCTTCTCTTGAGGCGGGCGATTTCCTTGAATCATGCCGGGCTTTACGTGCGTCCTCTTCGCGAAGCAGACGCTCGAGGACGTCGAGACGGTTGGTCCAGAAGCGCTCGTAGAAGCCGAGCCATTGGTGGGCGCTGGCCAGCGGTCCGGGTTCGAGGCGGCACAGATGTGTGCGGCCCCTCACCTCGCGACGAATAAGCCCTGCATTCTCCAGCGCCTTGATGTGCTTGGAGGCGGCGGCCAGCGACATGGCGAAGGGTTCCGCCAGCTGGCTCACCGTTCGCTCGCCGCCGGCGAGGTCGCGAAGCATGTGCCGGCGGGTGGCGTCGCCAAGCGCATGAAAAACCGCGTCGATCTGGGGTGTCTCTAATTCAACCATGTAGTTGAATATAGAGGCGCGCTTTCGAATTGTCAACCGATTGGTTGAATGATCTTGGAAGGGTGTTCCACATGCGGTCTGCGGCGATCGAAGACATTCGGCCAGTGCAGACCACGGACATGGTCACCGCGGCGGAAGCGGGACCTTCACTTGCCTTCGAAGAAAGTATGAATCGAGACTTCCAGCTTTTCGATGAGTTGAGGGCTATGGCAGCTTCCAGCCCAGATCAGGGCGTTCAGTCTCATATCCTTGTTGAGAAAGTTCATTTTCCGGGAATCAAGCAGGTATCCCGCGACCTCGTAGTGCCGTCCCTTGATAGCCTCGATAAGCGCGTTGTTTCTTCCGGTCTTGTCAGTAAGATTCACGTCGGCGCCATTCTCGACAAGCAACTTGACGACATCCAGATGCCCGTTCTTTGCTGCTTCAATAAGGGCCGTTCTGCCGTAGTAGTCGGCTCTTGCATCGATCTCTATTTCGGGATGTTTCACGAGGGCTAAAATAGAGGCGTAGTGGCCCTTGGCCGAAGCAAGGCTCAAAGGCGTGCTCTTCCATTTGTTTCTGGAATTCACATCGATTGCTGGGTGTTCGATCAACGCCTCGACCGCCGCGGTGCGGGCATTGAGGGCTGCGAGATGAAGGGCTGACCAGCCGCCGCCGTCCGCCTCGTTGATATTGGCGCCGGCCGCCAATTCCGCTCGAACGGCCCCCGCATCGCCGCTTTCTGCCGCGATCAGCAGATTCGACCAACCTCTCGCCCCTTCGACTTCCAAGCTCTCGGTCAATGCAGTCGCCTCCCCGAATGCTCCCTGCAGGATACCATTGTTCCGGTTCGGCCGACATCCACCGAATGACCGGCTTCCATCGAAAAGCCTTTCTCATTCGACGGTGTCCGCAAATACAATCCGAGAGGGGAAGAAGGAGACGATAGCGAACCTGAGCTTGAGCGAGAGGCATGATGCCTTTGAGTGCCTGACCTAAGAGCGCGACGGCGTCCGACTGACTTCACTCGCAAGCAGAGTGGCGAGGACGCCGAAGTCGGACTGGCTGGTTGGTAATCGGCATGGAAGTTCGACCGGCTCGAACGTGAAGCCAGGCCTCTGATCAAAGCGGAACTGGCCGATATCCTCCGGCAGCGGAGGCCGATAAGGACGAACAGGAAGCGCGCACTCTATCGAGAAACAAAGGGATCATGCAGTCCTTCAGTGCATTCGTCGTCAACAATGTCCGCTGGCTCGCGGGCGCCTTTTTGCTGACCCTCGTCTCGTCCTTCGGGCAGACCTTCTTCATCGCCTTGTCGAACGGCGGTATCCGCGAGACGTTCGGGTTGAGTCACGGCGAGTTCGGCGGGATTTACATGCTGGCAACGCTGCTTAGCGCGGCGACCCTGCCGTTCCTTGGGCGGCCGCTGGACCGGTATTCGACAGTGACCATGGCGATCGCGACGATGCTCATGCTTGCCTGCGCCAGCATTGCGATGGGGTTCGCCGGGTCGCTGCCAACGCTGCTCCTTGCGCTCTATTTGCTGCGCCTTTTTGGCCAGGGGATGATGACCCAGACCGCTCTGACGGCAACAGGCCGCTGGTTCGCCGCGAACCGGGGCCGCGCCGTCTCGGTCGTCACGCTTGGCTTTCATGTCGGCGGCGCTCTGCTGCCTTTCCTGTTCGTCCTCGTGGCCGGCGTCGTCGGCTGGCGGGGAAGCTGGTTCGTCTGCGCAGCCTTCATCCTGGTCGTGGCCTTGCCTCTGGTTTGTGCGCTGATCCGGAAGGAACGCAATCCGCAGAGCGAGGCCCAGCCGAGGGCGCAACGCGCAGTGAAGCACTGGACGCGGACTGAAGTCCTGCGCGATCCGACGTTCTACGCCATCTGCCTGGGGGTTCTGGCTCCCGCCTTCGTCGGCACGACCATCTTCTTTCACCAGGTCTATCTAACCGAGCTCCGGGGCTGGCCGCTGCAACTCTTCGCCAGCGGCTTCGCCGTCCTGTCCGCCACGACGATGGGTTTTGCGCTTCTGGCCGGGTGGCTGATCGACCGCTTCTCGGCGGTCCAGCTGCTGCCTCTATTCCTTCTGCCGCTGGCGCTGGCATGCTTCGCGGCTGCCTATCTGACGGCGCCTTTCGCCATCTTCGTCTTCATGGCGCTGCTTGGCATCAGCTACGGCTTCTCCTCGACCCTGGAGGGCGCGATGTGGCCGGAGATCTACGGCACCGCGCATCTCGGCGCGATCCGCTCGGTTGTGGTGGCCGTGATGGTTCTGGCCTCGGCGATGGGTCCCGGCATCACCGGATACCTGATCGACGCCGGCGTCGACTACTCGCTGCAACTGGCCTTGATGGGCGTCTACAGCCTGGCCGCCGCCTTGCTGATGTGGCGGGTGTCGCGGAGGCTGACGCGGGGCCTGTCTCGCGGCTGGAATCTTTCCAGCTCCTGATCGGCCCTGAAATCGTCGACACCAACATTTATGTCGCTAGTTACGGAATGAAGTGCTGGTCCGCGTCAGACGCTAATCGGAAGGTGAGAAGCAAGATGCGAATTGGACGTCGGCAACTTCTTGTCCTGTCGCTCGGAGCGGCTGCCTTCGGCACGGCCCAAGCCTCCGGGCCACTCTGGGCAGCCCTGCGATCCGGAGAAGCCATTGCGCTGCTGCGCCATGCCGCGGCCCCAGGCTCCGGCGATCCGCCTGGCTTCCGGCTCGGTGACTGCAGCACCCAGCGGAATCTGTCGGAAGAAGGTCGTGCGCAGGCCCGCGCGATCGGCGACCTGTTCCGTGCGAACGGCATCTCGTCGGCAGCCGTCCATTCGAGCCAGTGGTGTCGCTGCCTGGATACCGCTCGCCTGCTCGGGATCGGCGACGTCGTGCCTCTTGAGCTGCTCAATTCCTTCTTTGGCGACAGTTCGGCCGCAGAAGTGCGCACCGCTGCCCTTTTGGCGTGGCTCCGCGGGCAGCGTTTCGGCGGACCTGCCGTGCTTGTCACGCATCAGGTCAACATCACCGGTTTGACGGGCGAGGTGCCGGATAGCGGCGAAATGATCATCGTCCGTATTCATGAAGCTGACCCCGTGCAGGTCATCGGGCAGGTTGCCACGCCGGCTTGAGCATCATGGCCTTCGACCCCATCTCGTGCAGCATCGCTTCAGTCGCGGAACAACGACGTGCGAGGAGAGATCGAAGGGAGTGACGGCATGGCTATCGATTTCAACCATACAATACTGCCGGCCCGCGACAGCGAGGCGTCGGCAAAATTCCTGGCGGAAATGCTTGGCCTTCCCGCCCCAAGGCGCTTGGGGCCTTTCCAGATGGTCACCACCGAAAACGGTGCCAACCTCGACTATATGGATACCTCAGGCGAAATCAGCCCGCAGCATTACGCCTTCCTGGTCAGCGAAGCCGAGTTCGACGAGATCTTCGGCAGGATTCGTGAACGGGACCTGCCGTACTGGGCTGATCCTGGCCGGACGCAGCTGGGCGCGATCAATCGCCACGACGGCGGCCGCGGCGTTTATTTCGAGGACCCTAACGGTCATCTGCTCGAGATCATTACCCGTCAGTACGGCAGCGGCGGATGGAACCCGTGATCGCTCGGTGGCGTAGCCAGGCGGCGGACGTCTGCGAGCTGGCCTCATGGCGGAACCTGAACGGTGATCTTGATCGATGAATAATAGGCGGCGACATCAGCTATATCCTCATCGCTCAAGCCCTTGGTCACGACAGTCATCTGCTCGTTCTTGCGCTCGCCTGTCTTGAAGGCGTTCAGCGCCTTGACAAGATAAGCCTCCTTTTGCCCTGCTATGTTCGGCGCGTCGGGCAGCTTGGCAATGCCGTCCTTGCCATGGCAGACTTGGCACTTCAGCATGATTTTTTTGCCCGAAGCGGCATCACCTCCAGCCTGCGCAAGCGACGAACAGGCAAAGAGCGCAGCCAGACTGACGATCAAACGCCTCACCCCGAACTCCTTTATCCAAGAGAAGCAAGCCAGGCAGCAGCAGAAGGCCGCCGCCTGGCAAGTCGCTTAATCGCCGTAGGAAATCCGCCAGACGGCCCCGGCCAGATCGTCGGACACCAGCAGCGAACCGTCTTTGAGCATCTGAACATCGACAGGACGGCCGAGATACTCGCCATTCTCGTTCAGCCAGCCGTCAGCGAACACTTCAGCTTTGTCCGCCGTGCCGTCCGCCTTGAGCGCGGTGAACATCACCCGAGCCCCCACCGGGTCCACGCGGTTCCACGAGCCGTGCTGGGTCGAGAAGATGCCGCCGCGGTATTTTTCGGGGAACTGCTTGCCGGTATAGAACGACAGCCCGAGATCGGCCGCGTGAGCCTCTTGCTCGACCTCCGGGAAGATCACGCCTTCGGGGACTGTTGCGTCCTTGTACTCAACCGTACGAACTTTGCCGCCGCCATACCAGGGGAAGCCAAAATTCTGGTCCGGTCCGGTAACACGGTTCATTTCACCTGGGGGAATGGTGTCGCCCATGCCGTCGACCTGATTGTCGTTCACCCAAAGTGTCTTGTCCTTTGGGTTGAAATCCAGGCCGAGGGGATTGCGCATTCCGCGCGCATAAATTTTGCGGTCGGTACCGTCCTGCTTCATGCTTATGATGCCGCCGATGCCGAGTTTCTCAAATTCCGGGAGCACTTCGGGGGCTGGCACATTGAACGGCTGGCCGATGGTAATATAGATGCGGTTGTCAGGCCCAACGCGACAGGTTCGGGCCGTGTGATTGTAGCTCTCGTTGGATGCGGGTATCAGCTCGCCCTGCTTCACGATCGGGAAAGCCGCGACATCGGGACCTTCATAGAAAAACTCGGCCGCCGGGAACCACAATACGCGGTTCTGTTCGACGACGTAGAGGTGGCCATCCCTCGAGAAACAGACGCCGTTCGGAACCGTCATTTTGATCGAAGGCGCAAAGGCCTTCACGTCGTCGGCGACGCGGTCCTTGTTGCGGTCGGTCATGGAGTAGACCAGCTCTTTGCGGGTACCGACGAAGGTCACCACGCCCTGCGGTCCTACAGCGATATGACGCGCGTCGGGAACGATGGCATAGAGAGTGATCTTAAAACCATCCGGGACTTTGACCTTCGCTGCAATTGCTTTGAGGGCTTCGGCGTTTTCTCCGGTCTGCGGGATCGGCTCCATCATCGGTGTGCCGGTCGTCTTGAAGCCGCCAAGTTTCTCGAGATTTTCGTCCTGCGCAAAGGCGGACGTTACGCATAGGGCGGCAGCGCATGACAAAACGAAAGCCAGTTTCTTGATCACGATATCCTCCCACGTGGCCAGCTTCGCGGCATCTGCGGCAGTCAGACACAACGTTGCGGGCGGTTGCTTTTGTGCGAAATTTCCAGCGCCGAGCACAATCTTCCGGCCGGGACCTAACGACCGAAAGCGTTGCCTAACTCAATCCCCCTGACAGTCACCTGGGACTGCAGTGGTTGCCGCCACAGCATAACATGTCGGCCCGCCGGGTACCAATGATGAACGGCAAGCTGGCCGGGGCTTTCAACCATCCTCTTGTCGGCTGGCCGGGCGGGCGCCGAGTTGGCGCAACAGACCGAATGTGCTCCAATATCGCCATGTAGAGTTGCCTTCGGACGTCCGGTGAAAAATGGCATCCAGGCAATGCGAGGCCACCAGATAGCAGACCGCCAGAGGGGGAATAGATGCGTCGCATCGCTCGGATCTCGCTTGCCATCATCCTTTCGCTGGCCGTCGCAATCCTGACTGCCTGGGCTGGACTTGCCATGTGGTATCGCCTGCCCGTGGCTGAGCTTGGACGGGCTGTTGCCGGCGTCCTTTTCATCTTGTTCGGCCTCGCCACTATCATCGCCCTCTTCAGCCGGTTTCGCATCAGGGCGCTTGTCCTGTTTGCAGCTGCGTTAGCTGTGGTTCTGGTTTGGTGGAGCACCATCAGGCCTTTCGATCACGCGGACTGGGCGCCCGACGTCGCCCGTCAGGTAACCGGCACACGCGACGGAAACCTGTTGACGCTGACTGATGTGCGCGACTTCGAGTGGCGTAGCGCTACTGATTTCACCGAACGCTGGACAACGCGGACCTACGACCTCTCCAGCGTTCAGACGGTGGATCTCTTCATGTCTTATTGGTCCGGGACCAAAATCGCCCATGTCATCATAAGCTTCGGCTTTGCAGGAGGCGACTATCTTGCCTGGTCGATTGAGGTGCGGCGCCATGGAGGCGGCAAGTTTTCACCCATGGCAGACCTGTTCAAGAGCAATCCCCTGGTCATTATTGCGGCTGATGAGCGAGACGTCGTCGGCGTCAGGTCAAACGTTCGCGGAGAGGATGTCCAAATCTATCGGCTAAAAGTGTCACCGGAAGCGGCCCGGGCGCTCTTGCTGGAATACGTCTTGGACGCAAATGCACTTTCCACGACTCCAGAATTCTATAATTCCATCACGACGAACTGCACGACCACGATCGTCAAGATGATGCGAGCCGTCGGTGACGTGGTGCCTCTTGACTGGCGCCTCATCGTTAACGGCTATCTTCCCGAATATGCGTATGCACGGGGTGCGCTCGATGTCAGCTTGCCGATGTCGGTTTTGAGGGAGGCGGCCCACATTGACGGCCGTGCGCGGGAGTCGGGCCTTTCGCCAGATTTTTCGAGATCGATCCGGATTGGCGTGCCATCCCCCGGTCCAATTTATTGATCTCTGGAACCATGTTTGGAAACGCTGGGCGGTTCGAACCGGATCTCATCCCGGCTTCACGGCGCACTTCTACTTTCTCCACCTGTCGACTCGCATTGGCGGACGCCGCGCCTAGATAAGCACTGCGCTGGGCGGAGCGATGCAGAAGGACCTGAGCATGCCTGAACAAATTACCCTGACTAAAGCTGAGCAGATCACATTGAACGATGGCTCAGCCATTCCCCAGATCGGCCTTGGCGTTTGGCAGGTCGATCCAGCCATTACGGCCCAAGTCGTGAGTTGGGGAATCGAGGCCGGCTACAGACTGATCGATACCGCCGAAGGCTACCAGAACGAGGAGGGCGTCGGGCAGGCGATCCGCACGGCTGGCGTGCCGAGAAGCGAGCTGTTCATCACCTCGAAGCTGCGCAACGGCGCGCATCAGCGTGACGCCGCCCTGCGGGCTTTCGACGAGACGATGAACAAGCTGGGCATCGAGCAGATCGACCTGTTCCTGATCCACTGGCCGGTGCCCAGCCAGGGCAAATATGTCGAGGCGTGGAAGACGCTGATCGAACTCAGGCAATCCGGCCGGACCAAGTCGATTGGCGTTTCGAATTTCAACCACGACCATCTGGAGCGGATCATCGGCGAGACTGGTGTCACACCCTCAGTCAACCAGATCGAACTCCATCCCCGGTTTCAACAGCGCCAGACCAGAGAATTTCACAGCACGCACAACATCCGCATCGAAAGCTGGAGCCCGCTGGGCAGCGGCCGGCTGTTGAGCGACCCGACCCTCGAAAAGATCGCCGCAAAACACCGCAAGTCCGTGGCGCAGGTGATCATCCGCTGGCATCTTCAGGAAGGGCTGATCGTCATTCCAAAGTCGATCCACCAGGACCGGATTGCCGCCAATTTCGACGTCTTCGATTTCGAGCTGGATTCAAAGGACCTCGAGCTCATCCGAAGCATGGATTCATCGGCCGGCCGTACCGGCGCGAACCCGGCCACGGCGGCATTCCTGTTCTGAGGGTCTGAGAGAAGGGAGCCGACAGCGGAGCTGCCAATCTCCCCCCTCGTGGGGGAGATGTCAAGTGGTGGCAAAGAGGGCAGGACAGAGGGGGGCGCTGTCCCGCCGGCGTATCAAGTCGTACCGGCGAGCCCTGCCTCGATCACAATATGCTGGCAGACATTGTCGATGCCGCGAATGACGTCGTCGTTCCAGAAGCGCAGCACAGTCCAGCCGTCTTGCTCAAGACGCTTTGTCCTTGCCTCGTCGCCTGCATTGGCGTCGGCATGCTGCGAACCATCGACTTCGACGACGAGCTTCTTGCAATCGGAAATTGAGGTTGGCACTCTACGGCGCCCCCCTCTGTCCTGCCGGACATCTCCCCCACTTGGGGGAGATTGGCAGCTGTGACGATCGCGCTCAGCCTCATATCCCCGATCCATCCAGCAGCGGGACATCTTCTTCGTCCCAAGGGCTCGGCATTGAACCCTTGCTCAGATTGGCGGTTGGCAGCGGCATCCAGCACTTCAGCTCGGGTTCGGCGTATTCAACCACGCGTCCGGGCGACGAGTCGGAAGCACGCCACCCCTCACTGCCGAACTGGTCGGCTCGAGACCAGTAAGCCAGGTCGACTTCCGCTGGCCCCTGCTCAGACGGCCGAACTGTGACCAGGATTCGGCTGCCATCCCTTGGCGCGCTCGACATGTGACGCCAGCGATCGGGCTCGTCCATCGTAATCTCCTCGCACAATCTGCATCTCGGCTGTCCAGACGAATAGTCGCTTCGCGCACAAGGCCGGTCAACCCGAACTTTGCGCCGGCAGTCTATGATTGGCCGCCTGCCGGTTTGGTGCGACATGGGCTGCCGGTCATCAGCGCACCTTCGCCTTGACTGCCCAGGCTCTCGTTTTCAGGGGAATGGACCCGCCCTCGCCACGCGGCAGACTGTCGCGGAGCCTCTCCATCAATCTCTGGCGAGCTGCGGGGTCGAGACTCATGCAGTAGCCGGGCGCCGGTCCCGCACCCAGGGTGAAGGGGCGCCAGTAGTCCTCAAAGTCCTTGAACACGGCCGGCATTTCAATCCGGGTGGAGTCGATGGAGCCCAGGCCTGCCTTCTCCGCGAGATCGGTCAATCCATCTTGTGTGCAAAATGGAAAACGCCTGTCTTCGGTAAGGTCGATGGCACCGGGGTCAAGCGCCGTCGCAGCGGTCCAGAAGGCCCGCATGAATTCCACCCCGCCGCCGGGATAATCCCACACATAGAATCCAATCGTCGCTCCAGGGCGGGCCACCCGCCGCATCTCGGCGAGCGCCTTTTGCCTGTCGGGAACGAAGTTGAGAACAAGCGCCGACACGACCATGTCCTTGCTGCCCGATTCGACTGCCAAGGCCTGCGCATCGCCTGCGAGAAACGCGACACGCTTGTCCGGCACGTTTGCCCGCGCCTTGGCGAGAAAACCCTCCGACGGGTCTATGGACACCAAACTCCTGGGATTGCAACGGGCCAGGATGGCTGCCGACAGCGCCCCGGTTCCGCAACCCACCTCCAGCCAGTCCAGACCCTCCGCCGGATCGAGCCAATCCAGGAACGGTGGAGCGATCTGACGGCTCCATCGCCCCATATAGAGGTCGTAGCTATCCCCGGCCTGCCAGGCGTCGTGGCGCGTTGCCTCAGCCATCGCAATCTCCTCCCCTGATGATTTCGACCCGTCGGACCGTGAGAATACGCCCGCCGCCCTCGCGGGAACAGGGGGCCAGGAAGATCTGTCCGGGGGATCGTACTCGGATGCCGACACGCGCACGCTCGGCCCCGGGCCGGCAAGGCAGACGATCTGGGCGCTGGACAGCTCCGATCCGGAAGCAAACCGCTGCTGCCGTCGCCTGGACGCGTTCGTGCTCAGCCTGCCCGGAACGCGAGGCTCCGCCTCATCAGTTGGATGCTGAGCGCCAGGTCTCCGCTTCCGATGAACCAGGGAGACAGTATCCGGGACGATCTCAGTCCGCGATAGAGCAGATAGGGAAGTCCGAGCGACAGGGCAATCAGCGCCAACTCGGAAGACATTCCGAAGTCCCGCAGCGTGAAATGAACGAACTGATGGACGAACATGATCACCAGGGAGGCTGCGCCGATTTCCGCCAACGGAGCGATGCGCAAGCTCGGCATCGCCATGAAGCGGACGAGGCCGAGGATAAAGGTCGAGATCGCCATGAAGCGGACGAGGCCGAGGATAAAGGTCGAGATCGCCAATGCAACGAGCAGGCCGAGAAGCGGGGGGCCGAAGATGGCGTTCTTCATGCTGAAGGTAAAGTCGGACCCCGACCGCGCCGCCGCGAGCGCAACCCCGGCAACCGCCACGACAAACACCGCCGACCACAGCGCGCTCATGCCGCGTTCGCGCAGGAAATGTCCGAACCAGAATGCGCCGATCGCGAGCGGCACGTTCGTCAGAGCCAGCGGCGCGCGCACCTCCTGCCAGTAGGCCTGGATTGAATAGGCGAGGCCGACGGATGCGCCGACGAAGATCAGCATTCCGGGATCGGTCGGTCCGCTGGTCCTGATCGCGACCTCGTTGTAGACGAGTTGCGTGGCGACGAGGCAGGTGACGAACCAGAACACGCCGAGTTCGCGCGTCAGGTGCCGTCCGCCCAGCAGCGCGTCGGTGATGAGTTCCCTGATCTGCCAGGGCGCCGGGGTGTCGCCGCGCAAAAAGTCCACAACGAGCACGCTCGCCATGATCGCGCCGAGAAACATCACATAGGGAATGAGCAGGCCCTGGACGCGCTTCCGGAAAAGCGCCTTCCTCTCCGTCACGGCAAAAAGGTAGCCGGATATGATGAAGAAGAACGGCATGAAGAACAGCGATGCCGTAAAGTAAATCGGGTGCGCCCATCGCCAGGTGCTGTGGTCGAGGACGTGGGCCATGACGACGAGGGTGATTCCCAAGCCCTTGGCAGTGTCCAGCCAGGTCTCACGTATGGGCAGGTTCAACTTCAGCGTTTCCTGGATACGGCTTATCGGCCGGCCCGGTCCTTCGGTTTCGATGGCGATTGTGCATTGCATTATACTGTGTGGCAAGTGCGAATTGGCTCGGAGGTCCGCATTGCCGGTTGCCGCCGATGCAATGTCGCAAAAGTCGGCGAAATTCAGCATTCCGCTTGATTTTCCGCCGATCTTCACTCATTGTTGCGTTGCACAATAACAGGCTGGTGCCGACTATGGCAGCTCAAGCGATAGGAAACCTTGGCCGGCACGGGCTGCCGTTCTTGCAGCCAGCCGGCTGTTGAAATCGATCGCGCTTTGACCAAGGATCGACCAGGTCCGATTCAAGCAGCAAAGGACCAAGATGCTTCGCGACTTGTCCGCCTACAAGAAAATGTTGATGCTCGGCATTGTCGGGCTGGTGCTCGTCGCCATCCTCGACGCCTTCAGCAATCTGCCCGTCGTCTCCGGCTGCGCATTCTACGGCAATTGCGCGATCGATAGCTCCGTAGAAGCACCAATCGGGCACAGTCAGGATCCGACGCTGCAATGAAGCCCCCCGGCAAGACGGCGCTTATCGTCTATGACGGCGACTGCATCTTCTGCCAGAGCTATGTCCGCTTTGCCCGGCTGCGCGACGCGGTCGGTCCTGTCGAGCTGCTCGACGCGCGCTCCGGCGACCCGCGCGTTGTCGAGTTTCAGCACCAGGGCTTCGACCTGAACGAGGGCATGCTCTTCGTTTTCGAGGATCGCGTCTACCACGGCGAGGAGGCCATCAATCTCATGGCGATCCTCAGTTCCTCTTCGACGCTTTTCGGCTGGCTCAACCGCAGGATTCTCTCAAACAGGACGGCCGCGCGGCTGATCTATCCGGCGCTCAAGCTCGGACGCCGGGCCACCCTGAGGCTTCGCGGCCGCTCGCTGATCCCTGCCGACCTCGAACGGCGCTAAAGCATGTCACAAAAGCATGCCCTCGGGCCCTGACCCGAGGGTGCGCAGCGGTTTTGCGACAACGACATGAACTTAAAGCGCCGCGTGTCCCTTGCAATCGCGACGCGCTCGGGCAGTTCCCGGCGAAATGGATGGCCAGACTGCCCGGCGACATCTACCAGTTTCCGTGAGAGCGGCGCTCAGTGGGTGCAGGACTTCGGCCGCGAGAAATCCACCAGCTTGAACACAAGCAACTTGCGTTCGAGGAGGCTGGGCATTTCGCCTGCGAAGGTCGACGCGTTGGCGCGGGTAATCGTCTCACCATCCTTCACGTAAGTCACCCAAGCCTCGGGCTTCCGGCGCAGTTGTTTCTTCACATCGAGGAGGACGTGGTAATTGCCCGCCCGCGACTGGCGGACGAGATGGGGCTCGGACGAATCAACGATCTTCACCACCTCGTTCTGATAGTTGAACATGTATGGTGGCTTGGGAAAGAGCAGATGGTTGGTCTGGCCGGCCTCGGTGTGCAGATTGCTGAACATGTTGATGGAACTCTCCGTCTTGAGCCCGACATAGGGTGACAGGCAGGAGAGGAAGAACAAGCCCGGCACCAAATAGACCCAGAGCGGCTGGCGCGGCGAGGAGACGGTCCGGCAAGGCAGGTTCTGCAGGGCCACATGGGACAGCACGACCATCGCCGCGCCGCCCACTACCGCCCAAATGAGGATCCAGACGGAGTGGACCATCATGTCGAAGGAGCGCCCGGGAAAAGCATAGGTGAGCGCAATGACGAGAGTGACCGCGACCAGCATCACGGCCGCGCCCGGCAGCAAGATCCCGATCCGGCCGAACGTCTCGCGCAGCGGATTGGTAAACTCCAGCGAGGTGCGATAGAGCGCCTCGCTGGCGGGCGTGGGGATGCTCAGCACATACAGCGCGAACACCAGGCTGGAAAAGTCCATGTACCAGGAATAGGCCGAGATCGGGATCACGTAATGGAAGACGAGCGCGAGGATGAACCCCACGGCGAAATAGCGCTTCCAGTAGAGGGACACGATCGCAATCGCCTCAATGACGAAGGTGGCGAAGATCGCAAGATACCGGCCAAACAGATTGTCCTCGAGGCCGAACGGACGAGCCAGCGGAGCGTAGAGGCCCACCGCGCAACTCACGGAAGGATCGAGGAAATCGGTGTTGATCTTGTGGAAGATGCCGTAGAAATACATGATGGCGAGCAGCGCCCGGGCGACGATCCGGATCTGTTGATAAAGCTCCATCCGGGCCAGCGCGGCGCCGCGGCCGGCGGCCCGCAGATAGAGCACTGCCACACTGAGCAGGATAGCCCCGTTCATCACCGCCGTGATCGTCTTGTTGTTCGAAGCGACCGGCATGCGCAGCGCGTACAGCACAAGCGATACCATCACGAGCCCGATCAAGAACTCGGTTCGCCGCGGGTACAGCAGGAGTAGCAGGCTGAACAGGACGACCGACCAGCTCAGAGCGGCAAACAGCGGCCCCTTGTAGCCAAGCATGGAGTAGATATCACCGGCGATACTGAAGATCGCCGCCATTGCCCAGAACGGGGCAAATGCGGTCAACCCGTCAAATGTATCGTCCCATCCTCTGACTTTCGTGATCTTGCTGCGACCAACGTTCCATATCGGTGTCGCGCTTGAATACTGCTGCTGCCCAATAAACACCAGTTAGCCCCCGCTGCCCTATGTTGCACTGCAACATCAGCACGAGCGCAGAGTAAGAGTCAATCCGCCATCGTCGGTAGCTCCTGCTGCCGAGCATCAGCCATTGGGAGAGGTACGGCGGACCCAAAGCGGGATGCGTTTAATTTGAACTGGCCGTCCGCTCCATTTGTTTCGCCCGCCACTGCATGTCGCCTAAGGCATGCCCTCGGGCCTGACCCGAGGGCGCGCAGCAGTATCAGGACAACGACATGTCAAGACAACGACATGTTGGAAAACAAGAACTTGAAGCGGCGCATTAATCCTGCGGATGCGCCGCGCTTCGCCGACTAACGCTGCTTTGCCGTTCTGGGAAATTCCACCACGTCAGCGGGCGGACGCTTGTACTGGGCTGCGACAATTGCATCGATCAGGATGTCCAGGGCGGCGCGCGCCGCGCTGCTCGTCTCGTCATCGCCGCGCAAATAGTGACAGGCTCGTTCAAGATGGAGGTGGGCTGCGGCAAAGTCACTGGTCATGGATTCTCCTTTTGCCCGCCGCTGGACAACGATGGCCCATTTCGATTTACCCAAAGGCGAAGATCCACAGCAGGATTTGAATCAAATATGGCGGGTTAACCAGATCTTCAGCATCGCGAGGTGACCTTGCGGCTGCGGACATGTGTTGAGTTCCGCCTCAGGCAACAGACCCGCTCCGGAGACCGGGGCGGGTTTTTGCTTGGATTGCCGAACGCCTGCCCAAGCTTACACGCTCCGCTACCGCGGCGGAGCCGACCTAGCGTCAAGCAGCGAAGCGGCCCACCGCAAAGGGCGCGAGGCAGGCAGGATCGCCGCGTCCGGCAATCAGGTCGGCGACCAAGCGGGCGGTGATCGGCGCCAGGGTGAGGCCGAGATGACCATGGCCGAAGGCATGGATCACCCTGGGGCTGCCACGTGACTGACCGATGACGGGCCGGGAATCGGGCAGCGACGGCCGGAACCCGAGCCATTCGGATGAGGGCCGGCCCAGTGAGGGGAAGAACTGTCTGACACCGCGATCCAAAAGCGCCAGCCGGCGCGGATTTGCCGGCGCTGCAAGCCCGCCGAGCTCGACGGTTCCGGCGACACGCAGCCGGCCGGCCATCGGCGTCATGTAAAAGCCGAGATCGACGGGACAGACCGGACGATTGAGCAAAGGCGCTTCGGTCGGGAATTCGAGATGATAGCCGCGTTCGGTCTCGAGCGGGATGCTGTCGCCGGTCTGCATGGCCAACGCCCGCGATTGCGCACCCGCGGCGATCACCACCGTGTTCGCCTTAACGCGAAGGCCGCAACCGCTGAGCCTGACACCGTCCGCCTCGATCTGCAGCCCTGATATAGCAGCCTGCGCCACCGACACGCCGCGGGCGGTTGCGGCATCGAGCAGCCGCCGCATCAGCGTCTTTGGATCGGTGACATTCATCGAATCCGGGAAGTACAGTCCGCGGGCCCCGGTCGTGGGCAGGCTCGGCTCCAGCACGGCCACCTCTGCCGGCGTCAGAACCTCCTGATGCACGCCAAACCCGGCGCGCAGCGCCCTGCCACCGGCCGCCCTGGCGAAACCGCTCTCGCGACGATACAGGTAGAGGCAGCCGTTGCGGCGCAGCAGGTCGGCCATATCGGCCTCTTTCGCCATCTCCTCCCATGCCGGCAGGGCCTCAGCCAGAAGGCCGGCCAGCGCCAGCGCATTGGCACGGGTGGCTGCCGGAAGCGACTGCCGCACGAAGCGGACCAGCCAGGGCGCAAGCTGGAAAAACGCCGGCCAGCGCAAGGCGAATGGGCTGGCAGGATCGAGGAGCAGTTTTGGCAATTGGCGCAGCAGGGCCGGGTTGCCGACCGGCATGCTGGCATATTCGGCGAGCGTTCCGGCGTTGCCAAACGAGGCGCCGGAGCCAGGCTCGTTGGGATCGATGAGCAGCACCTCGCGCCCCTCGGCCGCAAGCCGAAGTGCCGTTGCCAGCCCGACAATGCCGGCGCCAACGATGGCGATTTCGACGGTTTCCGCTGCTGCCACGACCGTATCTTCTTGTTTGACCATGATCTTTTCCGAAAACCGGCCCCCACTTTTCGGGATCATGGTCTAGACGAAGCCAGGCAGTTGCAGATGCCCGGCCGCGAGCAGTTCGGCCATGGTGTTCAGCGCGGTGCGCAGATCGTCGAGCGAGCGCGCGGCGCCGACATTGATGCGCACCCCGTGCTGCACCGGCTCGCGCCCGACCGCGAAGGCATCGCCGGGAAGAACGGCAACGCCACGTTCCAGGCAGGTGCGAGCGAAACCCGCGCCGCGCCACGGCTCCGGCAGGCGCAGCCAGGCATGCGTCGAGGTGGCGTGGCTCTGGACATCGTAGCGGCCGAGGATTTCGGTGAGGATGGCCTGGCGCTGGCGAAGCTCCTGCTTCTGGGCTTCGATGATACGCGCCGCCGAGCCCTCTTCTATCAGCCGTGCGCCGATCAGCGCGGTCAGAGGGCTGATGCTCCAGCAGTTTATGCGCAAAGCCGCAGCGACCTGGCCGGCTATGGCGCGTGGCGCGATCACAAAACCGAGGCGCAGTCCCGGGGCAAGGCATTTCGACAAGGCGCCGATGTGAACCGTCAATTCGGGCTCGAGGCTGGCAAGCGACGGCGGCGGATTGTCCGCCAGCGGCCGATAGACGTCATCCTCGATGATAAGGACGTTATGGCGACGGGCGACAGTCACCAGCTCGTGCCGGCGCTCCTCGCCCAGCGTAATGGTGGTCGGGTTGTGCAGGGTCGGCACCAGGAAGACCGCGCGCGGGCGCAACTGCACGCAGGCCGCCTCGAACGCGTCGGCCCGCATGCCGCCACGGTCCATGGCGATGCCTCTGAGATCGAGCCCATGCACCCGGCACAGTGCATTGATGCCCTGATAGGTCACTTCGTCGGCGAGCACGACCTCGCCCTGCCTGGTCACCGCGCCAAGCACGCAATCCAGCCCATGCTGGGCGCCCGCCGCCAGCACCACCCGACCGGGATCGCCGGCGCCGGCGACCGGCTGCATCCACTCGGCGATCGCCGCCCTCGCCCACAGCGGCCCCTCGGGCGGGTGATAGTCCTGAAGCGTAGCG
>NZ_JBVVQT010000020.1:0-120157 GCF_055811595.1 Mesorhizobium sp. WSM4814
CTATTCCCCTATTCCCCTATTCCCCTATTCCCCTATTCCCCTACCTCACCACCCTCATCACCGTGCGGTCCGACAGCAGCGGCAGCAGCCGGGCCATCGTGCATGCTGTCACCGCGACGCAGCCTTGCGTCGGTGTGAAGTCGGGGCGGGCCAAATGAAAGAAGATGGCGCTGCCGCGTCCGCGGCGACGCGGCGCAATGTTCCAGTCGAGCACCAGGCAGGCGTCATAAAGGCGGTCGGCGCGCAGCATCCGCTCGTGGCTGGCGCCATAGGGAATCTTGACCGGACGGTTGTAGTTGCGGTCCTCAGGCACTTCGCACCAGCCAAGATCGCGACCGATCGGCGCCATCGCCAGCCGGGTTTTGCGGCCGCCGGGAAAATGATCGTTACGGAAATATCCCGACAGTATCCGCATCGACCCAAGCGGCGTGGCGCCATCGCCTTCGCGCTTGCCGGCCGATATGCCGCCGCGCCCCAGCGCACAGGAAAACACCAGTTTGCCAGCCTGCAGAAGCCCTTGGCTGGGGTGGCCGGGCCTGGCGCGCACGGTGAGAACACGAAGCCCTTTTCGCAAAAATGCGCTCGCCTCATTGCACGCGCGTTTTTTCTTGTATGATCGTGCCACGGAACAAATCATTGTGATCGGCTGTTGTGCCGGTCAGCTTCCGCATAAACAGGCAGCGGTCAACTGAATTTTCTTTTCAAAACAACGGATTGATCCATGACTTCACGCACCATTCTGATCGTCGATGACGATGACGACCTGCGCGGCACGCTCGTCGAGCAATTGTCTCTCTATGAAGAATTCGACGTCCTGCAGGAATCAACCGCCGCCAAAGGCATCGCCACGGCCCGCGGCGGCATCATCGATCTGCTCATCATGGATGTCGGCCTCCCCGACATGGATGGCCGAGAGGCGGTGAAGATATTGCGCAAGGGCGGCTACAAGTCGCCTATCATCATGCTGACGGGACACGACACCGATTCCGACACGATTCTCGGCCTCGAAGCCGGCGCCAACGACT
Source organism: Mesorhizobium sp. WSM4814 (assembly GCF_055811595.1). Taxonomy (NCBI): domain Bacteria; kingdom Pseudomonadati; phylum Pseudomonadota; class Alphaproteobacteria; order Hyphomicrobiales; family Phyllobacteriaceae; genus Mesorhizobium; species Mesorhizobium sp. WSM4814. The sequence continues at coordinate 1,026 of NZ_JBVVQT010000020.1, forward strand.
ATGTGGTCAAGCCGTTCCGCTTCGCGGTTCTCCTGGCCCGCATCCGTGCCCAGCTTCGCCAGCATGAGCAGAGCGAAGACGCCACCTTTTCGGTCGGCCCCTACACTTTCAAGCCTAGCCAGAAGCTTCTGATCGACCAGCGCGGCGCCAAGGTGCGGCTGACCGAAAAGGAAGCCTCGATCATCAAGTATCTCTATCGCGCCGACCAGAAGGTGGTGACGCGCGACGTGCTGCTCGAGGAAGTGTGGGGTTACAATTCCGGCGTCACCACGCACACGCTGGAAACCCATGTCTATCGGCTGCGCCAGAAGATCGAGCGCGATCCTTCCAACGCAGAAATTCTTGTGACAGAAAGTGGTGGCTACAAGCTGGTTCCTTAAACATTTAATCATTCAATCAGCGGTTAGGGGAGGCGCCGCTTTCGAGTACGATCCTGAGACTGGAGGTGGTTCTGGATCGAGCTCGCTGACGCAACGGGCCAAAAACCGGATTCGTTTTTTGGAAAGCCCGGTGCGTCGATTTCAAAGCGTTTAGAGCGTCCTTTGCCGCGTCCAAAGGAACGCTCGGCGCTCCAATGGAGGGATTGGACTGGCCGTTCGGGGACACAGCTAGATGGCGTTGGATGACGACATCCGCATCCTGTCCGCCGTGAGGCTCTTCGAGAGCTTCACGGAGGAGCAACTGCGTCTGCTCGCCTTTGGCGCGGAAACCACCAGGCTGCAGGCAGACCACAAGCTTTACCGCGAGGACGACGAGGCCGATTGCGCCTATATCGTGGTCAGCGGGCGCATCGTGCTGTATCGCGAGCAGCATGGCGCCCGCGTCCCGATAGGCACGGCCGGCCCCGGTACGATGCTGAGCGAACTGGCGTTGATCGCCGACACCAACCGGCTGACCAGCGCATCCGCCGAGATCGATTCGGAAGTGCTGCGGCTCAGCCGCAAGATGTTCCACCGCATCCTGGAAGAATATCCCGATATCGCGGTCCACCTGCACCAGCGCATCTCCGAGGATTTTCTGGCAATGATCCGCCGCATCGAGAAGCTGGCGCCGCGTTTCGACGACTGAGCTAGCTGAGGCCTCGAACGTTCTTGGATTTGTAGAGGCACCAGAGTGGTTTCTTGAATTCAAGTTCACCCTGGCCCAGAAGTCGAAAACCGCAACGTTGATAGAAACCCAAATTCTTGCGTTCCGCGGTTTCGAGAAACGTCCCCGCTGAGACAGGGTCTCTTTCAGAAAGATCGCAGTAGGCCTCGATGAGAGCGAGGCCAGCCCGCTTTCCCTGAATTGAGGGATGGACCCCCAAAACCCCAAGATAAAAATGCGGCTCCGACGGCTCGTATTTCTCGCTGATCGTCTGAGACTTCTCGAAGCGCGACACCATCAACTCCTGCCGTTGCTGGAGTGAGGCCCATCTCTCCCGGTGATTCGGAAGCCATTCCGGTCGTTGCGTATCATAGCCCATCGCCGCACCCAGGATGCGGCCTTCGCTCTTTAATACCAGCACTGGCATGCCAAGCGCGAGACGCGCTACCATAAGGATCGAGAAGAACTCGGTCACGAGTTCCAATCGTAGTGCAGGATCCCCTTCGAAGAAGAAGGTCATGTGCGGATCGCCTGCAAAGGCATCTGCCAGGCAGTCGGCCGCCGATATCACATCCGACGTTTGTGCTGCAACTATCTCCATGTAGCCTAGCCAAACTCCCTGAGGATCTCAGAGGCTATTGAACCTCCAGTGTCTCGTCGAGAGGCACTTGATCATGCTCCGCCCGCTTTGGGACAAAATGCTCTAATCCAGGTCGAACCGCGCTATGACCGGCACATGGTCCGACGGCCGTTGCCAGCCGCGCGCCGGCCGCAGGATCTCGTAGCCGGCAAAGCTCGGCACCAGGTTTGGCGACGACCAGACATGGTCGAGCCGCCGGCCGCGATCCGACGCTTGCCAATCCTGCGCGCGATAGCTCCACCAGGTGTAGAGCTTCTGCTCGTAAGGCACGTTGAGCCGCATCAGGTCGACCCAGTCGCCGGCGAGCCGCATCGCCTCGAAATTTTCCGTCTCGACCGGCGTATGGCTGACCACTTTCAGGAGCTGCTTGTGCGACCAGACATCGTGCTCGAGCGGCGCGATGTTGAGGTCACCGACCAAAATCGAGCCGGACACTTCGTCGTGCTCGGCGCGGATGGCGTTCATTTCGGCGACGAAATCCAGCTTGTGCTTGAACTTGCGGTTGATAACGGGGTCGGGCTCGTCGCCGCCGGCCGGAACGTAGAAATTGTGCAGCAGGATCGCCTTGCCGCCGGCTCGCACGGTGACCGACAGATGTCGGCAGTCCTCGATCTCGCAGAAGCGGCGCTTTTCGACAATCGCGATCGGCCGGCGCGCCACCGTCGCCACGCCGTGATAGCCCTTCTGGCCGTGGAAGGCGATGTGCTGATAGCCGAGCTTGCGGAACGCCTTCTCGGGAAACAGTTCGTCCGGAACTTTGGTTTCCTGCAGGCAGAGCACGTCCGGTGCCTGTTCGACAAGCAGGCGTTCGACGAGCGGCATGCGCAGGCGGACGGAATTGATATTCCAGGTCGCGATCGAAAAGGGCATGTTTGGGATTCCGGGACAGCGCAAGGTCCGCCAGATGGCTCCGACGGAAAGTCAATCCCGGAAACTACTGCCAGCCGCGCACCGCAAAAACAAGCCGGCCGCGCTTGATGCGCGGCCCGGGCTGGCACCAGGATTCGCTGAGATTCAGGTCAGGCCGAGTCGAGAATGGTGGATTCCGAGAACCGGAGCGGAGCGTACTTACTTAAAGTACGCGAGTACCGGAAGCGCAGGAAACCGCCATTCGCAGGCCGGCCTCACCTGAATAACAGCAGATCCTACCGCGACTTGGTGTTCAGTTCGCGGTTGGCCGTGTAGTCGATGGCAAAGGTGTCGGGGGCGAAGCTTACGCCTTCCCTGACGTTGAAGATCATCACCGTCGTGTCCTTGCCTTGCGCGTCGGTGATCGTCCATTGGCGCAATTCGTAGGTTTTCGGATCGAACATCATGGTGATCTTCGAACTGCCGAACACCGATTTGTCGGCGAGTTGGATGGTGGTGACGTCGTTTTCTTCCTTGACGCTTTTGACGCGGCCGCCGGAGAGGTCGATCCTGGTGTCGAGCAGCAGCTTGAGCGGCGTTTTCGACAGTGGGTAGAGATCGGACGTTTTCAGCCGCTTGTTCAGGATGACCACCGACTTGCCGTCGGAAATCACCCGGAAATTCGACGTCCCATCATAGTTGAAGCGTATCTTGCCCGGCCGTTCCAGGAAGAACTTGCCGCCGGTCTGCTCGCCCTTGGGTCCGAACTGCACGAATTCGCCGGCCATCGATTTGACCGAGGAAAAATGGTCGGCGATCTTCTGCGCGGTGGCTGGCACCGCCGCTTGCGCCGACGCCAGCAACTGGACCCCGGGCACGACATTGATGGCCGCGGCGCCGGCCAGGACCAGCCCGAGGCCAAGCAGTTGGCGGCGGGTCGGGGCAAAATCGCTGATCGTGGCGAAAGAAGAGTTTTTCATGCCGGTTACTCTCGTCTGGTTCATCTGTTGTCGCAGTGTTTGGCCCCCCAGTTGGGCTTAAGTTTGGCGGCCGAACAGCGCTTGGTCGTTGCAAACGCGCCAGAAGGTTCAAAGTTGCTGCCGTCAGGTTGCAGCCGCGAAAATCCTGTCGGCTTGGCGGGCGGATCAGAACTTGTCGTCCTCCGTCGGCACCAGAATTTCGCGTTTTCCGGCATGGTTGGCCGGGCCGACAATGCCTTCCTTCTCCATCTTCTCGATGATCGAGGCGGCGCGGTTGTAGCCGATGCCGAGCCGGCGCTGGATGTAGCTGGTCGAGGCTTTGCCGTCACGCAGCACCACCGCAACCGCCTGGTCGTAGGGATCGTCGGAATCCTCGAAATTGCCGCCGCCACCGCCCGAGCCACCCTTGCCCGACGGCTCATCGTCGTCCTCGTCGTCATCCTCGGTAATGGCATCGAGATATTCCGGCACGCCCTGCAGCTTCAGATGCGCGACAATCTTCTCGACCTCGTCATCGGAAACGAAAGGACCGTGCACGCGCTGGATGCGGCCGCCGCCGGCCATGTAGAGCATGTCGCCCATGCCGAGCAGCTGTTCGGCGCCCTGTTCGCCCAGAATGGTGCGGCTGTCGATCTTCGACGTCACCTGGAAGGAGATGCGGGTCGGGAAGTTGGCCTTGATCGTGCCAGTGATGACGTCGACCGACGGCCGCTGCGTCGCCATGATGACGTGGATGCCGGCAGCGCGCGCCATCTGCGCCAGGCGCTGCACCGCGCCTTCGATGTCCTTGCCGGCGACCATCATCAAATCGGCCATCTCGTCGATGATGACGACGATGTAGGGCATTGGCTCGAGATCGAGGTTTTCCGTCTCATAGACCGCTTCGCCGGTCTGCCGGTCGAAGCCGGTCTGCACGGTGCGCGAGATTTTTTCGCCCTTCTTCTCGGCCTGCTGCACCCGCGCGTTGAAACCGTCGATGTTGCGGACGCCGACCTTCGACATTTTGCGGTAGCGGTCCTCCATTTCGCGCACGGTCCATTTCAGCGCCACCACCGCCTTCTTCGGATCGGTGACGACGGGCGTCAAAAGATGCGGGATGCCGTCATAGACCGAGAGCTCCAGCATTTTCGGGTCGATCATGATCAGCCGGCAGTCCTGCGGCGTCAGTCGATAGAGCAGTGACAGGATCATGGTGTTGATGGCGACCGACTTGCCCGAGCCGGTGGTGCCGGCGACCAGCACGTGCGGCATCTTGGCGATGTCGACGATGACCGCCTCGCCGTTGATGGTCTTGCCGAGCGCCAGCGCCAACTTGGCCTTGGTGGTCTCGAAATCGCGGCTGGCCATGATTTCCCTGAGATAGACGGTCTCGCGCTTGGCGTTCGGCAGTTCGATGCCGATGGCGTTGCGGCCGGGCACCACGGCGACGCGGCAGGCGATCGCGCTCATCGAGCGGGCGATGTCGTCAGACAGGCCGATGACCCGCGACGATTTGATGCCGGGCGCCGGTTCCAACTCGTAAAGCGTGACGACCGGGCCGGGGCGGACATGGATGATCTCGCCCTTGACGCCGAAATCCTCCAGCACGCCCTCGAGCAGGCGGGCATTCTGCTCGAGCGCGTCCTTGGACAGGCTGGCGTCGCGCACGACGTTCTTCGGCTCGGACAGGAAATGCAGCGACGGCATTTCGAATTGTTCGGAGCCGATCAGCGAGGACTGCGCTTCGCGCTGGACACGCGCGCCCGGAACCGGCCGCGGCGCCGGCGCCGCGACGCGGGTGGCTGCATCGGAGCGGAACGGTTGCACCTTCGCATTGAGCGCAGCGCTGCGCGCAGGCTCCGGCGCAAAATCCATGTCATCGTCATCGTCGAAAACATCGGCGTCGTCGAGCGAGGCGCTACGGTCGTTGACCATGGCGGCGAAGAATTCCGGCTCGACGCGGGCCCGGCCATCGGCACTCATCCGCGACTCGGCGAATTCGGCCGATTCGACCCGTTCGGCAGCGCGCCGCCAGGCGCTGGCGCGCTCCATCTCCGGTTCGAAATCGTCGCGCTCGCGGCGGCGCGCGGCGCGGCGGCGGAGATAGGCTCGCAACGATAGCCACCAATGCGTGATCGCGCCTAGCGCCAGAATGCCCTCGTCGCCCTCATCCTCGTCATTGTCGAAAAGCAAGTCGTCCTGGTCCCTCGGATCGGCTGCGGCCGGTTGCTCCAGGACGGCGAAACCGTTCTTGCGTGCAATCAGCGCCGAGCCGTAGGCAAACAGCCACAGCGCCGGCGCGGCCAGGAGCACGGCGAGCACGCTGGCGATGAGACCGGTCGGATAGCCGCCGACGACGAAGCCTGGGATCTTGAGCACCATGTCGCCGAACACGCCGCCGAGACCGGTCGGCAGCGGCCAGGTCTTGGGCGGCACCACGCAACCGGCCATGGCCGCGGCAAGCACCGCGTAGCCGAACCAGGCGAGCCCGCGCTTCGGCAGCCTGTCGACGCCGCGCGCCGAAAACAGCAGAAATCCCCACACCACCGCCGGCACCAGCGCCGCGACCGCAGCAAGGCCGAAGAACTGCATGGCCAGGTCGGAGAAGACAGCGCCCACATAGCCCATGGCGTTGGTGACGATGTTGTCGGTGGCATGGGAGAAGCTTGGGTCGGCGACGTTCCAGGTGGCGAGGCTGGCGACGCCGAAGGCGACCAGCGCAAACAGGCCGGCGCCGAGCAGCCGGCCGACCTGACGCCGCGCGAACGCCTGGATGCCGTGCCCCGTATCGGCCAGCGCAAGCGGTGCTGAAGCCCCTGAACGCATTCGTCGTTCCCCGTCTGTCATGGACTGGCCGGACGCATGACGTACTCCGGCAGATTCGGATGCCAGACTATCGGCGGGAAGGTTAAGGCCGCATTAACCATGGGTGCGTGCCGGCGCTCCCCGAGTGGAAACCGGTCACACAAATGGCGGGCACGCTGGCCGGCCGATGTTTCATCGCCCAAGATCGATCAGGCGCCCGATCAAGCGATTGTGACCGAGCCTGGACTGCCACCGGCGTGCATCCCACGAAAAAGAGGCCCGGAACCGGTCCGGGCCTCAATGCGTGAGCCCTTTTCGGGAGCGTCACGACGGGAGGGAAGGTGTTGGGCGACCGAGGCCGCCCCAGACAAGACCCACAGGTGGCCTGGCTTACGGGTGATAGGCCGCTTCGCCATGCGCGGTGAGGTCGAGCCCTTCGCGCTCTGCATCGGCTGTCGGGCGCAAGCCTACGATCATATCGACGATCTTGTAGAGGATGGCGCTGCCGATGCCCGACCACAGGACGGTTACCAGGACACCCTTGAACTGCGACCACAACTGGGTCGCCGTGCCGGCATAGCCGGCGGCGAAGTCGGCCGTCGAATAATCGACGATGCCGGCGCCGCCGAGGGCGGGATTGACCAGGATGCCGGTGCCGAGCGCGCCGATGATGCCGCCGACGCAGTGGATGCCGAAGACATCGAGGCTGTCGTCGTAGCCGAACTTGTTCTTCACGACCGAGACGAAGAAGTAGCAGACGCAGCTGGCGACGATGCCGAGCACGATGACGCCCATCGGTCCGCCAAAGCCGGCGGCGGGCGTGACGGCGACAAGGCCGGTAACAGCGCCCGAAACCGCGCCAAGCATGGAGGCTTTGCCGCGCAGCAGCGTTTCGAGCACGATCCAGGTCACTGCCGCCGCGGCTGTGGCGACGAAGGTGTTGACCATGGCCAGCACCGCATAGGCGTTGGCTTCGAGGTTCGAACCGGCATTGAAGCCGAACCAGCCGACCCACAGCAGCGACGCGCCGACCATGGTCAGCGTCATCGAATGCGGCGCCATGACGTCCTTGTTGTAGCCGATGCGCTTGCCGATCATCAGCGCGCCGACGAGGCCGGCGATGCCCGCATTGATGTGAACGACGGTGCCGCCGGCAAAGTCGATGGCGCCGAAGCTGAAGATGAGCCCCGACGGGTCGCTGTAAGCGCTCGGGCCGCCCCAGAACCAGACCATATGCGCGATCGGGAAGTAGACGAATGTGACCCACAGGATGGTGAAAAGGATCACGGCCGAAAACTTGACGCGTTCGGCGAAGGCGCCGACGATCAGGGCAGGCGTGATGCAGGCGAAGCTCATCTGGAAGATGACGAACACCAGTTCAGGAATGGCGACGCCCTTGGTAAAAGTTTCCGACACCGTCGTCACGTCGACGCCGGCGAGAAACATCTTGGAAAGGCCGCCGACGAAGGCGTTGCCGGGGGTGAAGGCAAGGCTGTAGCCGTAGAAAACCCAGACGATCATGACCACGCTGGTGATGGTGAAGACCTGCATCAGCACCGACAGCATATTCTTGGCGCGAACCAGGCCGCCGTAGAAAAGGGCAAGGCCGGGAATGGTCATCAGTAGCACCAGGATGGTGGAGATCATCATCCACGTCGTGTCGCCCTTGTCGACGGTAAAGGCCGGCGCTGCTGGCGCGGCCGGTGCGGCCGGCGCCGCTTCCTGCGCGAATGCGGCGAACGTGCCCAGCGCTGCGATAGCGAGTGAGCCTAGCAGCGCGGTGCGCGCCACCGACTTCAAAGTAGAAGGAATATTCATTGAACTCTCCATTGGAATACGTTTCCGCAGCTCAAAGCGCGTCGGTGTCTGTTTCGCCGGTGCGAATGCGCACCGCCTGGTCGATGCCGAAAACGAAGATCTTGCCGTCGCCGATCTGACCGGTCTTGGCCGCCGCAGTGATGGCTTCGACGGCCTTGTCGACCATGTCCAGGCCGACCGCGACTTCGATCTTGATCTTCGGCAGGAAGCTGACCGCGTATTCCGCCCCGCGATAGATTTCCGTGTGGCCCTTCTGACGCCCGTAGCCTTTGACTTCGGTGACGGTCAGGCCCTGGATGCCGACTGCGGTGAGCGCTTCGCGCACCTCGTCGAGCTTGAACGGCTTGATGATTGCCATCACGATTTTCATAAGGTTTCACCCTTTACTGTTGCGGGTCCCCCGCGTTTGCACGACTTCGCCGATCCCCATGAGAGCCGGAGAGTGCCCGCTAGGATTCAAGCTCCGTGCCAGTTGCCGAAGCAGGGTGTTAAGCTGCTGTTAAATAACGACTTGGGGAAGGTTTGTCGGCTGACTGTTCATAGTCGCGGCAGCGCAGCTGATTAAAAAGTAGGCAATTTTGCAAAATTGCCTATTCCGCGGGCGGCCGCTTCAGCCTGATCAGGCCTTCCTGGGCAACCGAGGCGATCAACGTGCCGTCGCGGGCAAACAGCGACCCGCGCGTGAACCCCCGCGACCCTTGCGTCGACGGGCTGTCCTGAGTGTAGAGCATCCAGTCGTCCAGCGCATGGCTGCGATGGAACCACATGGCGTGATCGAGGCTCGCCGCCTGGATGTCGCTATCGAAGATGGCGCGGCCATGCGCAAAGGTGGAGGTATCGAGCAGCGTCATGTCGGAAAGATAGGCAAGCACGGCCGCCTGCGCGGCGCGATCGCCCGGAACCGGGCCGGTCGTGCGGATCCAGATGTTCTGTTTCGGCTCCAGCTTCTCCCGGCTGGTGTAATGCTCCAGCATCACCGGCTTCATCTCGATCGGCCGGTCACGCTCCCAGTAGCGCCTGATGCCGTCGGGCACGGCCGCGCCGAACTTGCCGATCAATTCGCGCTGCGACAGCAATGTGTCGGGCGCCGGCACGTCCAGCGGCATCGGCACCTGGTGCTCGAGACCGACCTCGTCCTGCTGGAACGAGGCTTCCAGCGAAAAGATCGCCTGGCCGTGCTGGACAGCCACGACACGGCGCGTGGTGAAGGAGCCGCCGTCGCGGATGCGGTCGACCTGGTAGATGATCGGCACCTTGGTGTCGCCCGGCCGCATGAAATAGCCGTGCAGCGAATGCACGTGGCGTTCGGGCTCGACCGTTCGCTGGGCGGCGACCAGCGCCTGGGCGATGGTCTGGCCGCCGAAGACACGCTGCCAGTCGAGTTTGGGGCTGCGACCACGGTACAGGTTGTGTTCCAGCTGCTCGAGGTCGAGAATGCCGAGAAGCTCGTCCATGGCCGCCGTCATGTTTCGCGCCCTCGTGTCGTTTTGATTCCGAAGTTCGCCTTAATTTCGATATTTCACTCGAAGCGAGCTTCAGAAGCCGCAAAAGTGTTATGGCGTTTCCGACAGGAATGACGGGCAGTCAAGGCCGGAAAGGAATTTGGCCGGAAAGGAATTTGCCATGGTCGACAAGGCGGATGCAAAAAACCGAACCGCGCTCGACATTCTGGTCGCCGGCGCCGGCTATGTCGGCCTTGCCGCCGCCGTATCGCTGAAACAGGCGCGACCGAGCCTGGCCGTCGCTGTCGTCGACGCCGCGCCCGCCGGCATCTGGCAAAAGGACGGCCGCGCCTCGGCGATTGCCGCTGCCGCTTGCCGCATGCTCGACCAGCTCGGCGTCTGGGCCGAAATCGCCCCCGAGGCGCAGGCGATCACCGAGATGATCGTCACCGATTCGCGCACCTCCGATCCGCTGCGCCCGGTGTTTCTCACGTTCGATGGCGAGGTCGCGCCCGGCGAAGCGTTTGCGCATATGGTCGCCAACCGGGATTTGAATGGCGCCTTGCGCCGGCGCGCTGAAACACTCGGCATCGACATCATCGAAGGCGTCGCCGTCAGTGCCTTCGACGTCAACGGTGCAGGCATCACCGTGCATCTTGCCGACGGCGCGACGCTGAAGGCGCGGCTGCTGATCGCCGCCGACGGCGTCAACTCGAAGCTGCGCGACATGGCCGGCATCAAGACGGTGAAATGGGACTACGGCCAGTCCGGCATCGTCTGCACCGTCGCGCATGAACGGCCGCACAATGGCCGCGCCGAAGAGCATTTTCTGCCAGCCGGCCCGTTCGCCACGCTGCCGCTCAAGTCGGACAAGGACGGCACCCACCGCTCGTCGATCGTCTGGGTCGAGCGGTCGGAAGACGCCGAAAAACTGGTCGACGGCGACGACCTCGTCTTCGAGCACGAGCTGGAACAGCGGTTTGGCCTGAAGCTCGGCGAAATTCGCGTCGCCGACAGGCCGCGCGCCTGGCCGCTCGGCCTGACCATCGCCCGCGATTTTGTCGCGCCGCGCATTGCGCTCGCCGGCGACGCCGCCCACGGCATCCACCCGATCGCCGGCCAGGGCCTCAATCTCGGTTTCAAGGATGTCGCGGCATTGGCCGAAGTGGTGGTCGAGGCCGACCGGCTCGGCCAGGATGTCGGTGCGCTCGACGTGCTCGAACGCTACCAGCAGTGGCGGCGCTTCGACACGCTGCAGATGGGCATCACCACCGATGTCCTGAACCGTCTGTTTTCCAACGACATCGGCCCGTTGCGCGCCGTCCGCGACATCGGCCTCGGTCTCGTCGAACGCATGCCGCGGCTGAAGGATTTCTTCATCCGCCAAGCGTCCGGTCTGTCCGGCGACACGCCGAAACTGCTCAAGGGCGAGGCGATCTGAACCCGACTGACGGGCCGGCATCACCTGAATATCAGCACACCCTTAGTTGACCTCGAAGCCGAGCTTCTGGCGCAGCCGCAGTATTCTCTGGTCGGATATTTTTAGGGGTTGCTCACCAGCCTGCGCCGCGCGGTTAACCATCTGCAGCAAATCGTTTCGCTCAGTCACATCGAGACGTTCGCGCAGGAACGGCGCCAGTTTGTCGATGACGATCGTGGCATCGTCGATCTGGGACGCCGCCCATTTGGCGTAGACCACGGCCTCATCGGTCTTCTCGTCGTCTGCAATCTCCGAAATCACCGACCGAACCACGGCTTCGCGCTGCGGCAGGACAGGGCCGTTCTCGGCAATGATGGCGGTGATCAGCGTCGCGGCCGCCACGACCGGATCGTCGATCGCCGTCAGCGGTGAGAGCGCCGCCTGCTTGCGCAACCTCTTGCGCCGAATGTTGCCTTGCACACGCCCGACGACGTCCGCGACCTCGCGCGCCGCATCGTTCATGGCCTTCATCCGATACCACCAGAACGCCGCCACTCCCAACAGCCCAATTGCAGCAATCAGTATATGCATGCCCGAAATCCCCCAACCGCAGCGACGATAGGAGAAGTGCTGTCTCGCTTCAACACGCAAAAGTTGCGCCCGCCGAAGAAATCGATTCCGCCGGGCGCAACCGGAATAATGTTCAGGATCCCGGCACGTTGTAGATCGCCCTGACCTCGATGGTGCCGATTTCGGCCAGCGGAATCCCGCCGGCAATCTCCAGCGCCTCGTCGATATCCCCCGCCTCGATCATGACGAAGCCGAGCAATTGCTCCTTGGTCTCGGCGAAGGGACCATCGGTGATCAGCCGCTTGCCCTTGCGCCGGCGCACGGTTTTCGAGGTTTTTACCGACTGCAGCGCCTGCGCGACGATCAGCCGGCCGCTTTGCTCCACCGATTTGTCATAGGCCAGCGAGTCGGCGTCGAGCCTGGCCAGCCTCTCCGGGCTCATTGCGTAAAGGTCTTTTTCCTCACCATAAACCAGGCAAACATATTTCATCTCTCATCTTCCTTGTTGGGACGAACTGTTGGCGATCAAGGTCCCAGCCGGGCTTTTGACCGCCGCATGATCGAGAAGGGATACCGCAACCCCTATCATGGCGACCGCAGCAAGCAGTCGACCGAAACCGGAAGATTGCCGATCCAACCGGTCAGGTTCCTGTTCAGCCGCCTTTCGGCCGGTGTCACTCCAGTGAGCAGAAAACAGACTATTCATGGTGTCCTCCATTCGGCCACGAAACCCGTGGCCGCCCGCAGGACGGCCGAGGCAGATGGAAGTCGACATTTTTTGCACGCGGATTTTTTTTTACGCGTCGCCATTGGCGCGAAAGCACGGGTGGCCTTCGTGCCCGCGCGCGCTATAGTCGACCAGACGCCGATCACGGCTCAGCCACCACAATCAAGGAGGACTTCATGGACCGCACCGCAAACGCCGTCTGGAAAGGCAATCTGAAAGAGGGCAACGGCACGCTCGACACGCAGAGCGCGGCCCTGAAAGCCACGCCCTACTCGTTCAAGGCGCGGTTCGAGGACGAAAGCGGCAAGGCCGGCACCAATCCGGAGGAACTGATCGCAGCGGCGCATGCCGGCTGCTACGCCATGCAGTTCTCTCACTTCCTGGCCGAGAACGGCACCCCCGCCACCGAACTCGACGCCAAGGCGGTGGTGACGCTGATCCCTGGCACGGGGATCACAGGCAGCGCGCTCACGGTGGTCGGCAAGGTGCCGGGCATCGATGCGGCGAAATTCCAGGAGCTGGCCGAGAAGGCCAAGGCCGAATGCCCGGTCTCGAAGGCGCTCGGCGCCATAAAGGTTTCGCTCGACGCCAAGCTCGGCTGAGCAGATGGCATGAGGTGATAAACGCCGGCTCCAGGGCCGGCGTTTTCATTTGTGGGACGTAAGCGATCCTTCACGTCCCTCCAACACCTCAAAAGGTCATCAGCGTCCGTCGCCGGTCAGCGCGTCGATGCGTGCGCGCAGCTGCGCAACCTCCTCCTCGAGCGCCTGCACGCGCGCTTCGAGATCCGAGGCCGGCGAAGGCGCTTGCAAGGGGGCCGCGGCAGCCGACAGCTGCACCGGCCCGCCCAGGAGATGCACATAGCGGTCCTCACGCTGGCCGGGACCACGATCGATCTGCTGAACGAGCGGCGGCTTGCGGCCGATCAACAGGTCGAGGTTGCTGCGAAGTTCGTCGATGGAGGGCAACCGCGCCATGCGCTCGCTTCGCGCCAGCAATTCATAGGCGGTTTGCGGACCGCGCAGCAACAGCAGCCCAAGCAGCGCAATCTGCGCCGAGGTCAGCGAAAAGCGCTGCGCGACGACATGCTCGTAGCGCTCGACACGCGAGGCAAAGACCTGCCTGACCAGCCCCTTGTGCTCGAGTTGGCCAAGCGCTCGTCTCACCTCGACAAGCTCGACCGACATCACCGGCTCGCGCGCCGTCTTCTGGTTGGCGGCGGCAAGTGCCGCATTGAGCGTCAGCGGGTAGATGTCGGGCGTCAGTTCCTTCTTTTCGATCAGGCAACCGAGCACGCGCGCTTCGACGGGAGAGAGGATGGGGAGTTCGGTATCGGTCATGGGTCGGCTATCCTTTGAAGTCGGCAGGACAGCGCCGGCGCGAAGGATCACTACCGACGAGATGATCCCTGCAGCAACCCGTCCGAAGCTAAACCCTTCTCTCCACCATCATCTTCTTGATCTCGGCGATCGCCTTGGCCGGGTTCAGCCCCTTGGGACAGGTCTGGGCGCAGTTCATGATGGTGTGGCAGCGATAGAGCCGGAACGGGTCTTCGAGATTGTCGAGCCGTTCGCCCTTGGCCTCGTCCCGGGAATCGATCAGCCAGCGATAGGCCTGCAGCAGCGTCGCCGGGCCGAGATAGCGGTCGCCGTTCCACCAGTAGCTCGGACATGAGGTCGAGCAGCAGGCGCACAAGATGCATTCATAGAGCCCGTCGAGCTTTTCGCGGTCCTCATGGCTCTGCAGCCATTCCTTGGCCGGTTCGGGCGACACCGTCTTCAGCCACGGCTCGATCGAGGCGTGCTGGGCGTAGAAATTGGTGAGGTCTGGCACCAGGTCCTTGACCACCGGCATATGCGGCAGCGGATAGACCTTGATCGCACCGGAAATGTCGTCGCAGCCCTTGGTGCAGGCAAGCGTGTTGGAACCGTCGATATTCATGGCGCAGGAGCCGCAAATGCCCTCGCGGCAGGAGCGGCGCAGCGTCAGCGTCGGGTCGATCTTGTTCTTGATCCAGAGCAGCGCGTCGAGCACCATCGGCCCGCAATCGTCCATGTCGACGAAATAAGTGTCCATGCGCGGGTTCTCGTCATCGTCCGGCGACCAGCGGTAGATGCGGTACTCCCGCAGATTGGTCGCACCCTCCGGCTTCGGCCAGGTTTTTCCCGCCTTGATCTTCGAGTTTTTCGGAAGGGTGAGTTCGACCATTATCTCAGGTCCTTTCGGATGACGAGTTTCAGCCCGGACCGAGTCCCGTTTACGGCGGCCATCATCAATACACCCTGGCCTTGGGCGCGATCTTGGCCAGGTTGATGCCGCCGTCTGCTTCCCTGAGCAGCGGCTCGGTGTGCACCGGCCGATAGCTGAGCGACACCTCGCCGGCCTCGCTGAGCCGGGACAGCGTGTGCTTGCGCCAGTTCGCATCGTCGCGCGCCGAAAAATCTTCTCGCGCATGTGCGCCACGGCTCTCCTTGCGCGCCTCGGCGGCGTAGACCGTGGTGATGGCGTTGGCCATCAGGTTTTCCAGTTCCAGCGTCTCGACCAGGTCGGAGTTCCAGATCATCGAGCGGTCGAACACTTTTACGTCCTTGAGTTCGCCCCAGATCTGCGAAATGCGCTTGCAGCCGCTTTGCAGTGATTCCTGGGTGCGGAACACCGCCGCATCGTCCTGCATCGCCTTCTGCATCTTTTCGCGCAAAACCGCCGTCGGCGTCGAGCCGTTGGCGTGGCGCAGCCGGTCGAAGCGGTCCATGATCCTGTCGACCGAGGCTTCGTTGGGCGACGGGATCGCCGCGTTGCGGTCGATCACCTGGCCGGCCCGGATCGCCGCCGCGCGGCCGAACACCACCAGATCGATCAGCGAGTTGGAGCCCAGCCGGTTGGCGCCGTGGACGGAGGCGCAGCCGGCTTCGCCGACCGCCATCAGCCCGGGCGACACCTGGTCCGGGTTCAAGGCGGTGGGGTTGAGCACCTCGCCCCAGTAGTTGGTCGGCACGCCGCCCATATTGTAGTGGACCGTCGGCAGCACCGGGATCGGCTCCTTGGTCAGGTCGACGCCGGCAAAGATCTTTGCCGACTCCGAAATACCCGGAAGTCGCTCGTGCAAAACGGCCGGATCGAGGTGGTCGAGGTGGAGGAAAATATGGTCCTTGTTCTTGCCGACGCCGCGTCCCTCACGAATCTCCAGCGTCATGCAGCGCGAGACCACGTCACGCGAGGCAAGGTCCTTGGCCGACGGCGCATAGCGCTCCATGAAGCGCTCGCCCTCTGAGTTGACGAGATAGCCGCCTTCGCCGCGCGCGCCCTCGGTGATCAGGCAGCCGGCGCCGTAGATGCCGGTCGGGTGGAACTGCACGAATTCCATGTCCTGCAGCGGCAACCCGGCCCGCGCCGCCATGCCGCCGCCATCGCCGGTGCAGGTGTGCGCCGAGGTCGCCGAGAAATAAGCACGGCCATAGCCGCCGGTCGCCAGCACCACCGTTTTTGCCGAAAAACGGTGGATGGTGCCGTCGTCGAGGTTCCAGGCGACGACGCCGGTGCAGGTGCCGTCCGGCTCCATGATCAGGTCGAGCGCGAAATACTCGATGAAGAACTGCGCGTTGTTCTTCAGCGACTGGCCGTAGAGCGTGTGCAGGATGGCGTGGCCGGTGCGGTCCGCGGCCGCACAGGTGCGCTGCACCGGCGGGCCGTCGCCGAAATTCATCATATGGCCGCCGAACGGCCGCTGGTAGATCTTGCCCTCTTCGGTGCGCGAGAACGGCACGCCGTAATGCTCGAGCTCGTAGACGGCGGCGGGTGCTTCGCGCACCAGATATTCCATGGCGTCGACGTCGCCGAGCCAGTCCGATCCTTTCACGGTGTCGTACATGTGCCACTGCCAGGAATCGGGGCCCATGTTGGACAGCGAGGCGGCGATGCCGCCCTGAGCGGCGACAGTGTGCGACCGCGTCGGGAAAACCTTGGTGATGCAGGCGGTGCGCAGACCCTGTTCGGCCATGCCGAGCGTGGCGCGCAGGCCGGCGCCGCCGGCGCCGACCACAACCACGTCGAATTTGTGGTCGACATAGCTGTAGGCGGACGCCGTGTTGGCGTTGTTCGCGTCCTTGGCCAAAATATCAGCCTCCAAATGCCAGTTTGAGCAGGGCGAAGATCGAGGCGACGCCGACCACTACGGGAAAGAATGTGTTGAGGGCGAGCAGCGCCAGCCTCATGCCCTCGCCATGCACATAATCCTCGATGATCGCCTGCATGCCGAGCCGCATATGGTAGAGCCCGGACAACAGCACCAGGGCCAGGACCAGCGCCACGAACGGGTTGGCAAGTGCGGCGCGCACTTGCGCATAGCCGGCGCCGTTCAGCGCGATCAGAAAGCCGACGAAGAACAGGATCAGCGGAATGTTGGCAATCGCCGTCAGGCGCTGGCGCCAGAAATGCTCCGTGCCCTCGCGGGCGGAGCCGAGGCCGCGGACCTTGGCCAGCGGCGTGCGCATGTCGTTGTTGTGGTGGCTCACGATCAGGCTCCCCGCGCCATGTAACCGGCGATCCAGATCAGCAGCGTCAGTACGACCGAGCCGGCCAGCGTCGCCCAGGCGACCCTGGAGGCGGTGTCCTTTTCAAGACCGGCCCCGGTGTCCCAGATCAGATGGCGCACGCCGCCCAGCATGTGGTGCATCAGCGCCCAGGTATAGAACAACAGCACCAGCCGCCCCAGCCACGAGCCGAAGGCCCAGTTGACGGCATCGAAGGTGGATTGCGAGCTCGCCGCCGCCATCAGCCACAGCGCGACCAGCAGCGTGCCGAAATAGAGCGCCCCGCCGGTGATGCGATGGATGATCGACATCGTCATCGTGATCGGCGGTCGATAGACGGTCAGATGCGGCGAAAGCGGCCGTTCACGTCTGGCAAATTCGCGGGTGGCTGGTGATTTGCTCATGGCTCCCCCAGTTCGGCGTCTCTGGAGCCCCAGGTGGAAATGCGGCATTACCGCTTCCGGTTGCGACTTTGGACAGCCCGGTTTCTAATGCTCTTTTTGCACCGCGTCAAAGCCGGAAAATCGTTTCGAAAACGTAATTTAGTCTGACAAAAGGCGGTGTTTGGGTTCAATCGATTAGGGCGCGACCCAAAGCCGGCGCAAGGTTCGCTGCGGTGCGGTATGTGGTTTCGATCTTACGGCTTGGAGCATGTTGAGATTCAGGTCAGGCCGTGGCGAAAACAGTGGTTCCGAGAACCGGAACGGAGCGTACCTTTGGGTACATGAGTACCGGAAGCGCAGGAAACCCCTGTTTGCAGACCGGCCTCACCTGAATATCGGCATGCCCCTAGCGCTTGCAGGTCAGCGGCGTCCTCCCGCCCTTCATCACCAGCGCGTCGCGCCCGTCGATCACGATTGCGTCATGCGCCGCGCCAAAGCGGCTGTTTTGATTGGCTGGCGAGGCCGGCAGGTCCTCGCTGGCGCCGTCCGGGCCAAGCACCCGCACCGAAGTGCCGAGATTTTCGATGGTGATCCTGGCGCCGTCGGCGCAAGTATAGGTCGCGGTGCGCGGCTGCGGTGAATCGGCGAGCGGATTTCCGGCCTTCGGCGCATTGGTCTGAGACACGCAGGCAATTGTGGTCAGCAATGGACAAAGGGCCAGCGTCACCCGAAACGTCCGGCCTAACGCCATATGCTGCCTCCCTGCGCGTCAATCCAGCCGCGATGCCTTGCCAAGATCACCGATGTCGCGCTCGGCGCCGGCTGCGATGGTGGCGGCAAGCATGGCCGAAAGATGGCCGCGGATATTAACCATGTTTGCCGAGACCTGGCGGCCAGCAGGGCTGGCCTCTTAACAATCGTTAATAAAAGGTTAATTATGATTCGAGCAAGACTCGGCCTCTGACAAATGGGGACGCCATGCATTCGAATTCAGCCAGATCGCGCCTTCGGGCGCCCCTCTCGATGGCCATCGTCCTGGTGGCGGTGGCCATCGGCTTCGCAGCGCCGGCACGCGCCGGGACGCGCGACCGCGTCTATGCCGATTCGTTCGGCAATCTCGTCATCGAGAGCGCCGCCGGCTACAAGCGCATCCTCGTTGGCGAGGGCGAATTGGCCAAGGAAATGTCGGATTACGTCGGCGCCGGCCGGCCCAAGATCGTCTATCAAGACGAACCGGACGATGTCAGCAGCCGCGACTGCTACAGGCCGCCGGTTTTCGTCAAGGGCCGCAGCTATATGTACGGTCTTTCCGACGGCGAGATGCCGGAGCTTAGCCCCTGCCGCTGATCTTCGGCCCGGCATTGGCGACAGCCGGCTGCCGGGCGGCGATTGATCCTATCGAGATCCGCACGCAATTGCGTCCGCTGCCCTTCGCTTGATAGAGCGCTTCGTCGGCGCGCCGCAGCAGGTCGGAAAAATTCTCAGTCGGGTGGAGCTCGGCAACGCCGAAGCTGGCGGTGCAACGATGGTTCGCCGGCAGACAGTCGATCGGCAACGCCCCGAAAGCGCTGCGCGTGCCTTCGGCGAAGAGCCGCGCGGCGGCGAGGTTGGTTCCCGGCAGGATGATGGCGAATTCCTCACCACCGATGCGGCCGGCGACGTGATGCTCGGCGGCCGCATCACGCAGGAAGCCGGCAAAGGCCTCGATGACCCTGTCGCCGGATGCATGGCCGAAACTGTCGTTGATGCTCTTGAAATGGTCGAGGTCGGCGATGACCAGCGCGACCGGAATACCCCTGCGCACGGCGTCACGCATCGCAAGCTCGGCATGACGCTCGAAGCCGCCACGGTTGAGCAGCCTCGACAGCGTGTCCGTCTCCGACTTCGACGTCGCTTCGGCGAGCACGTCGCGGACCAGAATGATCAGGATGAGAAGCGCGATTGTCATGGCAAACACCGTGCCAAGCGATTGCGACACCAGAGCGTAGTTGCTCTGCAGATAGGCCTGCGGATTGGCTCCCCAGCCGCCCATGGCATGGGCGATGAACGGCTTGCTCACGAATTGCAGGGCGCTGGCCGCCAGGACGGCCATCAGCGCATGATCGAGCCAGTCGCGTCTTTGCCTTGACGACCAGACGATGCCGACGCCGACGAACTGCATGGCGGCATAGGGAAGCTGGTAGGCCATCATGCGGGCAAGCGACTGGCGCGGCAGATCCTGCACGAAATACACGGCCACGGCGGCCGCAAACAGGAAGACGAGCATCGGCAGCCAAGGCGGCGCCACGCCGTATTTATGGGCAAGCCCGCCATTGAAGGCGATGGTGGCGCCCAGGAAAACGGCGAAGCCCGCGACGACTGCGGGTCGTGCATTGTCGAAGAGCGGAATGCTGAACTCGATGGCGAAATAGGCCATCCCGAGCAGATAACCGAAGACCAGCCAGCGCGCCGGCGCGCGCGCCACGTCGTTGAACGATATGGTCATGAAGGCGGCCGCCAGCAGGCCGGCGACGAGCAGGTTGATTGCAAGGATGAACTCTGCGCCGCCGCCCATGTGGTCTTTCACACTCCCTGCGACAGCAAATCACGAACGGCCGAAAAAGACGTTAACGTGGGCGTAGGACGGAATGCGCTCGAATTTGAACCGCGCACCCCGCGCTGTTTGTTTGTTTGGCGCGATTTCTGCGGCGCCAAGCGATTCCCTTGGCTGCAAAATGCTCTAGACTTGGACGATCAGCCGGCTTTGAGCGGCTCCACGACCAGCGCCGTTTCCGACCGTCCATGGGGCGACCGTTCATAGGATAGCCGCACGCTGTCGCGGCCGTTCCGTTTGGCCTTGTAAAGTGCCTCGTCGGCGCGGCGCATCAGCGGCTCCAGCCCCTCCTCGCCGGTGCGGGCCGCCACGCCGAAGCTCGCCGTTACTCTTGTGCCGAGCGGAAGCCCGTCGACGCTGCCTGCCGAATAGACCGCGCGAATGGCTTCGGCAAACAGCCTTGCCGCGCCAAGGTCGCTCAGTGGCAAAAGCACGGCGAACTCCTCGCCACCGATGCGGCCGGCGACGCAGCTGGTGCCGGCAGCCGATCGAAGCTTGGCGGCGAAATCGGCGATCACGCGATCACCCGCCGCATGCCCGTGCAGATCGTTGACTGCCTTGAAGTGATCGAGGTCGGCGAGCACCAGCGCGACCGGAAGTTTGGCGGTGGCGCAGTGCCGCAGGAGATGCGTGGCGCGTTCCTCGAAGCCGCGCCGGTTGAGCAGGCCCGACAGCGGGTCGGTGTACGCCTCGGCCTTCAGCGTTTTCATCACGTCGAGCGCAGCCGCGCAGAACAGGCTAAGCGCGATGAGCAGCGACAGCAGCGCATGCGACAGCAACGCCGTCGTCCAGTAGGACGAGGCATAGAACCCGTCATAGCTTTGGTAGGGCCCATGCGCGATGACGATAACGAGGGTGCGCGCGACGAAATTCAGCCCGGAAAGCAGCGACAGCACGAACAGCATCATTTCCGTCGGGCCCCTGTCGCGCACCACGCGCAGTTCGGCGGCGACAACCAGGCTGAGCCCGCCGAAAGCGAAATTCATCGCCAGGATTCGCCAGGTGAGATCAGGCTGGATGAACATGAACCAGCAAAAAGCGGCCAGGCCGCTGCTCGCCAGAAAGCCGATCGCAACAAAGGGCACGCGCCGTCCATAGCGTGTCACGATCGCGCCGGCGAGACCACTGGCGGCAATCGCGAAGCAGGTGACGGAGAGCAGTTTGGTCGGCGCCATGCCGATGGGTAGGGTGAAGTACTGCAGCAGGAAGCCGGCCGCCGAAAGCCAGTAGCTGGCAGCGAGCACCGCCAGATAGGCGCAGTGACGCTGATAAAACCACAGCACGAGAAACACCGCGCCGAGCGCAAGCGCGATCGTCGGGTTGAGCAACCCTGTCAGCAGACCGTTGTCCAAAGGACCGTGAACCCCCACGCTTCCGTGAGAGAGACCTTAGGGCGCAAGCCCCAACAAGCGGTTAAGCAAAGTCGAATATGCGTGAGGCTGCCATGAAGCCGCTGCACGGAACTTGAAACCGCGACCGGCGTTTTCCAGCAGCAATCGATGGAGACGCTTTCATGGCCGATACGATCATGCTGACCGACCACGAGGCAATTCGCTCTTGGGCCGCGTCACGTGCCGGATTTCCGGCAATCGTCGATGTATCGCCCGAAACAGGCACGCAAGCCATGCTGAGGCTGGTTTTCGGCCAGCATGCCTATCAGGACCAGGACCAGGCCGAACGCCCGGCCAACGCCGGCGGCTACGAACTGGTCGAATGGGACGAATGGTTCAAGCTGTTCGACGAACGGCAGCTGGCGCTCGTGGTGGCAAAGGATGAACCCGGCCGCCGTGAGCAATTCCACGAATTCGTCAGGCGCCCGGCGTGAAGAGAACCCGAACCGCATCGCGGTTCGGGTTCTGGCAACTCGTCAGCGGGTTATTTCCACTCGCGGATGTCGACGAAATGGCCGGCAATCGCCGCCGCCGCCGCCATCGCCGGCGACACCAGATGGGTGCGGCCCTTAAAACCCTGGCGGCCCTCGAAATTGCGGTTCGAGGTCGAGGCGCAGCGCTCATGCGGCTTCAGCCGGTCGTCGTTCATGGCAAGGCACATCGAGCAGCCCGGCTCGCGCCAGTCGAAGCCGGCGGCGACAAAGATCTTGTCGAGACCTTCGGCCTCCGCCTGCTCCTTGACCAGACCGGAGCCCGGCACGATCATCGCATCGACGTGAGGGCTGACTTTCTTGCCCTCGACCACCTTGGCGACAGCGCGCAGATCCTCGATGCGGCCGTTGGTGCAGGAGCCGATGAAGACGCGGTCGAGCGCGATATCGGTGATCTTGGTGCCTGGGGTCAGGCCCATATAGTCGAGCGCGCGTTGCTTGGACGTACGCTTGTTCTCATCGGTGATATCGTCTGGGTTCGGCACGATGCCCTGGACCGAGACGACGTCCTCGGGCGAGGAGCCCCAGGAGACGATCGGCGGCAGTTTCGCCGCGTCGAGCACGACCACCTTGTCGAAATGCGCGCCCTCGTCGGACTGCAGCGTCTTCCAGTAGGCGAGCGCGGCGTCCCATGCCTCGCCCTTCGGCGCGCGCGGCTTGTCCTTGACATAGGCGAAGGTTGTCTCGTCAGGCGCGATCAGGCCGGCCCGGGCACCGCCCTCGATCGACATGTTGCAGATGGTCATGCGGCCTTCCATGGACAGCGCGCGGATCGCTTCGCCGGCATATTCGATGACGTAGCCGGTGCCGCCGGCAGTGCCGATCTCGCCGATGATCGCCAAAATAATGTCCTTGGCGGTGACGCCTTCCGGCAGCACGCCGTCCACGCGCACCAGCATGTTCTTGGCCTTGCGCTGGATCAGTGTCTGCGTGGCCAGCACATGCTCGACTTCCGACGTGCCTATGCCGTGCGCCAATGCGCCGAAAGCACCATGCGTCGAGGTGTGGCTGTCGCCGCAGACGATGGTCATGCCAGGCAGCGTAAAGCCCTGCTCCGGACCGATGATGTGGACGATGCCCTGGCGGATATCCTTCTCGGAATAGTATTCGACGCCAAAATCCTTGGCGTTCCTGGCCAGCGCCTCGACCTGGATGCGGCTTTCCTCGTTCTTGATGCCGAACTTGCGCTCGGGCGAGGTCGATACATTGTGATCGACCACGGCCAGCGTCTTTTCCGGATGGCGGACCTTTCTGCCAGTCATGCGCAGGCCTTCGAAAGCTTGCGGGCTGGTCACTTCATGGACGAGGTGACGGTCGATATAGAGCAGGCAGGTGCCGTCGTCCTGGCGGTCGACGACATGGTCGTCGAATATCTTGTCGTAGATGGTGCGCGGTGCGCTCATGTGCGTAAATCCGTCGATATGAAAATGGGAAGCGACTAGCGCCGGCTAGCCGGCAAACACGGCCTAGCCCGGATATCTCAGCGAAGTCGGCTGGTCAGAGCGCCGGAAACGCGCGCCGAGAACCGCGACGGCAGGCGTTTTCTGTCCTGCAGCACGAACCCCTTGTAAGCCGGATCGCCAAAAAGCTGTTCCATGGCGTGGCTCATACCAATGTTTTGGCTTTTCGGCAATCGCGGCGGCGTTCGCAGAACCTGGGTTCTGCAAACCGGTATTCAAACCACCTCGAACACAAATGTCTTCACCAGCGCCTCAGGTTCGGCGATCGCATAGCAGCGGAACCACGGGCTTTCTTCGACCGGCCGCCATTTTTTCGCCTGCTCCAGTTCGTCGAACGTCGCCTGAAACCCGCCGCTCGCAAAAACCTGGTCGCGAACGGTGAAGATGGCGTGGCCGCCCTTCCTGGTGATGCGCACCAGTTCATGCAGGCCGGAGGCCGGTGCATGGCTGATGGTGAACACGCCGGTCGAGAAGAAGGCGCGGAAATGCCCGTCCGGCCAGGGCAGCGGATCGCCGAGCATCGCCTGTTTCAGCTCGCTGTAAGCCTGCCGGCTGCCGGCGATTTTCAGCATTTCAGCCGACAGGTCGAGCCCGGCGATGTCCTCATAGCCCAGCGCCTTGAGCGACGGTCCCGACAGGCCGGTGCCGCAGCCGGCGTCGAGCAGCGGCCCTTCGCCTGACGGCACATGGCGCGCCACCCAGGCGGCGATCAGGAACGGCAGGAGGTAGCCGAGCGCGGCGGTTTCGCTGTCATAGGTCGCAGCCCAGGCGGCGTAGGCCTTGGCAAGCGCTTCCGGCGTGTCGGCCGTATAGACCGCATCCAGCGCCGCATTGGCTTTGTCGACGATCACTGCTTTCTCCGGACACAGGACATATGCCGCATGGTAGCGCCGTCCTCGCCTGCCGCCTATCGCTCATCTTGGCGGCGCAGCCGCTTCTCCACCGCCCGCAGGGCCAGCGACAGGCCGACCGTCAGGATGAGATAGATATAGGCGACGATCGAATAGGTCTCGAAGAAGCGGAACGAGCCGGCGGCATAGATCTTGCCCATCTGGGTGATGTCGGCGACGCCGAGCACCGAGACCAGCGAGGAATCCTTGACCATGGCGACGAAATCATTGCCGAGCGGCGGCAGGATGGTGCGGATCGCCTGCGGAAAGACGATCAGCCGAAAACGCTGGGTGCGCGTCAGCCCCAGCGCCTTCGCGGCCTCGATCTGGCCCTTCTCGACCGCCTCGATGCCGGCGCGGAAGACCTCCGAGATGAAGGCCGAGTAGCCGATGGTCAGCGCCATGATGGCGCGCCATAGCAACGATACGTCGCGTATCATTAGCTCGCCGAACAGGCCGGCGCTCTGCAGCGGCGCCGTCAGCGCGTTCCATCCCGCGACGAAGGCCGGCGCGCCGGCGAAGGCGATCCAGAACAACAGCACCAGCATTGGCACGCCGCGAATGATCTCGACATAAAAGCGCGCGATCTGACGCAGCCAGCGCGACCCCGACAGCCCCATCAGCGCAATGGCGAGCCCGATTGCCGAGGCCAGCGCGAAGGCGACCATTGTGACGAACACGGTGATGCCGATGCCCTTGGCCACGGTCGCGAAAACCTGGGCATAGAGGTCGCTCGCGGCGATGAAGATAGCGGCTGCCAGGGCGAGCGCCGCGGCCGCGGCGAGCCACCAGGGGAAGTCGGACTTGGCGGTGGAAGCTGCGGGCGTTGCCATCAGGGCGCGCCGACGAACCAACGGCGCGCCGAGGCACCCCCCTCTGGCCTGCCGGCCATCTCCCCCTCAAGGGTGGAGATCGGCAGCTTTGACTTCGCCGCCCATTCTGCAAGCTTGAAAATTGGCGAAGGCCGAAGCGGCATCCAATCTCCCCCCTTGAGGGGGAGATGTCCGGCAGGACAGAGGGGGGTCTCGTAGAGCAAAGTCAGTGAGCGTTCTAGCGCGCAATCGTCAAGCAAGACGAGCTCACTGGCCCATCTTGTAATCAAGGAACCATTTCTTATTGAGCGCGTCGAGCGTGCCGTCGGCCTTCAGCGCGGCGATGGCTGCGTTGACCGGTTTCACCAGATCCGAGCCTTTCGGAAAAATAAAGCCGAAATCCTCGGTGCCGAGTGGTCCGCCGATCAGCTTCAGCCCGCCATTGGACGCCTCGACATAGCCCTTGCCGGCAGTGCCGTCGGTCAGCACGACATCGACGTCGCCGGTCTTCAGCGCCTGCACCGTGGCGCCGAACGTCTCGAACAGTTTTATGCGCGGGTTCTGCTCGTTGCCGTCGAGCACGCTGTAGACAGCGGTGTAGAACGGCGTGGTGCCGGCTTGCGCGCCGATCAGCCCGTCCTTGAAGGCGCCGAGCGTCTTGGCGTCGGTGAAGCGCTTCTCGTCGCCGCGCACCAGCATGAACTGTTCCGAGCGCATATAGGGGTCGGAGAAATCGACCTTCTGCTTGCGATCGTCCTTGATGGTGATGCCGGTCATGCCGATGTTGTACTGGTTGTCGGAAACTGCCTGGATCATCGCGTCCCAGGAGGTGTTCTGGTATTCGACCTGGAAATTCAGCCGCTTGGCGATCTCGTTCATCGCGTCATATTCCCAGCCGATTTGCTTGCCGGTCTTGGCGTCGATGAACTGCAGCGGCGGATAGGCGTTTTCCGTCACCACCACCACCTTCTTGCCGCCCAGATCGGGCAGCGCCTGCGCCAGGGCGGCGACGGGCGCAAGTACCAGAGCCAACAGGCCGGCCAACAGCAGTTTCGATTTGATCATGGTACACCCCGTGCATTTGAACGGCCTCGACATTGTCGAGGCTTGCAGGAAATCCGGCGCCGACTTTAGCTTTCCGCAGGCGCCTTGCAAGCCGGCTTGATGCGGCTTCGCGCGAAAATGGATTCGATGCATTCAGAACGTTACGGAACGGTCCGTTTCGATTGCGCACCGAACGCGGCCCGGCAAAATCGAAACCCATTCCGCGAGGCAAAAAAAGGCGGCCGAAGCCGCCTTTCCGAAACATGGTTGTTGAATTCGCCTTATTCGGCGGCAGCGGCTTCCTCGGCCTTGGCGGCCTCGTCGGCGGCCTTCTTCTCGGCGGCTTCCTGCGCGGCCTTCTCGGCGGCAAGCGCCTGGGCGGCTGCCACCTTCTCGGCCTCGATGCGGGCCTTCTCGGCGTTCAGCGCATCGCGCTCCTCATCGTTCAGCTTGCGGGCGCGCACGCCGGTGTTTTCCGAAATGCGGGCCGACTTGCCGCGACGATCGCGCAGGTAATAGAGCTTGGCGCGGCGCACCTTGCCGCGGCGCACGATCTCGACGCCCTCGACCATCGGCGAAAAGACCGGGAACACGCGCTCCACGCCTTCGCCGTAGGAAATCTTGCGAACGGTGAAATTCTCCTGGAAACCGGCGCCGGCGCGGGCGATGACGACGCCCTCATAGGCCTGGACGCGGGTGCGGGTGCCTTCGGTCACGCGGACCTGGACGCGTACGGTGTCGCCGGGCTGGAATTCGGGAAGCTTGCGCTTGGCTTCGATCTTGGCGGCCTGTTCGGCCTCGAGCTGACGGAGGATATCCATCTCTACAAATCCACTTCTTGTTCTTCCGACAGTCAGAGCGTCCGACACTCGCCTTGCAGTTCCATTAACCGCTCGGCTATGCCCTTTGTTCGAGAACATCTGGGTTCGAGAACATCGGGCAGGGGCGACTACACCGTCATTGTTGACGGGTCCGGCAGATTTTCTCCCGGTTCGGCGCGCACATACAGCTATTTCGACGCTTTGTCACGCCTTTGCCACGTTCTTTTTTGGTCGTTGGTCAACGTCGCAATCTTCCGGCACAGGGGTTGCGTTGAAGGCCCAAGCTTTTTAAGCCGGGCAGAACGTGAGTTTCCTCCGGCGGCAACACCCTCCATGCCAGTTCTCGATGCGGCCCTGCTCTTTTTCGCGGGCTTTCTGTCAGGTGCCGTCAACGCCATAGCCGGCGGCGGGACATTCATAACCTTCGGCGCCATGTCGCTGGTCGGCTTGCCGCCGATCGTCGCCAACGCCACCTCGTCGCTGACGCAATTTCCCGGCTACATCACCTCGACGCTGGCCTACTGGTCCGACATCAAGCATTTCTGGCGCACCGCGTTGCTGCTCGGCCTTATCTCGGCTTTTGGCGCGCTGGCCGGTGCGCTCATCCTTCTGGCGCTCGACAATCCGTCGTTCCGCGTCCTGGTGCCCTGGCTGCTGCTCGCGGCAACCGCGCTGTTCGCCGCCGGGCCGTGGCTGAAGCCGGCGCCCAAGCCGGGCCGTCAGGCCGCGGTGGGTTCGCTGGTCGGTTCCCTGGCGCAGTTCGCCACCGCCGTCTATGGCGGCTTCTTCGGCGCCGGCATGGGCGTCATGATGCTGGCGACGCTCGGCCTCACCCAGGCCGGCGACTATCACCGCCTCAACGCGCTGAAGAACCTGCTGGCCGTGGTCATCGCGGCAGTAGCCATCCTGGTCTTCGTCTCCGGCGACGTCATCGCCTGGCGGCAGGCGATCGTCATGATACCGGGCGGCGCGCTGGGCGGCTATGCCGGCGTCTGGATCGCCAAGCGCGTGCCGCAAATTGCCGTGCGTGGCTTCGTCGTCGGGGTCGGCGTGTTTCTTGCCTTCTATTACTTCACCAAGGGCTGAGCGGCTAACAGGTCCGGCCGCCGCTCTTTCGTCAATCTTTCCGATTCGGCGCGTCGCCACGCGGCGATCTTCTGATGATTGCCCGAGGTGAGAACCTCGGGGATTTGCCGGCCCTCGAATTCCTGCGGACGCGTGTAGTGCGGATGTTCGAGCAGGCCGTTTTCAAAGCTCTCTTCATCGCCCGACACCGTATTGCCCATCACGCCGGGCAACAGCCGCACCACGGCGTCGAGCAGCACCAGCGCTGCCGGCTCGCCGCCGGAGAGGATGAAGTCGCCGACCGAGACCTCCTCCAGCCCCCGCGCATCAATCACCCGCTGGTCGACGCCTTCGAAGCGTCCGCAGACGATCACCGCGCCCGGCCCCGCGGCCAGTTCGCGCACACGCACCTGCGTCAGCGGTTTTCCACGCGGGCTCATCAGCAGCCGTGGCCGTGGATCGCCCGGTGGCGAGCTATGGTCGATCGCCTTGGCCAGAACGTCGGCGCGCATCACCATGCCGGCGCCGCCGCCGGCCGGCGTGTCGTCGACGGTGCGATGGCGATCGGTGGCGAAATCGCGGATCTGGATTGCTTCCAGCGACCATGTGCCGGCCTCCAGCGCCCGGCCGGCCAGCGACACGCCGAGTGCACCGGGAAACATTTCGGGATAGAGCGTCAGCACCGAGGCGGAAAAACTCACCGGTTGCCCCCGGCGTCCTTCGGCCCGCGCGGCCTGCCCTTCGGGTCGAAACCATCGCTGCCAGGAGCATCGCTGTCTTCGTCATCGATCAAGCCCGCCGCCGCCGGATCGATGCGGACGAAACCGTCCTTGATCGACACGTCAGGAACGGCAGCCTGCGTGAACGGGACCAGCACGCCTTTGCGCCCCGCCAATATCACGTCGAGGATATCGCCACCGCCGAAATTGTGCACGGCGACGACCTTGCCGATGTCAGCACCGGTATCGTCCCGGACCGCCAGCCCGACGAGATCGGCATGATAGAACTCGTCCTCTTCGCCGTCGTCCGGCAGCATCGAGCGGTCGACGAATAATTCCGTGCCGGCGAGCGCCTCGGCAGCGTTTCGGTCGCTGATACCTTTGAAGCGCACCACCACGACGTTATTGGCCGGCCTGATGTCGACGATCTGGAAGGCGCGGCCGTCCCTGGCATAGAGCGGCCCGTAGTCGGCCAGCGCCAGCGGATCGCCGGTGAAGGTTTTCACGCGCAATTCGCCCTTGATGCCATGGGCGGCGCCGATCACGGCCATCTGGACAGGGTTTTGCGGTTTGGTCATCGGTGGAAAAATCCTTTGCCTTGCTCTAGCTCCACGCTCTTGTCATTTCAATGACGCGGCTCTTCACCGCTTCCTAACCCGGCTGCCGGAAGATCGCCCGGAAAATGGAAGAGCGGCATATCGGAAGAGCGCAATGCAGGAATTCCTCATCCCGGCCGAGCGAGACCTTCAGGCGGCCCGCGAAAGCTGGCTCAAGATGCTGGCGCGCGAGCGCCGGCTGTCGCCGGAAACCGTGGAAGCCTATGAGCGCGACACGCGCCAGTTCCTGCACTTCCTGACCGGCCATTGCGGCGGCTCGCCCGGCATTTCGGATATAGCCGATCTGCGCCCGGCCGATCTGCGCGGCTTTCTGGCGACCCGCCGCGCCGGAGGCGCCGGCGCCCGCACGCTCGGGCGGGGGCTTGCCGGCATCCGCTCGCTGCTGCGCTTTCTGGAGCGGCGCGGCCTCGTCAATGCGGCGGGTGCTGCGGCACTGCGCGCGCCGCGGCAGCCGAAGTCGCTGCCCAAGCCGCTGACGGCAAGCGATGCGAAACACGTCGTTTCGGTGGAAGGCCAGCTGGCGGAGCAACCGTGGATCGCCGCCCGCAACGCCGCCGTGCTGACGCTGCTCTACGGCTCGGGCCTGCGCATTTCCGAGGCGCTCGGCCTGTCCGGCGGCGATCTGTCGTCGCCTGATGAAACGGTGCTGCGCGTCACCGGCAAGGGCGGCAAGACGCGGCTGGTGCCGGTGCTGCCGATCGCGTTGCGGGCGATCGCCCAATACCGCCGGCTCTGCCCCTATCATCTCGATCCGAAGGGTTTGCTGTTTCGCGGCGCCCGCGGCGGCCCACTCAACCCGGCCATCGTCCAGCGCGACATGGCCAAGCTGCGCTCGGCGCTCAATCTGCCGGACACCGCCACGCCGCATGCGTTGCGCCATTCCTTCGCCACACATCTGCTTGGGCGCGGCGGCGACCTGCGCACCATCCAGGAACTTTTGGGCCACGCCAGCCTGTCGACGACGCAAATCTATACCGGCGTCGACACCGCGAGGCTGCTCGAAATCTATGAAGCGGCCCATCCGCGGGCGTGACCGACGCATGATTTCGCAAAGTTGCAGCCAGGATATGCGCCGTGGAACGATGTCCGAGACAATTTTGCCGCGCCGGTTAACCGTTTCGCCGTTCTTTGTCTCTACAAAGCGAGCCATGAAACGCGTCCTTGCCATCGCCGACCGGACGGCCTTTGCTTCGCTGAAGCTGCTCGTCGCGCTGAACGTCCTGTTTTTCCTCTCTTTCCTCGTCATCGCGCTGCTCGCCGCCGGCAAGGCACGCGCTGAAACCCCAAGGACTGAAACCCAGGTCTGCGCCGGCGCCGACATGCTGTCGGCCCTGCAGAAGGACGACCCGGCCGCCTACCGCAAGATCGAGACGGAAGCGGCCGCGACACCGAACGGCAAGGGCCTGTTGTGGAAACTGGAAAAGGCGGGCGAAAGACCGTCCTTCCTGTTCGGCACCATGCACATGACCGACCCGCGCGTGACCACGCTGCCGCCCGCCGCGCAAAAGGCCTTTGACGGCGCCGACACTGTCGTCATCGAGACCACGGA
Organism: Mesorhizobium sp. WSM4814; assembly: GCF_055811595.1. Lineage (NCBI taxonomy): Bacteria > Pseudomonadati > Pseudomonadota > Alphaproteobacteria > Hyphomicrobiales > Phyllobacteriaceae > Mesorhizobium > Mesorhizobium sp. WSM4814. The sequence continues at coordinate 31,706 of NZ_JBVVQT010000020.1, forward strand.
GGTGCTCGACAAGCAGAAGATGATGGCGGCGTTCCTGAAAGAGCCGGAGCTGATGATGTTCACCGACAGCACCACGCTGTCCTCGCTGCTGTCGCCAGACGATGCGGCGGCGGTGAACAAGGCGCTCGACGCGCGCGGCATTCCACCGGCGAGCGTCGCCAAGATGAAGCCGTGGATGCTGTCGACCATGGTCGCGCTCCCGGCCTGTGAACTGGCCCGCCAGGCCGGCGGCACGCCGGTGCTCGACATCAAGCTTGCAGAGGACGCCAAAGCCTCAGGCAAGGCCGTCGATGGGTTGGAGACCGTCGCCGACCAGCTTCGCGCCATGGCCTCGCTGCCGCTGGCGTTTCACATGAAGGGCCTCGTCGACACGCTGAAGCTCGGCGACAGGGTGAACGACGTCAATGAAACCATGATCGTGCTTTACCAGCGCGGCGACACCGGCATGCTCTGGCCGCTGTTTCGTGCCGTCCTTCCCGGCGACGAGGACGATTCGGCAAGCTATGCCGCCTTCGAAGAAATCATGATCACCAGCCGCAACAAGGTGATGATCGACCATGCCAGGCCGATCCTCGCCAAGGGCAACGTGTTCATGGCGGTCGGCGCCCTGCACCTCCCTGGCGCGGAGGGCCTGGTCGAGGATTTCCGCAAGGCCGGCTACGCTGTCACCGCCGTCGACTAGTTGCACGGTTGAGTTGCGGGCCCGGCAAGGCGTGATTCGAGGCGAGGCTTTGCCCGAGTCGCCGGAGGTTTGTCTCAGTACAGGACGGTCGAAAGGTTTAATTTGGCTCGATCACTGCGGGTTTTGCGAATAAAGTGCTTGCAGACAAACGATTCCCGGCGAAGAATGCCCTGTTTTCGGCGTTTTCGATCCCTAGCGTGAAACCTGTTCAACGATTGCGCGTTGATGTGTGTTGATTGATGCTTTTCATCCACGGAGGACACTTTTATGGCGAATCCAAACGACCCGCACACCACCCCGACACCCCCTCCCAGGTCGGGTGGCAGCAGCACCGGCTGGCTGATTGCCCTGGTTGTCGTTATCCTGGCTATTGTCGCTTATTATATTTTTGGAACAACCGGTGAGGCGCCAGAGCCTGGTGAACCGCCGGCTGCAACCACGCCGGCCCCGGCGCCAGCGCCCGCTGAACCGACGCCTGCCCCGGCGCCTGCAGAGCCTGCACCTGCCCCGGCGCCAGCAGAACCAGCGCCTGCTCCGGCTCCGGCTCCGGCTCCGGCACCCGCAGAGCCAGCACCAGCCCCGGCGCCCGCACCAGCCCCGCAGTGATCGGCTGCTGACTTCAAATACGAACGGCCCGCTGAAAAGCGGGCCGTTTTTGTTTGAGCCGTCAGATGGCTGCCGGAGTTCCTTGGGAAGGCCTACATGTGGATCGGCTTAAAGAAGGTCGCCAGTGCCGCTTCCTTCACCGCTTCCGACATCGTCGGATGGGCGTGGCAGGTGCGGGCAAGATCTTCCGACGAGCCGCCGAACTCCATCAGCACCGCCGCCTCGTGGATCATCTCGCCGGCGCCGAAGCCGACGATGTGGACGCCGAGCACGCGATCGCTCTGCTTGTCCGCCAGGATCTTCACGAAGCCGTCGGTGTGCAGCATGGCGCGCGCCCGGCCATTGGCGCTGAACGGAAACTTGCCGGCCTTGTAGTCGATGCCGGCCGACTTCAGCTCTTCCTCTGTCTTGCCCACCGAGGCGATTTCCGGACTGGTGTAAACGACGTTCGGGATCACTCCGTAATTCACATGGCCGGCTTGGCCGGCAATGATCTCGGCCACCGCCACGCCCTCGTCCTCGGCCTTGTGGGCGAGCATCGGCCCGGCGATGACGTCGCCGATGGCGTAGATGCCAGGGACATTGGTCGTGAGATGGCCGTCGGTCTTGACTCGGCCGCGCTCGTCGATCTCGACCCCGGCCTCCTTCAGCCCGAGACTGTCCGAATTGGCCCGGCGTCCGGTCGCGATCAGCACCGCGTCCGCCTCGATCGTCTCGGCCGCGCCGCCCTTGACCGGCTCGAAGGTGACGGTGGCGCCCTTCTTGGCCTTGGCGACACCGGTCACCTTGGCGCCGAGCCTGAATTCGATGCCTTGCTTGGACAGCATGCGCTGGAACTGTTTGGCGACCTCGCCGTCCATGCCGCCGAGAATGGTGTCGAGGAACTCGACGACGCTCACCTTGGCGCCGAGCCGCGCCCATACCGAGCCGAGCTCCAGCCCGATGACGCCGCCGCCGACCACCACCAGGTGGCCCGGCACCTTGTCCAGCGACAACGCGCCGGTCGACGATATGATTACCTTCTCGTCGATGTCGACCTTGACCCCCGGAATGCCGGCGACGTCGGAGCCGGTGGCGATGACGATGTTCCTGGTCTCGATCTCCTCGACCTTGCCGTCCTCGCCGGTCACCGACACTTTTTCGGCAGACAGGACCTTGCCGGTGCCGCGAAAGCTGTCGATCTTGTTCTTCTTGAACAGGAAGGCGACGCCGTTGACGTTGGACGCCACTGTCGCGTCCTTGTGCGCCATCATCTTTTCCAGATTGAGCTTCGGCGCGCCGATCTCGACGCCCAGCGTATCAAAGGAGTGGCCGGCCTCAGAAAAAATCTCGGAGGCATGCAGCAGCGCCTTGGACGGGATGCAGCCGATATTGAGGCAGGTGCCGCCGAAGGTCGGGTTCTTCTCGACCACCGCCGTTTTCAGGCCGAGCTGCGCCGCCTTGATGGCGCAGACATAGCCGCCTGGTCCCGATCCGATGATAACGACGTCATAAGCCATGATTTGTCCTTCTGGTCTGCACTCAGCCTTGGCTGGGATTAGCGGCCGCCGCCCACTTCCAAATTCGCCCCTGTCGTATAGGACGCCCCGTCCGACAGGAGCCAGAGAATTGCCGCGGCGACCTCTTCGGTGGTCCCCGCCCTTTGCATCGGCACGCCGTGACGCATCCTCTCGACGCGATCCGGCTGTCCGCCGGAGGCATGAATTTCGGTATCGACAATCCCTGGACTGACCGCGTTGACGCGAATGCCTTCGCCGGCTACCTCGCGCGCCAGGCCGATCGTGAAAGAATCGATCGCGCCCTTCGAGGCAGCGTAGTCGACATATTCGCCCGGCCCGCCAATTCTCGCTGCAATCGAGGAGACATTGACGATGGCGCCGCCGTTGCCGCCATGGCTGGTCGACATGCGCTTCACCGCTTCGCGGGCACAGAGCATGGGGCCAATGACGTTGATGCGCATCATGCGCTCCAGCCGTGCTCCGCTCATTTCGTCGACACGCGCCCTCTGGTCGACCACGCCAGCGTTGTTGACGAGCGCATCGAGCGGCCCGAAGACATGATCGATCCTCTCGAACATCGCCTGGATATCGGCCTCGCTGCCAACGTCGCCCTTGATGGCCAGCGCTTCGCCGCCGGCCTGTTCGATTGCCTCGACAAGCGCCGTGGCAGCAGCCTCATTCGATGCGTAGTTGATCGCAACACGGTATCCAGCCGTGACGGCAAGCCTGGATGTGGCAGCGCCGATGCCGCGGCCGCCGCCGGTCACCAGCAGCACTTTTTTGGCCGCGCTCATTCCTGACAGCCCTTCAACGAAAAAACATCCCACGGCACCTTTGAAAACCCGTTGGCGCCATAGGCGGTCGACCTCTGCAGCGACGGTCCGAGGTCGGGAAAGATCAGGGTCTTCGGAGCATCTACCCCTTCGGCCGGCAACAGAGCGATGTTGCCCTTGTCATCCGCACTGTAGACGACCCCCTCCCACAGCGTGCAGGCGGCGAGCTCGTCGCCGGTGACGTCGCCTGTCGGGCATTTGTACATCAGCGAACCATGCGGCCGCGCCACGCCTTGCGTCCACATGACGATCCCGTCGAGAACGACATCGTTATCGAGCACCATCTTGAAGGTGTTGGTGACGACAGCCGATCCCCCGGTCGGCCTGAAATCGATCTCGGCCGCACTTTCGGCATCGCCATAGACGGCGAGTTCGAGCGGGCATGCGGCAAAGGCTGCCGATCCCGTCTGCGCAATGCCGGCCGCGAGCACAGCTGCGAAAAACATTCCGGAGTGCAAAGGAGAGGAACTCATTCGGTGGCGCAGATCCATTCTCCGGCTCACCTCGACCGGGCCTAGAGATCGAGCACCAGCCGTTCCGGATCCTCCAGGCTTTCCTTGACCCGCACCAGGAAGGTCACCGCTTCCTTGCCGTCGACGATGCGGTGATCGTAGGAGAGCGCCAGATACATCATCGGCCGGATCACGATCTGGCCGCCGACCACCACCGGCCGCTCCTGGATCTTGTGCATGCCCAGGATGCCCGACTGCGGCGCATTGAGGATCGGCGTCGACATCAGCGAGCCGTAAACGCCGCCGTTGGAAATCGTAAACGTTCCGCCTTGCATATCGGCCACGGAAAGCTTGCCGTCACGCGCAGCAATGCCCAGCCGGCCGATCTCCTTCTCGATCTCGGCTATTCCCATCTGATCGGCATCGCGCACGACAGGCACAACGAGGCCTTTTTCGGTGCCGACGGCGACGCCGATATGGGCGTAGTTCTTGAAGATGATGTCGGTGCCGTCGATCTCGGCATTGACGGAAGGGATTTCCTTCAGCGCGTGGATGACGGCCTTGGTGAAGAAGCCCATGAAGCCCAGCTTCACGCCGTGCTTCTTCTCGAACACGTCCTTGTATTTGGTTCTGAGCGCCATCACCGCGCTCATGTCCACCTCGTTGAAGGTGGTCAGCATGGCGGCGGTCGACTGCGCTTCCTTGAGGCGGCGGGCGATGGTCTGCCGCAGCTTGGTCATGCGCACCCGCTCTTCGCGCGACGCGTCGTCGGCCGAGGACGGCGCACGGGCGGCGACCGGTGCAGGGGCCTTCGGCGTCTCGGAAGGCTGCGACGGAGCGCCCCTGGCGATCGCGTCGAGCACGTCGCCCTTGAGCACCTGGCCGCGCTTGCCGGAACCCGAGATCTGGTCGACCGCGAGATTGCTCTCGGCCAGCAGCTTCGCCGCCGCTGGCGCCGGCGGCATCGCGCGCGCCTCGATCGGCCCGGCATCGCCGGCGATCTTGGCGGTCTCGGCCGCGGCTTGCTTGACGGTGGCTGCGGCGGTCGGCGCCGAGGCCTGCGATACCGCGTCCTGCTTCGCTTCGGACGTTGACGGCTTCGCGGCTTCGGGTGCTGCCGCCTTCGCCCCATTGCCCGCCGAAATCATGCCGAGCAAAGCACCGACTTCGACCGTCTCGCCTTCCTTGACGGCGATCTCGCTGAGCGTTCCTGCGGCCGCGGCCGGCACTTCGACCGTGACCTTGTCGGTTTCGAGTTCGACCAGCGGCTCGTCGGTGGCGATCGCGTCGCCCACCTTCTTGAACCATTTGCCGATGGTCGCCTCGGTGACGGATTCGCCAAGAGTGGGGACGCGGATTTCGGTAGCCATTGTGCCTGTCCGTTTTCTGTCGGTTCTGTTCTATTCGCCGAACTCTGTTCTATTCACCGAGCGCGTCTTCGAGCAAGGCGGCAAGCTGGGCGAGATGCTTCGACATCAGCCCGGTCGCCGGCGACGCGGCGGCCGGCCGGCCGGTATAGCGCACCCGCTGGTGCTTGGCGTCGATATGCGCCAGCACCCATTCCAGATAGGGATCGATGAACGACCAGGCGCCCATGTTCTTGGGCTCCTCCTGGCACCACACCATCTCGGCGTTGCGGAAGCGTGACAGTTCGGTGATCAGCGCCTTGGCCGGGAACGGATAGAGCTGTTCGACGCGCAGCAGATAGATGTCGTTGATGCCGCGCTTCTCGCGCTCCTCGTAGAGGTCGTAATAGACCTTGCCCGAGCAGAGCACGACGCGGCGGATCTTCGAATCCTTGGTGAGCTTTATCGCCTGGCCGGGGAGCTGCTGGGCATCGTCCCACAACAGCCGGTGGAATGCGCTTTCGCCCGACATCTCCGGCAGCGTCGACACCGCCCGCTTGTGGCGCAGCAGCGACTTCGGCGTCATCAGGATCAGCGGCTTGCGGAAATCCCGCTTCAACTGCCGGCGCAGGATGTGGAAGTAGTTGGCCGGCGTCGTGCAGTAGGCCACTTGCATGTTGTCTTCGGCGCAAAGCTGCAGGAATCGCTCGAGCCTGGCCGACGAATGTTCCGGCCCCTGGCCTTCATAGCCATGCGGCAACAGGCAGACGAGGCCCGACATTCTGAGCCACTTGCGCTCGCCCGACGAGATGAACTGGTCGAACACCACCTGGGCGCCGTTGGCGAAATCGCCGAACTGCGCTTCCCAAAGCGTCAGCGCCTTCGGCTCGGCCAGGCTGTAGCCATATTCGAAGCCGAGCACGGCCTCTTCCGACAGCATCGAGTTGATGACCTCGAAACCGGCCTGCGCCGCCGACAGATTGTTGAGCGGGATGTAGCGTGTCTCGTCGCGCTGGTCGTAGAGCACGGAGTGGCGTTGCGAGAACGTGCCGCGCTCCGAATCCTGTCCAGACAGCCGGACCGGATTGCCGTCGAGCAGGATGGCGCCGAAGGCCAGCGCCTCGGCCGTCGACCAGTCGATGCCTTCGCCCGACTCGATCGCCTGGCGGCGGTTCTCGAGAAACCGCATGATCGTCCTGTGCGCCTCGAATTCCTTCGGCACCTCGGTCAGCTTCTTGCCGATTTCCTTCAGCGTCTTGACCGGCACGGCGGTCTTGCCGCGCCGCTGTTCGTCCTGGTTGTCGGCTGTGCGCAGGCCCGACCAGGCGCCATCCAGCCAGTCGGCCTTGTTGGGCTTATAGTGCTGGCCGACCTCGAATTCCTGCTCGAGATGTGCCCGCCAGTCGGCCTTCAGCTTGTCGAATTCGGCCTGGCTGATATGGCCTTCGGCGATCAGCCGGTCGGCATAGATCTGCACCGTCGTCTTATGGTTGCGGATGTTGCGATACATGATCGGCTGGGTGAAGGCCGGTTCGTCGCCCTCATTGTGGCCGAAGCGGCGGTAGCAGAACATGTCGACCACGACAGGCTTGTGGAACCTCATGCGGAATTCGATCGCCACCTTGGTGGCATGGACCACGGCTTCCGGATCGTCGCCATTGACGTGGAAGATCGGCGCCTCGATCATCTTGGCGACATCCGACGGATAGGGCGACGAGCGCGAAAAGCGCGGGTTGGTGGTGAAGCCGATCTGGTTGTTGATGATGAAGTGCAGCGTGCCGGCGACGCGGTGGCCGCGCAAGCCGGACAAGCCGAGGATTTCGGCAATCACGCCCTGGCCGGCAAAGGCGGCGTCACCATGCAGGAGCAGCGGCAGCACCTTGGCGCGCTCTTCCAGCGGCACGATCTCTTCGCGGCTGCGGCCGAACAGAGAGTCCTGCTTGGCCCGCGCCTTGCCCATCACCACCGGATCGACGATTTCCAGGTGCGATGGATTGGCGGTCAGCGACAGGTGCACCTTGTTGCCGTCGAACTCGCGGTCCGACGAAGCACCGAGATGGTACTTCACGTCGCCCGAGCCCTCGACCTCGTCGGGCGCGGCCGAGCCGCCCTTGAACTCGTGGAAGATGGCGCGGTGCGGCTTGGCCATCACCTGGGAGAGCACGTTCAGCCGGCCGCGATGCGCCATGCCGAGCACGATCTCCTTCATGCCGAGCTGGCCGCCGCGCTTGACGATCTGCTCCAGCGCCGGGATCAGCGCCTCGGCGCCGTCGAGGCCGAAGCGCTTGGTGCCCTTGTACTTGACGTCGATGAACTGCTCGAAGCCTTCGGCCTCGACCAGCTTCTGCAGGATCGCCTTCTTGCCGGCGGCGGTGAAGGAGATCTCCTTGTCGGTGCCCTCGATGCGCGCCTGGATCCAGGCCTTCTCCTCGGGATCGGAAATATGCATGAACTCGACGCCGAGCGTCGAGCAATAGGTGCGGGTCAGGATGTCGAGCATCTGCCGGATGGTGCCGAATTCGAGCCCGAGCACATTGTCGAGGAAGATCGGGCGGTCGTAGTCGGCTGATGTGAAGCCGTAGTTTTCCGGCGACAGCTCGTTGTAATCCTCGAGCTTGGCGATGCCGAGCGGGTCGAGATTGGCGTGCAAATGGCCACGCATGCGGTAGGCGCGGATCATCATGATGGCGCGGACGGAATCGCGCGTCGCCTGATGGACGTCGGCGTCGGACAGGGTGACCCCGTTCATCACCGCCTTGTTCTGGACCTTCTTCTCGATGTGCTTCTCGACGATGCCCCAATCGCCGTCGAGCGCCGAGACCAGTTCGCCATTGGCCTGCAGCGGCCACGAGGGCTTGGCCCATGAGGCGCCCTTGGCATTCTTGCGGACATCGCCGGCGTCATCCTTCAGCGCCGCGAAGAAATCCTGCCATTCGGGGTCGACCGAAGCGGGATCGTCCTCATAGGCGGCGTAGAGCGCGTCGATGTAATCGGCATTGCCGCCATAGAGGAAAGAGGTAAGCGAAAATTGGTCGTTGGCCTGATCTTGTCTTGCCATTTTTTCCGCGGAGCCTGGCTCCGTCTCCTGTTTTGGAGGGGAGTAGGGCAGTAAGGGAGTAGGGCAGTAGGGAAAACCAGGCACTAGCCATCGTTCGTCCCGTTCTTCCTATTCCCCTACTCCCATACTGCCCTACTCCCTTACTGCCTTAACCTTTTATCGCTTCGACCAGCGTCGTGCCGAGCCGAGCCGGCGACGGCGAAACCTTTATTCCGGCCGATTCCATCGCCGCGATCTTGTCCTCGGCGCCGCCCTTGCCGCCGGAGATCACCGCGCCTGCGTGACCCATGGTGCGGCCGGCCGGGGCCGTGCGCCCGGCGATGAAACCGGCCATCGGCTTCTTGCGGCCACGCTTGGCTTCGTCCTTGAGGAACTGCGCGGCGTCTTCCTCGGCCGAGCCGCCGATCTCGCCGATCATGATGATCGACTGTGTCTCGTCGTCGGCGAGGAACATCTCCAGCACGTCGATGAACTCCGTGCCTTTGACGGGGTCGCCACCGATGCCGACGGCGGTGGTCTGGCCGAGACCGACATTGGTGGTCTGGAACACTGCCTCATAGGTAAGCGTTCCCGAGCGGGAAACAACGCCGACCGAGCCCTTGCGGAAGATGTTGCCGGGCATGATGCCGATCTTGCATTCGTTGGGGGTCAGAACGCCGGGACAGTTGGGGCCGATGAGCCGCGATGTCGAGCGGTCGAGCCGCGCCTTGACCTTGATCATGTCGATCACCGGGATGCCCTCGGTGATGCAGATGATCAGCGGGATCTCTGCTTCGATCGCTTCCAGGATCGCCTCGGCGGCGCCCGCCGGCGGCACATAGACGACAGATGCATTGGCGCCGGTCTTCGCCTTGCCTTCAGCGACGGTGGAAAAGATCGGCAAGCTCTCGGCCGTGGCGCCGGTCCACGTCTCGCCACCCTTCTTGGGGTGGATGCCGCCGACCATCTTTGTCCCGTGATAGGCCAGAGCCTGTTCGGTATGGAACGTGCCGGTCTTGCCGGTCAGGCCTTGCACCAACACCTTGGTGTTCTTGTCGACGAGAATGGACATGGTGGTCCTTTTTACAAACCGTTGATCGGGGAAGGCTGCGCGGTCATCGTCAGAGCCGCCATAGTCTAGAGACGCTTGAGATCGGCGACGGTGAGGTCGCTCTTGGCGTTGCCGGTGTTAAGTGTCGTCGCCGGCTCGAACATCAGCACCACCGGCTGCTCGCTCAGCGAGCGCGGCCGGTGCTCGACGGAACGCGGCACGACGATGAACTCGCCGCTGCCAAGCTCCACCGTGCCGTCGCGAAAGTCGATGGCGATGCGGCCGCGCAGCACCAGGAAGGCTTCGTCCTCGTCGTCATGCGCGTGCCAGTCGAAGACGTCACCGAATTTGGCGATCTTGACCTGGGCGTCGTTGACGTCGCCGGCGATATGCGGATCGAAGACCTTTTTGATCTTCTGATCCGCCGCCTCGACCAGGTTTATCTTGTGCGGAGGCACCAGATCAGCCCTTCACGCTTGTGGATGGAGGTAAGGTCATAGAGGATTCCCCACTCGAGGCCGAGGGGTTCCAAAACGGAAAACCCCTGTGAACTTTTCGCCTACCGGCTTGTCGCAGATGGTCCCGATAACAATGCATGCGGCGCTGCCGTCCCCAGCAGCCTGGCACTCCTTGTTTGCGTAAATCCGGACATAGTTTAGGTCCGCTAGATCGCCAAGAACCTCCTCCTTTGGCACCTCGATCAAAGCCCGCGAGCGAGCGTAGCCATCAAACTCTGCCATTCGAATCGTAGTTCCGAAGATCGCACAGATATCGAGCAAAGACTCATTCCCTTTAGATCCGGCCGACTGGAGTATGACAAACGGCGCTAGGAGAGTTCCAGTCGTTCGGTCGAAAGTCTTCCTGCCATGGTCGTCAGAATCGATCGAAAATCCATTCTCCGTCGTCAACTGCTCCGCTTTGGTCAAATCGCCGTTTGATGCGATACAGATGTTTTTATAGAGCACCATTGCATCCGTAATCTCTTCCGCGTGCGCCGGCATGGCGAAGCAGCCGAGTCCAATTGCACACAGAAGTCGGGTCGAGATCATCGACTGCCCTTCAGCCCTTCACCGCCGCCACGATTTTCTTGGCCGCGTCGTCGAGGTCGTCGGCCGAGACGACGTTGAGCCCGCTGTCGTTGATGATCTTCTTGCCGAGTTCGGCATTGGTGCCTTCCAGCCGCACCACCAGCGGCACTTGCAGGCCGACTTCCTTGACCGCCGCGATAACGCCTTCGGCGATGATGTCGCACTTCATGATGCCGCCAAAGATGTTGATCAGGATGCCTTTGACCGCCGGGTCCTTGGTGATGATCTTGAATGCCGCCGTCACCTTCTCCTTCGACGCACCGCCGCCGACGTCGAGGAAGTTTGCGGGCTCGGCGCCGTAGAGCTTGATGATATCCATCGTCGCCATGGCGAGGCCGGCGCCGTTGACCATGCAGCCGATATTGCCGTCGAGCGCGACGTAGGCGAGGTCGTATTTCGACGCCTCGATCTCCTTCTCGTCCTCTTCGGTGATGTCGCGCAGCTCCATCACGTCGGGATGGCGGAACAGCGCGTTGTTGTCGAACGACACTTTTGCGTCGAGCACGCGCAACCGGCCATTCTTCATGACGATCAGCGGATTGACCTCGAGCAGGCTCATGTCCTTTTCGACGAAGGCTTTGTAGAGGATCGGGAACAACGTCTCGCCGTCCCTGGCGGCGTCGCCGTCGAGCTTCAGCGCGCCGTTGAGTTCTTTCAAATCATCCGCCGTTATGCCTTTTTCCGGGTCGATGGCGACGGTGATGATCTTTTCCGGCGTGTCGTGGGCGACCGCCTCGATGTCCATGCCGCCCTCGGTCGAAACGACGAAAGCGATGCGGCCGACGGAGCGATCGACCAGCAGCGACAGATAGAGCTCGCGCTCGATGTCGGCGCCATCCTCGATGTAGAGGCGGTTGACCTGCTTGCCCGAGGGGCCGGTCTGCTTGGTGACCAGCGTGTGGCCAAGCATTTCCTTGGCGTTGGCGACGACCTCGGCCACCGATTTCGCCAGCCTGACGCCGCCCTTGGCGTCGGGGCCAAGCTCCCTGAACTTGCCCTTGCCGCGGCCGCCGGCATGGAGCTGGCTTTTCACCACATAGAGCGGGCCGGGCAGTGCCTTGGCGGCGGCTTCCGCCTCGCTTGCCCTAAACACCGGCACGCCTTCGGCCACCGGTGCGCCAAAGCCCTTCAGCAGCGCCTTGCCCTGATATTCATGGATGTTCATGCGCGTTGTCTCCAGATCACTTTACTGGCGGGTCACTTGGCGGCGGATCATTTGGCGGCGAGTTGCGGAGCGATCTTGACGCAAGCCTCGCACAGGCCCTGCACCGCCGCCACCGAATTGTCGAACATCTTCTGCTCGGCTTTGCCGAGCTCGATCTCGATGACGCGCTCGACACCGCCGGCGCCGATCACCACCGGCACGCCGACATAGGTGTTCTTGACACCATACTGGCCGGAGAGATGCGCAGCACAGGGCAGCACGCGCTTCTTGTCCTTGAGATAGGCTTCGGCCATGGCGATCGCCGAGGCGGCCGGTGCGTAGAAGGCCGAGCCGGTCTTGAGCAGGCCGACGATCTCGGCGCCGCCGTCGCGGGTGCGCTGCACGATCTGGTCGAGCTTTTCCTTCGAGGTCCAGCCCATCTTGATGAGGTCGGGCAGCGGGATGCCGGCGACCGTCGAATAGCGGATCATCGGCACCATGGAATCGCCATGGCCGCCGAGCACGAAGGCGGTGACATCCTCGACCGACACCTTGAATTCTTCGGCCAGGAAATAGCGAAAGCGCGAACTGTCGAGCACGCCGGCCATGCCCACGACATGGCTCTTCGGCAGGCCGGAGAACTTCTGCAGCGCCCAGACCATGGCGTCGAGCGGGTTGGTGATGCAGATGACGAAGGCTTTCGGCGCGTATTTCTTGAGACCCGCGCCAACCTGCTCCATGACCTTCAGATTGATGCCCAAAAGGTCGTCGCGGCTCATGCCGGGCTTGCGCGGCACGCCGGCGGTGACGATGCAGACGTCGGCACCCTCGATGCCGGCATAATCGTTGACGCCGGTCAGCCTCGAATCGAAGCCATCGACCGGCGACGACTGCGCGATATCCAGCCCTTTGCCTTGCGGAATGCCCTCGGCGATATCGAACAGCACAACGTCGCCGAGATCCTTGAGGCCGATCATGTGGGCGAGCGTGCCGCCGATCATGCCCGAGCCGATGAGCGCTATCTTGTTGCGTGCCATGTCAGGATGTTTTCCCTTTAGACTGTGACGGCGCCCAAATCCCTTAACGAATTGGATGACGGCGTCGGAGGAAGGAGGCCGGAATGCGGCGGGGAAGCCGCGAAGATTTCGCCGCACCCAATAGCCCCGGCGCATAGAATATTCAAACGATTATTTTGGAGTGAGATTTTTCAATCGGTTAGATGAGATGGGATTTACGTAAACGTCAAAGTTCGTAAGCCGACTTGGGGAAAATTACGCAATGAAGATGGAAATAAGAAGGCTGTTTCCCGGCGATGACGCGCTTGTGATGCGGGTCGCCGAAGATGTGTTCTATGAACCGGGTCAGGCTGGATTATTTTGCCTCATGGCCATTGCCGGCGGGAGGGAGGGGGGCGCGAAGGATCGCGACCTTCCGGAGACCATCTTCAGGCCCGAGCCTGCTGCGCTTCGGTCAACGTCGCCTTCTGCCGCTCCACCCAGTCTTCCAGCCATTCGTGGCTCTGCATCTCGATCAGCCGCGACGCGGTGCGCTCGAACTCGAAGACCTCGTTGCCGCGCCTGGCCGTATAAAGCTCCGCTGGCGGTGCGGCGGCGCTCACCACCAGCCGCACATGATGGTCGTAGAGCGTGTCTACCAGCAGGATGAAGCGCTTCGCCTCGTTGCGCATGCCTTCGCCAAGCACCGGCACATGATCGATAAAGACGGTCGAGAAGCGGCCGGCAATCGCCAGGAAATCGCGGGCGCCGAGCGGGTTTTCGCAGAGATCGGCAAAGGAAAACCGCGCCGCGTCGCCGGCGGCGCGCGGCACGACGACCTGCCGGCCCTTTACCGTCAGGGCCGCTGCCTGCGTCGGCCTGCCATGCGTCATCACGTTCCAGGCCTCGTCGAGGACGGCATCGGCGGCGGCATCGGCAGGGGTGACATAGACCGGCAGGCGGCTGAGCTTGTCCAGCCGATAGTCCTTGTCGGCATCGAGGGCAATCACCTGCGCATGCCGCTCCAGGATGCCGATGAAGGGAAGGAAAAGCTTGCGGTTCAAGCCGTCGCCGTAGAGATCCTGCGGCGCGACATTGGACGTGGCGACCAGCACGACGCCGTTGGCAAACAGCGCCGAGAACAGCCGCGACAGGACCATCGCATCGGCGATGTCGGTGACGGAAAACTCGTCGAAGCACAGCACCCAGGCTTCCTCGGCCAACGCGCGGGCCACCGGCGCGATCGGGTCGTCTTCCCTGACGGTGCCCTCTTTACGCGCCTGCCGGTGCTTCTGGATGCGGTCCTGCACATCGGCCATAAAATCGTTGAAATGCACACGCCGCTTGCGCCGGACCGGCACCAGTTCGAAGAACATGTCCATCAGCATGGTCTTGCCGCGGCCGACGCCGCCGTGGATATAGAGGCCCTTGACGGCCTCGCGCGTCTCGCGCTTGCGAGCGAACAGCCAGCCCAGCGCGCTCGATTTGTGCGCCAGCCGTTTTGCCGAAATCTCGTCGATCAGCCGGTCGAGTGCCGCAACGACCCGCTCCTGCGCCCGATCGCGGTCGATCACGCCTGACACAACCAGATGGTCGTAGCGCTGCCGGACGGTCGCATGGGTCTGAAGGCCGTCGCGCAGATGCATCGATCACGTCGTTCCGGAGCAATTCCAAGAAAAATGTGTAGCGGTTTTCTGTCCGGAATTGCGTAAAAACAAAAGAGAGCAATTCCGGGAAAAGCGTGTCGCGGTTTTCGGCCCGGAATCGCGTAAAAACAATAGGGGCGGGCGGGTCAGCCTCTTGTAAGCGAGATCGGCAGGCCGTTGGAAGTCTGGCCGTCGAATTTCTCTCCGCCCGAGGAATAGAGCCGTGCCAGCGTGCCGCCATTCGCGTCGTACAGCGTCAGCTGCTTGCCGGCGACGTTCCAGGATTTGATGCCGTCGATCGGTGCCGGGCAATGCAGTGGTCCAGCCCGATAGCCGGAGCCGAATTTGGTTTGCGGCGTCGCCACCTGGCAGCTCTGGCCGGACACGCTGGCCTTCCACACGCCGGCGACGCTGCTTGCGGTAAGATCCGGGGCTCCGGCCGGAGCCGTTCCGTCCGGCGGCAGCGAGGCGACCTGGGGCGTGCCTTGCGGCGCCGTCGGAAATTTCGACGGGTCGGCGGTGCCAGGAGACGCCGGCGGCGGCAGCTGGTTTGCGGTCACCTTGCCGGAGGGCGCGGCTTGCAGCGGCGCCGGCTGCTGGTCCATCGGCGAGAACCGTGACGTTGAACAGCCGCTCGCAAAGAGCGCGGCCAGCGATACGGCCAGCAGACCGGTTTTCGAAAAATTCATTTCAAACCTCCGTCGGATCCGGCCGGGCTGCCGTCCGCACAATATCTCCTTTACCAAGACGGAGAAGGTGGCAAAATTTCAACCCTGTATGGTTAAAATAGCATTTGCGGCGGCACCTGTTGCAACTTTGCCACAAATGCGTGCCGCCCGAAAACCTGCCCTGGGGGTCTGACGCGAGACTGCGCAGCGGTTTGCCAGGACAGGCCTGCCCTTGGCGTCCGGCCGCCAAATGCTTGCGCCAGCCCGCTTCGGTCCTATCTCTGATGAAACCGAACCTTGCCGGAGGCGAAATCTTGGCTGCGAGGAAAAGGGCGGCCAACCGCTACTATAGCGGGCCGCCCAGCGATCATTTCGACGGCACCTTGTTCTTCAATCCCAACGGCAAGTTGCCTGCCCGCTTTTCCGATCTTTTGAAGTGGCAGCTGGGCGGCGAACGCTCGAAATGGCCGTCGGCGAATCCAAGTCCGTTTCATCAGGCGACACCGGCCAAACGGATCGACGGCTCCGAACTGAGGCTGACCATGGTCGGCCATTCCACGCTGCTCATCCAGACAGCCGGCCTGAACATCCTCACCGACCCGGTCTGGTCGCGGCGCGCCTCGCCGCTCGCCTTTGCCGGGCCGAAACGGGTCAATCCGCCGGGCATCGCCTTCTCCAACCTGCCGCCGATCGACCTCGTGCTGGTCAGCCACAACCACTACGATCATCTCGACCTCGCCACGCTGAAGCGGCTGAAGACAAAGCACGACCCGCTGGTGCTGACGCCGCTCGGCAACGACGCCATCATCGATGTCGGCGTTCCCGGCATGCGGCTTTCCGTGCACGACTGGGGCGAACGGGTCGAGATCGGCAACGACGTCGCCGTCCATGTCGAGCCGGTGCACCATTGGTCGGCACGCGGCACCCGAGATCGGCGCATGGCCCTGTGGGCGGGCTTTGTGGTCGAGACGCCGGGCGGAAAAGTCTATTTCGCCGGCGACACCGGTTTCCATGATGGCATCAACTACCGGTTGATGGCCGAAAGGCACGGCGGCTTCCGCATCGCCATCCTGCCGATCGGCGCCTACGAGCCGCGCTGGTTCATGGCGCCACACCACCAGAACCCGGAGGAGGCGGTGCAAGGCATGCTGTTGTGCGACGCCGCCTATGCCGCCGGCTGCCATTGGGGCACGTTCCGGCTCACCAACGAGCCGATCGACGAGCCGGCAAGAAAGCTTGGCGAGGCCCTCGACGATCAAGGTGTCCCGCAAGAACGCTTTCGCGCCCTGCGTCCCGGCGAAGTCTGGGACGTGCCGGCGCTCTAGGCTGGCGACCCCAGAGACCCCCGGGGGAACTCGGGACGTCGTAAACGCGTTGGTGGTGGTCCACAACCGTCGGCTGCGAGGGATTTCCCATGATCAAATGGATTGTCATTCTTCTGATAATCGCGGCCGCGGCCAGCCTGCTCGGCATGCCGGCATTGGCCGGAGCCGCCGCCACCGGCGCCCGCATTCTCATCGGCATCGTGCTGATCATCTTCCTGCTGGTCATGCTTGGCGTCTTGGCGGTGGCGTAATGCATGTCGCGCAAAAGTGCGTAGCGGTATTGCGATAACGACATGGATAAAACAAGAACCTAAAGCGCGTTGCATGAATCGGCTCAAACGCGACGCGCTTTAGCCGCATCGGCCCGAAAATCGGAATCGATTTTCAGAAAGCACGATGCGCAGGTTTAAAAATGTCAGAGCGTACTTTGTGCGTCCAAGTCGATGCACGGCGCGCTGGCGTCTCGCACTGGTAATTCCGGCCGCTATCCGCCATATAGGCGCCAAACCGGCATGAGACCTTCGATCCATGGCAAGCACTGCCCCCTTCGCCAAGATGAACGGCATTGGCAACGAAATCATCGTTGCCGACATGCGCGGTCGCGCCGACCGGGTGGCGCCGGCTGCCGCCCTTGCGCTCAATGCCGATGCCGCGACGAAGTTCGATCAGATCATGGCGATCCACGACGCCAGAACGCCGGGCACTGCCTTTTTCATCGACATCCTGAATTCCGACGGAACCGGCGCGCAGGCCTGCGGCAACGGCATGCGCTGCGTGGTGCAGGCGCTTGCCGCCGAGACCGGCCAGAAGACATTCGCCTTCGAGACCGTCGCCGGCATTCTCAACGCTGAAGAACATGCCGACGGGCTGATCTCGGTCGACATGGGCAAGCCGCATTTCGGCTGGCAGGATATTCCGCTCGCCGAGGAATTCCGCGATACCCGCATGATCGAGCTGCAGGTCGGCCCGATCGACGCGCCGGTGCTGCACTCGCCCTCGGTGGTGTCGATGGGCAATCCGCACGCCATCTTCTGGGTCGATCGCGACGTCTGGTCCTATGAGCTCGACCGCTTCGGTCCGCTGCTCGAAAACCACCCGATCTTCCCCGAACGCGCCAACATCACCATCGCGCGGGTGACCTCGACCGAGACGATGGTCATCCGCACCTGGGAGCGCGGCGCCGGCCTGACCAAGGCATGCGGCACAGCGGCCTGTGCCGCCGCCGTCGCTGCCGCGCGCACCAGGCGGACCGGACGCAGCGTCTCCCTGGTGACGCCCGGAGGTGGCTCCTTGCATGTCGAGTGGCGCGGCGACGACCACGTCATCCTCACCGGCGCCGCCGAATGGGAATTTTCCGGCAGCTTCGAGCCGGCGACCGGCGTGTGGGCCCGCGACACCGAAAGCGCCGCCTGATGGCCGCACTTGCCAAGAAGGGTCCCGCTCTTCCCAAAAGTGTTGACGTCGTCACCTTCGGCTGCCGGCTGAACACCTATGAATCCGAGGTGATGCGGCGAGAGGCGGAAAGCGCCGGCCTTGGCGCGCTGGAAGGCGGCGCCATCATCTTCAACACCTGCGCCGTCACCGGCGAGGCGGTGCGCCAGGCAAAACAGTCGATCCGCAAGGCCCGCCGCGAGAACCCGCAGGCCCGCATCATCGTCACCGGCTGCGCCGCGCAAACCGAGCCGCAGAATTTCGTCGCCATGGACGAGGTCGATCTCGTCCTTGGCAATGAGGAAAAGCTGAAGGCGCATTCCTATCGCGCGCTGCCGGATTTCGGCGTCAACGACACCGAGAAGGCTCGCGTCAACGATATCTTTTCGGTGCGCGAGACGGCCGGCCACATGGTCGACGCCATCGAAGGCCGGGCGCGGGCGTTCGTCCAGGTTCAGAACGGCTGCGACCACCGCTGCACCTTCTGCATCATCCCCTATGGCCGCGGCAATTCGCGCTCGGTGCCGATGGGCGCCGTGGTCGAGCAGGTCAAGCGGCTGAGCGGCAATGGCTATGCCGAGATCGTGCTGACCGGCGTCGACATGACCAGTTTCGGCGCCGATCTGCCGGGCAGCCCGAAACTCGGCAAATTGGTCAAGACAATCCTGAAGCAGGTGCCTGACGTGAAACGCCTGCGCCTTTCCTCGATCGATTCGATCGAGGCTGACGACGATCTGCTCGACGCCATCGCCACCGAGCCCCGGCTGATGCCGCATCTGCATCTGTCGCTGCAGTCCGGTGACGACATGATCCTGAAACGGATGAAGCGCCGGCACAACCGGGATCAGTCGATCCGTTTTTGCCAGGATTTGCGCAAATTGCGTCCCGGCATCGTCTTCGGCGCCGACATCATCGCCGGCTTCCCGACCGAGACGGACGCCATGTTCGAAAAATCGCTGGAGATCGTCGAGGAATGCGGCCTGACGCATCTCCACGTCTTTCCGTTTTCGCCGCGCGAAGGCACCCCCGCCGCGCGCATGCCGCAGCTTCGCCGCGAACTGGTCAAGCAGCGTGCGGCACGGCTGCGCGCCGCCGGTGACACCGCCTATCGCAGCCACCTTTCCTCGCTCGCCGGAACACGCCAGTCGATCCTGGTCGAGCGCGACGGGCTCGGCCGCACCGAAGGGTTCACGCTCGCTGCGGTCTCCGCCGGCGCGCCGGGCGAAATCGTTGACGCCGCTATCGCCGGCGATGACGGTGTCAGACTGATCGCGGCGCCGTTTGCCGCCCGCGCCGCCTGAGACGCAAGAACATGGCTGGTTTTTTCAAGAAGATATTTTCGTTCGGCAAGAAGGAAGTGGTCGAGGAGCGGATCGACGAGACCGCACCGCTGCCGCCGATCAAATGGGACGCGCTCGAGGCGCTGAAACCGGCGGCGGAGCAGGCCGTTCCGGAATTTTTGAAACGCGAAGAGCCCCGGCCCGAAGCAGAAGCTGCGCCCCCAATCGAACCAGAGGCACCTTCCGCGCCGCAACCGACGCCTGTTGAAGCGGCCGAGCCCGCCCCGATCATTCCCCCCGCGCCGGACGTCCAGCCGGAGCCTGGTCCGGTCGAGGAGTTGCAGCCGCCTGCCGAGGAGCCGGCGCCAGAGGAGATTCCGGCGGCTCCCGAACCAGAGCTGACGCAGCCAGAAATCGTGCAGACTGAGCCTCAGGCATCAGAGGCTGGCGCTGCCCCTCATCCGCCTGCCGGCACCTTCTCCCCGTATAGTGATGGGGAGGAGGGGGCGGATCGTTTCGCCGAGCTTCCTTTTGCAAGCGGCAAAGAAGAAGCGCCTGCGCTGACGCCCCTCTCTCCCCGTCCTTCACGGGGAGAGGGTAAGGGTGAGGGGCAGCGCGGACCTGCGCAAGATGCCGCACCGCCAGCCGGGACCCCCTTAACTGCGCCCGAGCCTGAGACGCCGGCGGCCGAAATCCCGCCCCCGATTCGCCAGCCGGCGCCAGTCGAGGCAAAGCCGGTCCTTGCGGAGATTGCGCCCGAACCTGAAGCCATTCCAGCGCCCCACCCTCCCCTCGATGGGGAGGTAAAGCGCGAGCCCGTTCCGCAACCGCCACCGGAGCCAAAGCCGGCTCCCGGCAAGGTCACCGTCACCAGGAAGGTCGAGCAGAGAGCCGAGCCGCAGAAGGCGCCGGAACCGGCGCCGAAACGCTCGTGGTTCCAGCGCATGAAGGAGGGGCTCGCCCGCTCTTCCCGGGAACTGTCGGGCAACATCGCCGGCGTCTTCACCAAGCGCAAGCTCGACGAGGACACGCTGCAGGATCTGGAGGACGTGCTGATCCGCGCCGATCTCGGCATGGAGACGGCTTTGCGCATCACCGATTCGCTGGCTGCCAGCCGCTACGGCAAGGACGTCTCCGAGACGGAAGTGCGCGCCATCATGGCGACCGAGGTGGAGAAGGTGCTGACCCATGTCGCCTTGCCGCTGGAGCTCGACCTCAGCCACAAGCCGCATGTCATCCTTGTCGTCGGCGTCAACGGCACCGGCAAGACCACGACCATCGGCAAGCTGGCGGCAAAGCTCACCCACGGCGGCCTGTCGGTGATGCTCGCCGCCGGCGACACGTTCCGTGCCGCGGCGATCGAGCAATTGAAGATCTGGGGCGAGCGCACCAGGTCGCCGGTCATCGCCTCGAAGCTTGGCGCCGACGCCGCCGGCCTCGCCTACGATGCCTTCGAACAGGCCAGGCAAGCCGGCTCCGACGTGCTGATCATCGACACCGCCGGGCGGCTGCAGAACAAGACCGAGCTGATGGCGGAACTCGAAAAGATCGTCCGGGTGCTGGGCAAGCTCGATCCGGAGGCGCCGCACACCGTGCTGCAGACGGTCGACGCCACCACCGGCCAGAACGCGCTCAACCAGGTCGAGATCTTCCGCAATATCGCCGGCGTCAACGGCCTGGTGATGACCAAGCTGGACGGCACGGCACGCGGCGGTATTCTGGTCGCGATTGCGGCAAAGCACAAATTGCCGGTTTATTTCATCGGCGTCGGCGAACAGGTCGACGACCTCGAACCATTCTCCGCAAGCGAGTTCGCCAGGGCGATCGCTGGAGTGGCATAACAAGCTTGATCCCAAAAAGTTGCAGACTTTTTGGACAGGATCATGCGCAAGAAGGAAAGCCTATGAACCCGCGCATCCTCGAACGCGACCCGTCCGACCCGCAGAAACAGAAGAAGGAAGGCGTCAATCCGCTGCTCAAGCTGGTGCTGGAGCTCGGCCCGTTGATGGTGTTCTTCTTCGCCAACGCCCGTGGCGCATGGCTGTCGCAGAAATTTCCGGTGCTGGCCGAATTCGGCGGACCGATCTTCGTCGCCACCGGCCTGTTCATGGCCGCGACCGCGATCGCGCTGGCCGCGTCCTGGCTGCTCACCCGCACCTTGCCGATCATGCCGATGGTGTCGGGCGTCGTCGTCTTCGTCTTCGGCGCCCTGACGCTCTACCTGCAGGACGACATCTTCATCAAGATGAAGCCGACAATCGTCAACATGCTGTTCGGCGGCGTGCTGCTCGGCGGCCTGTTCTTCGGCAAGTCGCTGCTCGGCTACGTCTTCGATTCGGCCTTCAGCCTCGATGCCGAGGGCTGGAAGAAACTCACTTTCCGCTGGGGCCTGTTTTTCCTGTTCCTGGCCCTTGTCAACGAAGTCGTCTGGCGGAATTTTTCCACTGACGCCTGGGTTACCTTCAAGGTCTGGGGCATCATGCCCATTACCCTTCTCTTCACCTTCAGCCAGATGCCGCTGATCATGCGCCATTCGCTTGAAGGCAAGACCGGAACGGAAGGGCCCGGCAAGTAACGATCAAGGAGACGGCATGGAATTCGTCACCACGCGCGAAGAGCTGAGAACGATCTACAAGACGCCTCGGCCGACCGACGGCTCGATCCGCAAGGAACTGAAGGCGCTGGATGGCCACAGCCGTTCCTTTATCGGCAAAAGCCCCTTCGTGCTGATCGGCTCCTCCGACGGCGCCGGCAATGCCGATGTGACGCCGAAGGGCGACAGGCCGGGCTTTGCCGCCGTGCTCGACGAGAAGACCATCGCCATCCCCGACCGGCCCGGCAACAACCGGCTCGACACGCTGGAGAACATTCTTCTCAACCCTTCGGTCGGGCTGCTCTTCCTCATCCCGGGCATGAACGAGACGCTGCGCGTCAATGGCGACGCCCGCATCACCGTCGATGCGGGCCTGCGCGAGCGGCTCGCCGTCGACGGCAAGGAACCGCAAAGCGTCGTCCTGGTGACGGTCAAGGCCGCCTACATGCATTGCGCCAAGGCTTTCATGCGCTCCGATCTGTGGAAGCCGGAAACCTGGTACGACCGCGCGACGCTGCCGACGCTCGGCCAGATCCTGCGCGACCAGCTGGCGCTCGCCGATTCGGCCGAGGCGACCGACCGCTGGCTGGACGAAGAATACAAACACACCATGTGGTAGTGTGCCCGACCACGAATCGCCCGAGCCCGCCTCTAAGCCTTTGCTGAACATCCTCGCCATTTCCGGCAGCCTGCGCGCCGCCTCGACCAATTCGGCCCTGGTCGCGGCGCTCGCGCAAAACGCGCCGCCGGACTGTCGCGTATCCGTCTATGACGGGCTTGGCCGGCTGCCGATTTTCAATCCGGATGACGAAGGCGAGCGGACGCCACCGCAAGCATCCGCGCTGATCGACGCGGTCACCGCCGCTGACGGCGTGATCGTCTCCTGCCCTGAGTATGCCCATGGCGTACCGGGCGGGCTGAAGAACGCGCTCGACTGGCTGGTGTCGCGCGACGCCGCTGTCGCCAAGCCGGCCATGCTGGTGCACGCCTCGCCGCGCTCGCTGTTTGCCCGCGCGGCTCTGGCCGAGATCATGCGCACCATGTCTTTCGCGCTTTTTGAAGACACCGCGCTCGAAATCGCCCTGCTCGGCAAGAGGCCACCGGAGGTGGACAAAATCCTGTCGGAGCCGGCAAGCCAACTGGCAATGCACAACGCCATTTCGGAATTCGCCGATTTCATCCGGTCGCGTTAAGCGGCGGCCACCGTGCTTTCGTTATCCCGGGCGGAGCGAACGCTAAGGGCGTCGGCGACAAAGCTGCCGATCTCCCCCCACGTGGGGGAGATGCCCGGCAGGGCAGAGGGGGGGCGCTGTCCCGCAGCCTCTCGCAAACTTCCTTCCGTCTCAACGTCTCGACATTGGTCTCGCCGCCGAACCAGTCGCGCGCAGCGACCTCTTCGAAGACCCCAGGGCCGCTCAAAATGTCTTTGCGCCGTTGACCATCAGCCGGACCATGTAGAGCGAGGTCGTGCCGGCGATGTAGAGGCAGTTCAGCTTGTTGCCGCCGAACACGCAATTGGCGACGACTTCCGGCACCTTGATCTTGCCGATCAGCGTCCCGTCCGGATCGTAGCAATGGATGCCGTCGGCGGCACTGGTCCAGATCCGCCCCTGGTCGTCTAGCCTGAAACCATCGAACAGGCCGGCCGTGCAATCGGCGAAGACCTTTCCGCCTGAGACCTTCTTGCCGCCCTCGCCGACATCGAACACGCGCATATGCGCCGGATTCTGCGCGCCATGCGTGCGGCCGGTATCGACGACGTAGAGCTCGCTCTCGTCGAGCGAGAAGGCAAGCCCGTTGGGCCTGATCATGTCGGTGATCACCGCTTCGATCTCGCCGGTGCCGGGGTCGGCCCGGTAGACATGGCAGGCGCCGATCTCGCTCTCGGCCTTGTCGCCCTCATAATCCGTATCGATGCCGTAGGTCGGGTCGGTGAACCAGATCGAACCATCTGACTTGACCACCGCATCGTTGGGCGAGTTCAGCCGCTTGCCGCGCCATTTGTCGGCTATGGTGGTGATCGAGCCGTCATGCTCGGTGCGGCTGACGCGGCGGCCCGAATGCTCGCAAGTGACCAGCCGGCCCTGCCGGTCGACGGTGTTGCCGTTGGAATTGCCCGACGGCTGCCGGAACACGCTGACGCTGCCGTCGGTCTCGTCGTAGCGCAGCATTCGGTTGTTGGGAATGTCGGACCAGACCACATAACGGCCGGCCGCAAACCAGGCCGGTCCTTCGGCCCACCGGCATCCGGTGAACAGCTTGTCCACCTGCGCATTGCCGTTGAACAGCCGCGCAAAGCGTGGATCGAGAATTTCGTAGTCTTCGGCGGCCATGGTTTTCTCCTGGGTCATGCAAATCGTTGGTGCCGGCGCGATCAAGCCAGCCGGCGATCGATATGGCAAGATCGTTGATACCGGTCTCACCGCATCTTGACGGAGACGGGCAACGCCGCCCTTGCACAGATGGCAAAACCCAAATGACAGCCCAATGCACCGTTAACCGGCTATGCGCCCAGCGCAATGGTGCATTGCAACATCTTCTTTTTGCGATGCACCATAACTATGTCATGCTGCGTATCGATCAGGGAGGAACAACCTGCCGCAACAATGCGGCACAGAAGGAACCTCGCTATGATTCTCGACAGCCTCATGAGCCGCGCTCGCACCAGCATCGCCAAGCGCCGGCAATACAACCGCCTCATCGCCGAAATCGACTCGTTTTCCAGCCGCGATCTGGCCGACATGCGCGCCGACCGCAGCGAAATGCTCTACCAGGTCCACAAGCAGGTCTACGGCTGAATCTTCGGTCGACCTATCACGTTCGTAATCCTTGGGCGTAACGACGCAAAGCGGAGTGAAGACCCAAGAATGACGAAACGGCGGGGCCATCAGCCGGGTGCTGCCAGCGCCTTCTCGATCTCCGGCAGCAGCAGCGCTTGTGCTGAGCCCGGCGTCAGCGGGCCGACGTGCTTGTAGGCGATCTTGCCGTCCTTGCCGACGACGAAGGTTTCCGGCACGCCGTAGACCCCCCAGTCGATCGCCGCGCGCCCTGCCGTGTCGACGCCGATCGCCTGGAACGGGTTGCCGAGATCGCCGAGGAACCGGCGGGCGTTTTCCGGCTGGTCCTTGTAGTTGAGGGCGGCGATGACGAAGCGCTTGTCCTGCGACAGCGCCAGCAGCAGCGGATGTTCGTCGCGGCACGGCCCGCACCACGACGCGAAGACGTTGACGAGCGTAACCTTGCCGGCGAACTGCCTGGAATCGAGCCCCGGCAAATTCATGCCCTCCAGCGCCGGCAGATTGGTCTGCGGCGCCGGCAGGCCGATCAGCGCCGATGGCACTTCCGACGTGTCGCGGCCGGACAGCAGCTGCGTCAGGAACAGCCCCGCCAGCCCGAGGAAAATCAGCAGCGGCAACAGCACGATCAGGCGGCGTGAGCGCGCCGGCGTTTCCGTCTCCATGCTCATGATTTCCCCGCCTTGTCGGAGCGCCGCCGCACGCCGGACGCTTCCAGTTCGGCGAGGTCTCGTCTGCGTGCACGCTGGTCGAGCAGGATCCAGCCGATCAGCCCGGCCAGCACCACGGCCGTGATGGCATAGGCAGCGGTCACATAGAGCGCATGCGCGCTCATAGGGGTCGCTCCTCCGGTGCAAAACCTTTCAGCCGGACCATTTCGCTTCGTTCCAACATGCCTTCCTTTAACCCTGCGCCATCGGCTTCGCAATCGACAGCAGCGCCGCAGCCTTTGACGCCCTGTAATCACCAACGATGGCGTAATCACGAACGATGGCCGGCCCCATCAGTCGGTTCCATGGCGCAGCGCCAACGCTGCCGCAACCGGCCCCAGCACGGCAAGAAACAAGGTCAGCGCGGCAAGAATGAGGAAAGGCTGCAGAAACGGATCAGGGTTCGCCACCGCGCCATAGCTTGCCGAGACGCCGAAGATCAGCACCGGGATGGTCAGCGGCAGCACCAGCACCGAGATCAGCAGCCCGCCACGCGGCAGTGCCACCGCCACCGCCGCACCGGCAGCGCCGATGAAGGTAATCGCCGGCGTGCCGACCAGAAGGGTCAGCGCCGTGGCGCCGATCCCGATCGGCTCCATGTTCATGAACAGGCCGAGCAAGGGTGCGGCGATGACCAGCGGCAGCACGCTTCCTGCCCAATGCGCCAGGCATTTCGTCAGCACGGTCAGCGCCAGCATCTGCCGGTCGTCGCCGAGCACCAGCAGATCGAGCGAGCCGTCTTCCCGGTCGGCCTGGAACAATCGGTCGAGACCGAGCAGGCAAGCCAGCAAGGCGCCGATCCACAGGATCGCCGGGCCGATGCGGGCAAGCAGATTGAGGTCCGGCCCGACGCCGAAGGGGATCGTGGCGATCACCGCGAGAAAGAAGATCACGCCGGTCAGCGCCCCGCCGCCGGCCCGGATACTCAGGCGGATATCGCGCAGGAAGAGGGCTAGCATAGGCGAGCCGCTCCTGCAGAGCAGCCGCCTTTTTTCACACGATGGCGTTCCCGCCCACCCCCCTCTGTCCTGCCGGACATCTCCCCCGCAAGGGGGGAGATTAGCAGTTCCGCGCAAGGCATCTCTTCTTCAACGTCAGTGATTGGCGAAAGCCGAGGTGACATCCAATCTCCCCCCTTGCGGGGGAGATGTCCGGCAGGACAGAGGGGGGTGCGAAGGAATGCCGACATTACCCAGTTTCCCCCATAACCAACCCTTGTGCCCCTTCCAACCCCAACGGCAGATGGGTGGCTGCGACAATCATCCCTCCCTCGTCCAGATGCTCCCGCATCAGCCGGCCGAATCGCTCTTCCGAAGCCTTGTCCAATCCGGCCGTCGGCTCGTCGAGCAGCCACAGCGGCCGCCGGCTGACCAGCAGTTTTGCGATCGCCGCGCGGCGGCGTTGCCCGGTGGAGAGATAGCCGAACGGCAGATGGCCGATACCGTCAAGCCCGACCATTGCCAGCGCCTCTTCGGCGCTCAAGAAATCCGCGCCCGAAAAATCGCGCCAGAAGCGCAGATTTTCCGCCACGCTCAGCGCCGTCTTCATCGCGTTCTGGTGGCCGAGATAGTGGCAGGCCGAGGCGACCGACGGAAAATCCTCACCGCCACCTTCGACAAGCAAACGGCCTGCCGCCACCGGCAGCAACCCGGCAACGACCCTGAGCAGCGTCGATTTTCCCGCGCCGTTCGGCCCGGTGACGATCAGCGCCTGGCCTTTGCCAAGGGCAAAGTTGATGCCGGAAAAAACCGCCTCGCCGCCGCGTTCGCCGCCCAGATTTTCGGCGATCAGCCGCATTCCATGCCCGTCCCGAAAACATCGCGCCACGGCAGCTGCCGCATCGCACAAAATAGCCGTTCGACTGTCTAGAACTATTCCAGGAAATTCTCTATATGCGGGGCATCCGTGCCAGCGGTCGGCACGGGAAGCGAATTAGCGCCGAACCAGCGCACGCGCCGCCTTGAACGGCTCGGGTTGGCTGGGAACGGACAGCGGAAATGGCCGTACCCGCACCTTTGCGCGTGATTGCATGCCATCGGCGTCCGTTCCCTTTCAGGCTGAACAGACAAGGACGGATCGCACGTGTCAAAATCCCTCGATAGTTTCAATTGCCGCCGCACGCTGACCGCGGGCGGCTCCGACTATGTTTATTACGACCTCGTCGAGGCCGAGAAGAACGGCCTCACCGGCATCGCCCAGTTGCCCTATTCGATGAAGGTGCTGCTGGAGAACCTGCTGCGCAACGAGGACGGCCGTTCCGTCACCAAGGAGAGCATCCAGGCGGTTGCCGGCTGGCTGACCGACAGGGGCACCGCCGGGGTCGAGATCGCCTATCGCCCGGCCCGCGTGCTGATGCAGGATTTCACCGGCGTTCCGGCCGTGGTCGACCTGGCCGCCATGCGCGATGCCATGGCCTCGCTCGGCGGCGACCCGCAAAAGATCAATCCGCTGGTGCCGGTCGACCTGGTCATCGACCACTCGGTCATCGTCGATGAGTTCGGCACGCCGCTGGCTTTCGCCAGGAATGTCGAGCTTGAATACGAGCGCAACGAGGAACGCTACAAATTCCTGAAATGGGGCCAGCAGGCCTTCCGCAACTTCCGCGTCGTGCCGCCCGGCACCGGCATCTGCCACCAGGTCAATCTCGAATATCTCGGCCAGGTCGTGTGGACCAACACTGAAGGCGGCGAAACCACCGCCTATCCCGACACCTGCGTCGGCACCGATTCGCACACCACCATGATCAACGGCCTTGGCGTGCTCGGCTGGGGCGTCGGCGGCATCGAGGCCGAGGCCGCGATGCTTGGCCAGCCCGTCTCCATGCTGTTGCCCGAAGTTATCGGCTTCCGGCTCACCGGCAGGCTCAGGGAAGGCGTCACCGCCACCGATCTCGTGCTCACCGTCACCCAGATGCTGCGCAAGAAGGGCGTCGTCGGCAAGTTCGTCGAATTCTTCGGTCCGGGTCTGTCCAACATGACGCTGGCCGACCGCGCCACCATCGGCAACATGGCGCCCGAATATGGCGCGACCTGCGGCTTCTTTCCGGTCGATGGCGAAACCATCCGCTACCTCACCATGTCCGGCCGCGAGGAAAACCGCATCGCGCTGGTCGAGGCATACGCCAAGGCGCAAGGCATGTGGCGCGATACCGGGTCGGCCGATCCGGTCTTCACCGACCTGCTCGAGCTCGATCTCGGCAGTGTCGTGCCGTCGATGGCCGGCCCCAAGCGTCCAGAGGGCCGGGTCGCGCTTGAAGGCATTCCGGCCGGCTTTGTCAAGGCGATGGAAACCGAATACAAGAAGGCGGTCGAAATCGACAAGCGCTATGCCGTCGAGGGCACCGACTATGACCTTGGCCATGGCGACGTCGTCATTGCCGCCATCACCTCCTGCACCAACACGTCGAACCCGAGCGTGCTGATCGGCGCCGGGTTGCTGGCACGCAACGCCAACCGGCTCGGGCTCAAGCAGAAGCCGTGGGTCAAGACATCGCTGGCGCCGGGCAGCCAGGTCGTCGCCGAATATCTGGAGAAATCCGGCCTGCAGAAGGAACTGGACCAGATCGGCTTCAATCTGGTCGGCTTCGGCTGCACCACCTGCATCGGCAATTCCGGCCCGTTGCCGGCGCCGATCTCCAGAACCATCAACGACAAGGGCTTGATTGCTGCCGCGGTGCTTTCCGGCAACCGCAATTTCGAAGGCCGCGTCTCGCCCGACGTGCAGGCGAACTACCTCGCTTCGCCGCCGCTGGTCGTCGCCCACGCACTGGCCGGGACCGTGACCAAGGATCTGACCACCGAACCGCTCGGCGAGGACCGCGACGGCAACCCGGTCTACCTCAGGGACATCTGGCCGAGCTCGGTCGAGATCCAGGAGTTCATCGAGAAGAACGTGACGCGCGAACTGTTCGCCCGCAAATATGCCGACGTCTTCAAGGGCGACGAATACTGGCAGAACGTCAAGGCGCCGGAAGGCCAGACCTATTCCTGGGACAACAATTCGACCTATGTGCAGAACCCGCCCTACTTCGCTGGCATGACATCGGGCTTCGGCACGATCGGCGACATCAAGGGCGCCCGCGTGCTCGGCCTGTTCGGCGACAAGATCACCACCGACCACATCTCACCGGCCGGCTCGATCAAGGCGGCCTCGCCGGCCGGCAAGTACCTCATCGATCATGGCGTCGGCGTTGCCGACTTCAACCAGTACGGCACGCGGCGCGGCAATCACGAAGTGATGATGCGCGGCACCTTCGCCAATATCCGCATCCGCAACCACATGCTGGGTGAGAACGGCCGCGAGGGCGGCTACACGATCCACTATCCGTCGAAGGAAGAGAAATCGATCTACGACGCCGCCATGGAGTACAAGAAGGAAGGCGTGCCGCTGGTCATCTTCGCCGGTGTCGAATACGGCAACGGCTCGTCGCGCGACTGGGCGGCCAAAGGCACCAATCTGTTGGGCGTTCGCGCCGTCATCGCTCAGTCCTTCGAGCGCATCCACCGCTCGAACCTGGTCGGCATGGGGGTAATCCCGTTCGTCTTCGAGGAGGGCACCTCATGGGCCTCGCTCAACCTCAAGGGCGACGAACTGGTCGAAATCGACGGACTGAGCGCCATCAAACCGCGTCAGAAGTTGATCGCGAAGATCACTTATGGCGACGGCACGGTGAAGAACATTCCGATCATCTGCCGCATCGATACGCTGGACGAGCTCGACTACTTCAAGAACGGCGGCATCCTGCAATATGTGCTGCGCGATCTGGCAGCATAAGGTGAGGGAATAGGGAGTAGGGCAGTAGGGAGTAGGGGCAGGAAACACCTCCCCTACTGCCTACTGCCTACTGCCCTCCCTTCCCGAACCGCGCCGCCGCCGCCAGCAGCACGCCGAGCATCAGCCCGTTGAGGATGTGCCACAGGAAATGCGTGCCGAGCGGGAAGCTGCCGCAGACCAGCGGATCGATCGTCCTGAAGGTGACCGACACGACGAAGATCGCCGAGCCCGCCAGATTGTACCAGCCGCCGCGGTTGCCGCTCGCCGCCACCCAGGCGCCGAAGAAGGCGAGCGCCAGGAAGGGCGGCAGGTAGCCGGTCGTGCCGTTCGATGCCTGGCGCAGCCAGTCCGGCACGGCCCAGGTCAACAACCCGGTGACGGCATAGAAGGCAAGGAAGATGGCGATCGCCTTGCCCCATTTCATAGCGAGGAAACGGCGCAGGTTGAACAGCGTGTAGGCCAGCGTGAACCCGGCGATCGGCAGCACGTCGGCCCAGACTGTGGCATGGTTGGCAAAGGTGTGGAACAGCGCCGAGCCGATGCCGATCGCCACCACCCACCAGGCCAGAATTTCGGCGAAGATGCCTGTGCCGCGCCGGCGCACCTCACGGACACCCCACAGCCCGGCGACAAGAAAAGCCATATTGGTCAGTGCGTTGACCGGTTCGGCCCAGAACTGTGGCCCGACCCGCTCGCAGTACAGGTCGACCGGCGTCAGGTGAGTTTGCCACATGCTGATTGTCGCCCGAATCGGTATCTACCTTGAAGTGTAGCCCATCCTGTTGCGCCCTTGCAGTTTGTCGCAACGGTAGAATTTCACCGCAACGTGACTTCCCGTTGACTGCCGCTTCTGCCACATATTTCGCCAACCAGAACAAAGCCGGCCATCACCGGCGGGAGTCGAAACGGCCATGACACCTCGAAGACCATTGCGGCTTGCGGCGTTTGCGCTGGCCCTCTCGGTGCTTGCCGGAGCTGGACTTGCCGCCAATGCGCTTGCCGGCGAGGCCGACCGCTCTCAGACAGATAAATCCCTGGTCGGCCAGCCCTTGGGCGTGGTCGAGCTCTTCACCAGCCAGGGCTGCAGCTCCTGCCTGCCGGCCGATGCGTTTTTCGCCGAGCTTGCCGCCAAGGAGAACATCGTCGCGCTCGCCTATCACGTCGACTACTGGGATTATCTCGGTTGGAAGGACACGCTGAGCCGCAAGGAGAACACCGAGCGGCAGTATGAGTATATGCGTGCCTTTGGCAGCCGCTCGGTCTATACGCCGCAGGCCGTCATCAATGGCCGCAGCCATGTCAACGGCGCCCGCCGCGAGGAAGTCGACGGCGCGCTCGCCCGCATGGAAACGTCCGGCGAAGGCATGCAGGTCCCCATCGACGTCAGCCGGACCAGCGACCGCGTCATCATCGACGCCGGCGATGCCGGGAGCGGCCCCAGCGATGCCCATGTCGTCATCGTCTATTTCGACCCGCCGCAGACGATCAAGATCGGCAAGGGCGAGAACACCGGCCGCAGCATGACCTATTGGAACGCCGTCTCCGGCATCCAGACCGCCGGCATGTGGCACGGCAAGGCGCAGCGCTACGAACTGCCGATGAGCGTGATTACCAAGAAAGGCGGCTGCGCCGTGCTGCTGCAATCGGTGGGCAAGGACGGCATGCCGGGTCCCATCCTGGGCGCCGCCTTGATCCACAAGCCCTGAACGCCCTCTCCTTCTCCCTGGTGGGGCCCGAAGGGCGGGCGAGGCCCACGACTCGCCCCGGGTGGTGGATCGGCGCGCAGCGTCGAAGGGATGAGGCGGCGGCGATTTCAAGCAAATTGCCACGTTGGAGCACCCCTCATCCGACCGAGCTGTCGCTCGGCCACCTTCTCCCACAAGGGGAGAAGGGAAGGCCGCGCATTCACTCGGCCAATAAAATAAAAAACCGACGTCAGCTTGCTTCTGACGCCGGTCATTTAGGTTTTGGGATCGTCGCGCTCGATTTCTCCAAGGGAGAAACCGAGGTTGGTTCGATCCGACGCAGACCCGTGGGCGGGGGGCTTGGGGTTTACGAGCCAGTGCCGGACCGAACCGTCTCAGGCAACACCCGTAAATTCGTCGGAGATTGGGGCTTTAGCGCGGTTAAAAGAAGGCAGGATTGTGGCAAAGCATCACCAATTTCAACGGGCGTTTTTATAAACGTGACTGGACACCGCGGAAACGTTGCGCCGCCAGCCTTTCCCAAGCTGGGCTTGCAATTCCATGGCGAAAGCGCCAACTTTGATTAATGTAAGATTCATTCGAAGGGATCGAGGCATGACTGATCACGGCAGTGGGACGGAGGATGGGGGCGCATCCGCAATACTGATCCCGCTGCATGAGGCAAGACGTGAACGCCTCGACCAGCCGGTGCGGTTCGACCGGCGTGAATTGGACCAGATCCTGAGGCTTTACGGGCGCATGGTCGCCGCCAATGAATGGCGCGACTACGCCATCGACCATCTTGCCGACCGCGCCGTCTTTTCCGTCTTCCGTCGCACCAGCGAGGTGCCGCTGTTCCAGATCGTCAAGGATCCGAAGCTGGCGCGCCGGCAGGGGGCTTTCGCCGTCATCGCCGCCGGCGGCCGCATCCTTAAGCGCGGCCAGGAGCTTGGCCGCGTGCTTGGCGTGTTCGACCGCACGCTGAAACTGGTCGAGGCCTAACTACTTGTTGTGCTTCCGGAATCTCCGTTCCGGCAGTGAGTTGGGGTCGGGCGGAACCTGAGACCCGCCATTGATCGGCAGTTGCATGAACACCGTGTCGAGCCAGCGTCCGAGCTTGTAGCCGGAGGCTTCCAGACGGCCCGAATGGCGAAAGCCGAGCTTTTCATGCAGCCGGACCGAGGCACTGTCCGGCCGACCGTCGCCGATCACCGCGATGATCTGGCGGAAGCCCGCCGCCTCGGCCGCCGCGATCAGCCCTTGCATCAGCTTCAGCCCGATGCCATGGCCCTTGGCCTCGGGCGCGACATAGACAGAATCTTCGACGATGAACCGGTACGCAGGCCGCGCCCGGAAGGCGCCGGCATAGGCATAACCGAGCACGATGCCGGCTTTTTCCGCCACCAGATAGGGAAAGCCGCCCACTATCAAACTGTCGAAGCGCTCGCCCATCTCGGCACGATCAGGCGGCTCCAGTTCGTAACTCGCCGTGCCGTGGATCACCGCATCGGCATAGATGGCGGTGATCCGGTCGAGATCGGCCGCTGTCGCGCCGCGTATCGTGATGCTGCTCATAATTTATGCAAGCCGTTCATCTGCCTTCTATAACAGCAAAGGCCGGCACAGAAGGAAAGGGCGGCCGTTGGGCCGCCCTTTCCAAATTCGCTGGTCCACAGACTCAAGGGGCCGTTGTTAACGGCGATCGCCCATGAACTGCAGCAGGAACATGAACAGGTTGATGAAGTCGAGATAGAGCCTCAGAGCGCCCATGATAGCCTTGCGGCCGGCGACATCAGTCTCGTCGCCCTCGAAATACATCTCCTTGATGTTCTGCGTGTCGTAGGCGGTCAGCCCTGCGAAGATCAGCACGCCGATCGCCGAAACGGCGAAGGAAAGCGCCGACGACTGCAGGAAGATATTGATCACACTTGCGATGATCAGACCGACCAGGCCCATGATCAGGAACGAACCGAGCGCGGAAAGATCGCGCTTGGTCGTGTAGCCGTAGAGCGACAGTCCGCCAAAGGCGGCGGCGGTGGCGAAGAAGGTCTGCGAGATGCTGGCGGTGGTGTAGACCAGGAAGATCGACGACAGTGACAGGCCGACGAGGCCGGCATAGACCCAGAACGTCGTCTGCGCGGCCGAAACGCTCATCGACTGGACGCGAAACGACAGGAACAGCACCGCTGCCAGGGGGGCAAAGATCACCAGCCATTTCAGCGGCGAGCCGAAGATCGCGTAGCCGAAGGATGTCAGCATATCGCCGTTCGGCAGCGTAGCGACCGCCGAAGCCGGATCGGTGGTTGTGGCCAGCATGATCGTTCCGACCGCGGCGAGGCCGGTGATGAGGAGGCCAAGCCCCATCAGATTGTAGACCTTGATCATATAAGCGCGCAGGCCCTGGTCGATAGCAGCATCGACGCCGACGCCGGGCACGGCACGCGTCTGATAATTGCGAACGGGTTCAGCCATGGAAATCCTCATATTGCTTCTGCCCCGTCCGGTGTCCGGTCGATTTGGACCGAGGCGCCGCTGGCGGGGCTCCAGCATGCCTGCCGCGAAATATGATGGTTATTGGCGTCAAGAACAAGACCGTAACCGGGCGTAATGCTTCGTGAAGTAGCAAAAATCCGGATTTATCGGCCGTCCGAAGCCCAACATTAACAAGATTTAACCATATCCCGGTCGCGTTGAGCTTGCCGACCCTTGCAGATCAGAGATTGCGCAGCACCGGCGCCGCCTTGTGGCCCAGCACCCGCCAGGTGCCGGCGAGGCCGATGCCGACCGTGACCAGCAAAGCAAAGACTATTGTGGCCACCGCCACATCGGGCATGAAATGCGACGGCAGCGTCATGACGCGCGCGACAACGAACCACGCCGCAATGCCGCCTGCCGCCAGCGCGAAGATCGCGGTGGCGAGGCCGATCAGCATGTATTCCAGCGAAAAGGCCGCGATCAGCGTCTTCCTGGTGGCGCCCAGCGTCTTCAGCACCACCGCATCGTGGATGCGGGCGCGGTTGCCGGCCGCCAACGCGCCGGCCAGCACCAGCACCGAGGCGATCAGCGCCACCCCGGCCGCGGCCCTGATCGCGGTGCCGAGTTGCGCCACCAGCCGGTTGACGATGTCGAGCGCGTCCTTGACCCTGACTGTCGTCACCGCGGGAAAGGCACGGGTGACCGCGTTGAGAAGACGGGCATCGTCGGCCGGCGACGCGCCCTTTTCGGTGAGCGTCGCCAGCCAGCTGTGCGGCGCGCCGGCAAATGTGCTGGGCGAAAACACCATGACGAAATTGATGCCCATCGTCTCCCACTCGACCTGGCGGAAATTGGCAATCTTCGCTGTCACGTTGCGGCCAAGCACGTTGACGGTGACGGTATCGCCGAGTTTCAGCCCGATCTCTTTGCCTTCCTCGGCCGAAAACGACACCAACGGCTCGCCGGCATAATTGTCCGGCCACCATGTGCCTTCGGTCAGCGTCGCATTCGCAGGAATTCTGGCCTCGTAGGTCAGCCCGCGATCGCCGCGCAGCACCCAGGCCCCTTCCGCCGGGACCTTGACCTTGTCGACGTCGACGCCGTTCAGCGCCATCACCCGGCCGCGCAGCATCGGCACCTTGACCAGCGTGCCTTGCGGCGCCTCCCTGCCGACCAGCTCCGAGAACGCATCGACATCGCTGCTCTGGATGTCGACGAAGAAGAAGTTCGGCGCCCGCTCCGGCAGGCTGCCGGAAATCTGCCGGCTGAGATTGCCGTCGATCAGCGCCAGCGTCACCAGAAGCGTCAGCCCCAGTCCCAGCGACAGCACCACCGACGGCGTCAAGGCGCCCGGCCGATGGATGTTGCCGATGGCGAGCCTGAGCACCGTCGAGCCAACGCGCGGGCTCCTTTTGGCGGCCCACTGCACCAGCGCGCCGACAAGGCGCAGCACCAAAAAAGCAAAAATGGTGGCGCCGACGAAGATCGAGGCGATGTAGCGGTCGCCGGAAAACAGAATGGCCAGCGCCGCCAGCAGCAGCGCGATGCCGAGCGCCGCCGCCGTATAGAGCGGGCGCGGAAAACCGCGGCCCTCAAAACCCATTTCACGAAACAGCGCCGTCGCCGGCACGTCGCGCGCCCGGCCGAGCGGCAGCAAGGCGAAAGCCAGCGTCACCAGCACCCCGAACAGCGCCGCCATGCCGAGCGCGCCGGGATAGAATCCGCCTTCCGCCGGCACCGGAATGATCGACTGCAGCGCCGCGCTCGCCGCGAACGGCATCAGCGCGCCAAGCACGACGCCGAGCGTGATGCCAAGCACGGCGATCATCAGGATCTGCACCAGGTAGACGGCAAAGACGAAACCGCCCGAAGCTCCCAGGCTCTTGAAGGTGGCAATGACGCCGCGCTTGCCGTCGAGATAGGCGCGCACCGCATTGGCCACACCGACGCCGCCGACCACCAGCGCCGTCAGCCCGACCAGCGTCAGGAACTGCGAAAACCGTTCGATATTTGCGGACAACGCCGGTGCTGCATTGCTGCGCGTGCGGATCGACCAGCCGGACTCGGGAAACTCCTCCGCCGCCTGATCCTGAATGGCTTTTATGCGCGTCTCGCCGGTGCCGCCGGGCAGGCGCACCTTGTAGGCGTTCTCGACCAGGCTGCCGGGCTGGATCAAACCGGAAGCGGCAAGCCCGTCCGTCGAGATCATCAGCCGCGGCGCAAAGCCGAAGCCGTCGGATACCGCGTCCGGCTCGTTGACGAGCCGGGCGCGCAGTTCGAAGGTGGCGCTGCCCAGCTTCAGCCGGTCGCCGATCCGAAGGTTCAGCCGCTCGAACAAAAGGTCGGGTGCGGCGGCGCCGAAAACACCGGATTGTTCGCCGAACAATTCCTGCTTCGACAGCGCCGGCTCGGTCTCCAGCGCGCCATAGAGCGGATAGGCGCCGTCGACCGCCTTGGCCTCGACCAGCGCCTGGTCGGAGCCGTCCTCGAGCCGCGCCATCGAGCGCATGTTGGCGCTGTGCGAGACCGTGCCCAGCCCGTCAAGAAAGATGTGCTCGGCCTGCGTCGCGGCGCGCTGATTGAGCTGAAAACGAAGATCGCCGCCGAGCAGCGACTGGCCTTCGTTGGCAACACCGGCGGTAATCGCCCGGGCAACCGAATTGACACCGCCGATCGCCGCGACGCCAAGCGCAATGCAGGCAAGGAAGATCAGGAAGCCGGACAGCCCGCCGCGCATCTCGCGCAGCGAGAAGCGGAAGGCGAGCTTCAGCGTGCGCGACAGCGGCATCAGGCCGGCACCTTGCCAGGCTTTGGAACCGGTTCTTGCGCATCCTCGATCCTGCCCGACCGCATCGACACCTGCCGGGAGCAGCGTGCGGCGAGTGCCGGATCGTGGGTGACCAGCACCAGCGTCATGCCGCGCTCGGCCGCTTTGGCGAACAAAAGATCGGCGACCTGCCGTCCCGTCGCCTGGTCCAGATTACCGGTCGGCTCGTCGGCGATCAGGATGCGCGGCGAAGGCGCCAGTGCCCGGGCGATCGCCACACGCTGCTGTTCGCCGCCGGACAATTCGCCGGGATAGTGAGTGACGCGATCGCTCAAGCCCACCGCCTCGAGCTCCCGCGCCGCCACCCCAAACGGATCGGCATGGCCGGCTAGTTCGAGCGGCACTGCGACATTTTCGAGCGCTGTCATATTGGGAATGAGGTGGAAGGACTGGAAGACGATGCCAATGTTTCGCCCACGAAACGATGCAATCTGGTCTTCGCTCTTGCCGTTCAGCAATTCGCCGGCGATTCGTACCGTACCCGAATCGACCCTTTCCAAACCGGCCAAAACCATCAGCAGCGTCGATTTTCCCGAGCCCGACGGACCGACAATGCCGGTCGCCTCGCCACTTGCCACGTCGAGGCTGACGCCTTTCAGGACATGGACGGAGGACGCTCCTTCGCCGAGCGTCAGCGATACGTTTTTCAGCGCGATGACGGCTTCTGTCAAAATAAAATCGTCCTATATGGGAAAGGGAGGGCAGAATTCCGCCTACCGCCAGTGTAATGTTCTCGGTCATATGGGGCCCTGCCGCATGGCTTTCAAACACCGACTTGCCGCAGCCTTCGTCCTTTTCCTCGGAATTTGCGGCGCCATTTCTTCGGCGCGCGCCGAGCCGTTCAAGATCGTCGGCTTCGGCGACAGCCTGATGGCAGGCTTTGGCCTCGGACCGGACGAAGGCTTCACCCGGAAACTTGAGGCAGCACTCCGCGCCAAGGGCCACGATGTGACCGTCGCCAATGCCGGCGTATCCGGCGATACGTCGAGTGGCGGCCTGTCGCGGCTCGATTGGTCGGTGCCGGACGGCACGCAGCTTGTCATTCTCGAACTCGGTGCCAACGACATGCTGCGCGGCGTTTCTCCCGATATCACCCAAAAAAATCTCGACGCCATGCTCGCGAAGCTGAAGCAGCGCAACATCGCCGTGCTGCTGGCCGGCATGCGCGCCGCCCCCAATCTCGGCGCCGACTACCAGAACGGCTTTGACGCGATCTTCCCGAAACTGGCGGAAAAACACGGCGTCCCGCTCTATCCATTCTTTCTCGACGGCGTCGCCGGCGAACCAGCTATGCAACTTGAGGACGGCCTGCACCCGAATGCCAAGGGCGTCGACCGCATGGTCGAGCGCATACTGCCGGATGTCGAGAAAGCCATTGCCGTGGTTAAGGGCAACTCTTGAAGGGACCGGATTTCGATGATGCCACGCATTCCCCGCACGATTTGATTTTAGGCCAGGTGCAACCAACAAACCGCTTGCCCCGCTCGATTTTCGATGATTCGCTAGGGGCAGAGTTCGATTCGAGGACAGGAGGCTTGCCATGCCGCGTCTTTTCACCGCCCTCGAAATACCGCGTGATGCCGCCCTTTCGCTGTCCCTGCTCCGGGGCGGCCTGCCCGGGGCCCGTTGGATCGACGTCGAGAACTACCATATGACGCTGCGCTTCATTGGCGATGTCGAGGGCCATGTCGCCGACGAGATCGCCAACGCGCTCGACCGTGTCCACCGCCCATCCTTCGCGCTGACACTGTCCGGCGTCGGCGCCTTCGGCCAGAAAAAACCGCACGCGGTGTGGGCCGGCGTCTCCTTCTCGCCGGATCTTGCGGCGCTGCAAGCCGAGATCGAGCGCATCTGCCAGCGCCTCGGCATCCCCGCCGACCCGCGCAAATTCATGCCGCATGTGACGCTGGCCAGATTGCGCAATTCGAGCCCGCTCGACGTCGCCCAGTATCTCTCGGCGCGCGGCAATTTTTCGACGCTGCCCTTCCGTGTCGGCCGCTTCGTCCTGATGTCGTCGCGCGATTCGGTCGGCGGCGGACCCTACATCGTCGAGGAGGCCTGGCCGCTGTCGGGCGCCGACAGCCGTGCCTCGAGCCGCGTCGCCAGCGCCTCCGACGCTTCGCGGATCATGCGGTAGACCGAGGCAAACGCCTCCGGCCCCTGATGATAGGGGTCCGGCACGTCGCCCACCTTTCCCTCGGCGAACTCGAGGAACAGATGGACACGGTCGCGCATGGCGGCAGGCACCAGCGCTTTAAGATCCCGGAAATTCGATCGGTCCATGGCGAGAATGAGGTCGAAACGCGAAAAATCGTCCGGCGCCAGCTTGCGCGCCGTCTGTCCGGAAATATCGACGCCGTGCCGCTTGGCGATCGAGATCGAGCGCGGGTCGGGTGCCGAACCGGCTTCCCAGTCGCTGGTCCCGGCCGAATCGAGCAGGATATCCCGATCGAGCCCGCGCTCCGCCAGGACGGCGCGCAACACGCCCTCCGCCAGTGGCGAGCGGCAGATATTGCCGAGACAGACAAAGAGAATGGATTTTATCGGCTTGGCGCTCATCGATCCGGCACTATGCTGAAAACTGCAAATCCAGATAGCACGGGAAGCGACCATGGCGAGAGAGAAACTGAGCAGTGAGGCGGTAGCCGAGGCGCTGGCCGGGCTCGACGGCTGGTCGCTGGCCGAGGATGGCGGCTCGATCACGCGCAGCTTCACCTTCAGCGATTTTTCCGAAGCCTTCGGCTTCATGACCCGCGTCGCCCTGGCGGCGGAGACGATCGACCATCACCCCGACTGGTCGAACGTCTACAACACGGTGAACGTGACGCTGAACACCCATGATGCCGGCGGCCTGACCGCGCTCGACTTCGAACTGGCCAGGACGATGGACCGCTATTTCGGTCAGGTCGTTGGGATCTGTCGACGCCGTAGCCCCGATTTTCAGGCCGGGGAGCGGCCGAGCTCTTGTAGTGGGCTGGAGCTTTCACCACATTTTCCGCGGGCAGGCGCGCGTGGAACGCCATGCGCGGCCTCGTTAGGAGAGACTGATGGCGCAAAAATCAGGTTTTGATTTCTTCGGCTTTGGCGGCAAGCCGGGCGACGAGAGCGAAGTGCGCGAGAAATTCTGGCGCACGGCCAAGCGGGCTGCCCGGCAGATCCCGTTCATGGAGGAACTGGTCGCCGCCTATTACTGCGCCATGGACAAGAACACGCCGCTGCGCGCCAAGGGCATCCTGGTGGCGGCGCTCGGCTATTTCGTGCTGCCGGCTGACGTCATCCCCGACTTCGTCCTCGGACTGGGCTTTACCGACGACATCGCCGTGCTGACCGCCGCGATCACCACCGTCAAAGCCCACATCACATCAGCGCATCGGCTCGCCGCCAAACAGGCGATTGCCGACAACGGCTGAGCCGGCGATAAGGCAGAAAAGTCAAACTCTTGCCGCTTTCGTGGCATCCAAGTCGCGAAAGGGACGTTGCAACTGCCGCTTTCGAGCGACGGGCGCAAGGATGGCGGCGGTTTCCTGGGGTGGATGTCCTTTTCCTGAGGGAACTTCACCGTTTGGTAACCCAGATTAAATCAAAATGAAGCGACGGGCAGGACGCCGAGCCGGCCTGCCTCCGCACCATATATGGGAAAAGCGATGCGCGGATTGATTGCTACAATTTCGAGCCTGGCACTGGTGGCCATGACAGCGCCGGCTCTGGCGCAGTCGGCAACCAAGATCGGCCAGCACAATGCCTGGGGCACCTACAGCTACCAGGCGTCGGGCGGCAAGGTTTGCTATGTGTTGACCGTGCCGACCGACAAGCAGCCGCCGACGCTTGACCATGGCGACATGTTCTTCTTCGTCAGCCAGCGGCCGGGACAGCAAGTGTCTTACGAGCCGCAATTCATCGCCGGCTACAATTTCCAGGAAAACTCCAAGGCCACCGTCACCATCGACGGCAAGAGCTTTTCGATGTTCACCCGCGGCAAGTCGGCCTGGGTCGAAAACGCCGCCGAGGAGCCGGTGCTGATCGCCGCGATGAAAACCGGCAGCGACATGAAGGTGCAGGCGAAGTCCGGCCGCGGCAACACCACCACCTATGTCTTTTCGCTGAAAGGCATTTCGGCGGCGCTGTCGTCCATCGCCAGGTGCAAATAGCCAATAATTAGGTGCGGTCTTCCCTTCTCCCCTTGTGGGAGAAGGTGTCGCCGAAGGCGACGGATGAGGGGTGTTCCAGGGAACACCAACGTCTCATTCCTTCCAGCACCCCTCATCCGTCTCGGCGCTGCGCGCCGATCCACCTTCTCCCACAAGGGGAGAAGGAAACCACCGCCACCCATGACTCCGCCGTCAAGCTGTGCTATGCGCCGCGCTTCATTTCGGGCACGATGCTGTAATCGGACCGTAAATCGCTTATATTGGCGCAACAATGACCCTCTCATTCGACCTTACCACTGAAGGCGCCCGTGACGCGTTGCGCGCCCGCGCCGCGCCGGCCGGAAAACCGTCGCTGATCGGCCTGACCCGCGCCGAGCTTGGCGCTGCGCTCGTTGCATCAGGCATCGTGCCGGAGCGCCAGGCCAGGATGCGCGCCCAGCAGCTCTGGCACTGGATGTATGTGCGCGGCGTCTCCGACTTTGCCGGTATGTTCAACATCTCCAAGGATCTGCGCGCCGAGCTCGACAAGCATTTTACCGTCGCCAGGCCCGAGATCGTCGAGGAGCAGATTTCCTCCGACGGCACGCGCAAATGGCTGTTTCGCTTTCCGCCGCGCGGCGCCGGCCGGCCGGTCGAGATCGAGACCGTCTACATTCCCGAAGAAGGCCGCGGCACGCTCTGCATCTCCTCACAGGTCGGTTGCACGCTGACCTGCTCCTTTTGCCACACCGGCACGCAGAAGCTGGTGCGCAACCTGACAGCGGAGGAAATCCTCGCCCAGCTTCTGACCGCTCGCGACCGGCTCGGCGATTTCCCCGACCGCGACACGCCCGATGGCGCGGTCGTTCCGGCCGAGGGCCGGAAAGTGTCCAACATCGTCATGATGGGCATGGGCGAGCCGCTCTACAATTTCGAGGCGGTGAAGAAAGCGCTGCTGATCGCGTCCGACGGCGACGGGCTTTCCCTGTCGAAGAGACGCATCACGCTGTCGACTTCCGGCGTCGTGCCGGAGATCTTCCGCACCGGCGACGAGATCGGTGTCATGCTGGCGATCTCGCTGCACGCCACCAATGACGATCTGCGCGACCTTTTGGTGCCGATTAACAAAAAATATCCCTTGAAAGAGCTGATCGCCGCCTGCCGCGCCTATCCCGGCCTGTCGAACGCCCGCCGCATCACCTTCGAATATGTCATGCTGAAGGACGTCAACGATTCGATCGAGGACGCCAAGGGACTGATCAAGCTGCTCAAGGGCATTCCGGCCAAGATCAATCTGATCCCGTTCAATCCGTGGCCGGGCACCAACTACCAGTGCTCGGACTGGGAGACGATCGAGAAATTCGCCGACTACATCAACAATGCCGGCTATGCCTCGCCGATCCGCACGCCGCGCGGCCGCGATATCCTCGCCGCCTGCGGCCAGCTCAAGTCGGAATCCGAGCGCATGCGCAAGGTCGATCGGCTCGCGCTGGAAGCAATGATGATCGCGGGGCACGGCGAGGCGTGACCCGCCTTGTCGCCTATCTCATTCGCTTCGCCATCATCCTGATCGGTTATGGCGTCGCCTCG
The DNA here is from genome assembly GCF_055811595.1 of Mesorhizobium sp. WSM4814. NCBI lineage: Bacteria > Pseudomonadati > Pseudomonadota > Alphaproteobacteria > Hyphomicrobiales > Phyllobacteriaceae > Mesorhizobium > Mesorhizobium sp. WSM4814. Next base: position 74,364 of record NZ_JBVVQT010000020.1, read on the forward strand.
CTGGCGGCAAGCGCCTTCCTCAACATCATGTTCCTGGCCTCTCTTGGGCTGATGACGGACGAGACGCAGCCGGCAGCGCAGGCCTCGCTGTGGTTTTCAATCCCCTTCGTTGCGCTGTTCGTCGCCTATTTCGCCTTTATGCCGGCAGCGGTGGTGATTCTCGTCTCGGAAATCCTCGGACGGCGCGACTGGCTGTTCTATGCGCTGGCGGGCGCCGCGGTCGCCGCGGTCTTCCTCGGCTTCGCCCACCAGACCGCCGACGCCAATTTTGAGATCACCGACCCGCGCGTCGTCGCTGCCGTGATCGGCAGCGGCATGGTCGGCGGCATTTTCTACTGGCTGAGCGCCGGGCGCTCGACCGGAAGCTGGCGGCAGATCGGACCATGATCCCGAAAAGTGGAGGCCGGTTTTCGGAAACGATCATGGTCAAGCAAAAATAGGTCTACTTCGCCTGGGCGGTCAGGATCTTGAGCGCGAAGGCCGAAAACACCCCGGCGAACAGATAGTCGACGGCGCGCGTTACCCGCGGGCTTGCTTTCATCGCGGCCGAGAATTTTTCTGCCGCAAAGACCATTGGCGCTGTTACCGGGATCGACAAAACGACGAACATCGCGCCGAGGAAGAACAGTTTTCCGGGCGCGTTCGGATCATGGGCCGAGACGAACTGCGGCAGGAAGGTCATGAAGAACAATATGATCTTCGGGTTGAGCAGATTGACGCCGAGCCCTGCCGCCCACGCGCGAAACAGCGAAATCTCCGGCCCGCTCTTCTTCTCGGGCGAAAACGCCGAACCCTTGGTGATCGCCTGCCACGCCAGGAAGACGAGATAGCCGGCGCCAAAGATCTTCAGGGCCAGGAAAGACATCGGCGAGGCGACGATCAGCGCCGAGATGCCGACCACCACCAGCGTGGTGTGGATCAGCGTGCCGAACAGCGCGCCGGCCATCGAGGCAAAGCCGGTGGCGCGGCCATGGCTCAGCGTGCGCGACACGAACAGCGTCATGTCGGGGCCTGGCGTGATCGCCAGGATCACGGTGGCGGTGGCGAACTGGATCAGCGTGGTGGTGTCGGGAATGAAGGACATCTGCGGGCCCCTGGATAAAAAAAGCGCAGCCTATAGCGCAAGCGTCTCCTCCGCACCAGCGACTGGCCGGCACAAGGGCTGATCCAGTATGCCAGCAGCGACCGAGGGACCGTTCATCTCTTGCGCAGCCCGGAAAGGCCGTGATACCTCGCCCGACGAGAACCTCTGTCGCGGAACAGCCAAATGTCGAAAGCAAAAGCCGTCAAGAAGGTCGTGCTCGCCTATTCCGGCGGCCTCGACACCTCCATCATCCTGAAATGGCTGCAGACCGAGCTTGGCGCCGAAGTGGTCACCTTCACCGCCGATCTCGGCCAGGGCGGCGAGCTGGAGCCGGCGCGGCGCAAGGCCGAGATGATGGGCATCAAGGATATCCGCATCGTCGACGTGCGCGAGGAGTTCGTCTCCGACTTTGTCTTCCCGATGTTCCGCGCCAACGCCGTCTATGAAGGCACCTATTTGCTCGGCACCTCGATCGCCCGGCCGCTGATCTCCAAGCACCTGGTCGAGATCGCAAAAGAAACCGGCGCCGATGCGATTGCGCATGGCGCCACCGGCAAGGGCAACGATCAGGTCCGTTTCGAGCTTTCGGCCTATGCGCTCAACCCCGACATCAAGGTCATCGCGCCATGGCGCGACTGGTCGTTCAAGTCGCGCACCGACCTGATCAACTTCGCCGAGCAGCACCAGATCCCGGTGCCGAAGGACAAGAAGGGCGACGCGCCGTTTTCGGTCGACGCCAATCTTCTGCATTCGTCCTCCGAAGGCAAGGTGCTGGAAGACCCGTGGAGCGAGCCGCCGGAATTCGTCCACCAGCGCACTATCTCGCCGATGGACGCGCCGGACAAGGTCACCGAGATCGAAATCGAATTCCTGAAGGGCGATCCGATCGCGCTCGACGGCAAAAAACTGTCGCCGGCGACGATGCTGGCGGCGCTCAACGATCTCGGCCGCGACAACGGCATCGGCCGGCTCGATCTTGTCGAGAACCGTTTCGTTGGCATGAAATCGCGCGGCGTCTACGAGACCCCCGGCGGCACCATCCTGATATCAGCGCACCGGGCGATCGAATCGATCACGCTCGACCGTGGCGCCGCCCACCTCAAGGACGAGTTCATGCCGCGCTATGCCGAGCTGATCTACAACGGCTTCTGGTTCGCGCCCGAGCGGCTGATGCTGCAGGCGATGATCGACAAGAGCCAGGAAGACGTCGAAGGCACGGTGCGGCTGAAACTTTACAAGGGCAACGTCATCGTCACTGGCCGCAAGTCGAACAAGACGCTCTATTCCGACGCGCTGGTCACCTTCGAGGATGACCGCGGCGCCTACGACCAGAAGGACGCCGAAGGTTTTATCCGCCTCAACGCGCTGAGGCTGCGGACGCTGGCGGCGCGGGGCCGTAAGGTTTGATATTCCAACGGGCCCAATGATTAGAAGCGTTAGGAGCCCGGTGAAGACGCCGGGTTTTATTTGGCGCTTCTAATATAATAGGGGCCGCACTCTCAGATAGTTGCCTGTTTGACCTTTTGGTGGTTTGGTCTTACTTCTCTTGCGGGTCGGAGGGCTTTGACAGTGACCAACAGAATTTTTCTTCTGCTTGCGGCGGCGGCCGTCTTTACCGGGTTTCAATCCACGCAAGCCCTGGCGGTACAAACATCCAAGTTTCGTACCTGCAAAAGTTTTGACGGCCCCTTCCAGATTCCCACTTCCCAGAATTGCCCGTTGAGCGGCTACGCGCAGGGTTCCAGAGTCCCGATGGTCATCGAGGGCAAGCCAAAGGCGGCTGCCCCGGCGCCGTGGATGCTCAAGTTCCGTACCTGCAAGAGTTTTGACGGCCCCTTCCAGATTCCCGCTTCCCATAAATGCCCGTTGAGCGGCTACGCGCAGGGTTCCGGAGTCCCGATAGTCATCGAGGGCAAGCCAAAAGCGGCTGCCCCGGCGCCGTGGATGCTCAAGTTCCGTACCTGCAACAGTGTTGACGGCGCCTTCCAGGTTCCCATTTCCCAGAAATGCCCCGTGAGAGCGCGTTATTGAGCTTGGTGTGCCCGGGCGCTCGGCCACTCTTGCTTGCCGGCTGCTCCTACGCTCTCGATGCGAACTGAGGCTCTGTTCGAGAAACACCCCCGCCTGGCCCATAGCCGGAAGGCACCTCTTCAGCTCAATATCGACTGAAGCATATCCGAGGGAACCATGCGGAAACTGATCTCCACCGGCTCGCCCTTCGAGAAGGCCGCCGGTTATTCGCGCGCCGTGGTACAGGGCGACTGGTGTTTCGTTTCCGGAACGACCGGCTACGACTATGCGACCATGACAATGCCGCAGACGGTCGAGGCGCAGACGCGCAATTGCCTGGCGACGATTGCCAAGGCGTTGCAGGACGGCGGTTTTGAGATGGCCGATGTGGTGCGGGCGCATTACTACATTACCGACGCGGCTTTCGTCGACATCGTCTTTCCGCTCCTCGGCGAGGTGTTTGGCGACATCAGGCCGGCGGCGACGATGATCGTCTGTCAGCTCAACAAGCCGGAAATGAAGATCGAGATCGAAGTGACGGCACTGAAGCGCTGAGTTCGATGGCGGCGCAGGAGCTTGCGCGACCTTGTCGAGGCGCGATCATCGACAAACATGCTCTGAACCAAAGGCTTGCGCATAGCCCACTGGGCGTTTAGCAAGGCCGCGGCTCACGACAGCGCCGCGCATCCTTCGACCGCGCAAAGGACGCTGTAGAATTTTGTTTCTGCGCATGATCCTTTGCGAAATCGATTCCGATTTCATGCGCCACAGTAAGGATGGTTCAGGATGGCTTCGAAAAATCTTCTCCTGCTCGCCGGCGATGGCATCGGCCCCGAGGCGATGGCCGAAGTGAAGAAGCTGATCGCCGCCATGAACGACAAGCTCGACAGCGGTTTTGTCACCAATGAGGGGCTGGTCGGCGGCTGCGCCTATGACGCGCATGGCGCGGCGATTTCCGATGCCGACATGGCCAAGGCGATGGCCGCTGACGCGGTGCTGTTCGGCGCCGTCGGCGGCCCGAAATGGGATGCGGTGCCGTATGAGGTGCGCCCGGAAGCCGGACTGCTGCGGCTGCGCAAGGACATGGAGCTGTTCGCCAATCTCAGGCCGGCCATCTGCTATCCGGCGCTGGCGGCATCCTCCTCGCTCAAGCAGGAGGTGGTCGAGGGGCTCGACATTCTGATCGTTCGCGAGCTCACCGGCGGCGTCTATTTCGGCGAGCCGAAGCAGATCATCGATCTCGGCAACGGCCAGAAGCGCGGCATCGACACCCAGGTCTACGACACCTTCGAGATCGAGCGCATCTCCGGCGTCGCCTTCGAGCTGGCACGCACGCGCAAGAACCACGTCACCTCGATGGAAAAGCGCAATGTGATGAAGTCGGGCGTGTTGTGGAACGAGGTCGTCACGCAGACGCACAAGGCCAGATATGGCGACGTCAAGCTCGACCACATGCTGGCCGATGCCGGCGGCATGCAGCTGGTGCGCTGGCCGAAACAATTCGACGTCATCGTCACCGACAATCTGTTCGGCGATATGCTGTCCGACATCGCCGCCATGCTGACCGGCTCGATCGGCATGCTGCCCTCGGCGTCGCTCGGCGCGCCGGATGCCAAGACGAAAAAGCGCAAGGCGCTCTACGAGCCGGTGCACGGTTCGGCGCCCGACATCGCGGGCAAGGGCATCGCCAACCCGATCGCTATGATCGCCTCCTTCGCCATGTGCATGCGCTATTCCTTCGGCATGGTGGCCGAGGCCGACCACCTGGAAAGCGCCATCGCCGCCGTGCTCGACCAGGGCTTGCGCACCAGGGATATTCTTTCCCCTGGCATGACCGAGGTCGGCACCGCTGAGATGGGCGACGCGATCATCGCCAGGTTCCTGGGCTAAGCCTGCTGGCGATCGACGTCCGCCCGGCTTCCAGCCCCTCAAAATCGCTGTGTCGAGCTGCTAGGCCCTGACCCCCCGCCGGCACCGGCCCCACTGATTTTCACGGGCCTGCGTCGGGATCAGCGCGAAGACCAGGATGATCAGCCAGCCGATGGTCGGGATGAGCACCGCCAGAAAAAGCCAGCCGGTCAGGCCGATGTCGTGCAGGCGACGCACGTTCAGTCCGATCCAAGGCGGGAATGTCGCCAGCACAAACGCGCCGCAAAGACCGACCGTCGCTGCCGGCAATTCGTCAAGATCGCCCATGGCGTCGTCGATGAAGAGGCCGACGCCGACGACCACGATCAGCGCGATCGTCCAGAACAGGCAATAGCCCCAATATTCCTTGCGGCGGGCACGGCCGGAGAAATTGAAGTAATTTTCAGTCAGGCCCCGCCGGAAGTAGCTCCAAAGGTCGGTGGCGGGAGCATTTTCAGCGAAACGGCCGATGTGGTGCGGCGCCACGGGCGCATTGCCGGCCTGAGACGGAGCCACGGTTGCGTCCGTCGGACTGGCGGTTTGGGCGCGGACCGAAAAAACCTCGCGTGCCCGTCCGCCAGCCGGCTGGAACTCGATGGCCGTGCCCCTGCCTATCGTCGCCTCTCGGCGCAGATCCTCGCGCGCGAAGGTGTAGCGGTTGCCGTCGGCTCCGGTGATGAAGCCAAAACCCTGGTCCTCGTCATAGTGAAGCACTTCGCCGCGCATGCCTGCCCCTCGTCCCGCTGGCCAGACTGTTCAAAGTTGCGGCAGATCGCAAGGGGTGCGTGCGCGGGAGCATCGCTTCAGATAAAAGATAGCGGCGCCACTCGTGTTGAAGACGACCAATCGTCGAAGTCTTCGCCGCCCCTCATCGCCCTGTCGGGCACTCCCCGTATAGTGACGGGGAGAAGGACGCTGTCATCGCCGGTTTCGCCAATCGCGGGCGTCGCGGAAAGAACGCCGAGGCTGCGGCCAGCGGGCTTCTCGCCGTTGACGGGGAGAAGGTGCCGGCAGGCGGATGAGGGGCGGCGCAGGCCTGAATCGATTTGCCTTGGCGAGGGCCAGCCCTTGCAGGCCATGACAAGCCAACGATGCCAGCAAATCGCTAAGCCGGCCGCTTCTTCGCTTTCTTGCTCTTGGCGGGTCCGGCCTTGTCGAATTTCGGCTTGCCTGCCTTCCCGGCCCAGGGCTTTGCCTCGAATGCGACGGGGCGCTGATCGGCTGACGGTGCGCGCTTCTCGAATTTGGGCGCGTTCTGGTCGAACGTCCGCTTGCCGCGGTGCGGCTTCTTGTCCGGCCGTGGCTCCTGATAGCCGGCCCGCGACAGGTCGGGCGTGCCGTCCAGCCGCTTCACCGCGATGTTGTTCTGCAGCTTGCGGTCCGGGCCGATCGCCTGGAGGAACCGATCGGCCCAATCCGCCGCGATCTGCACGAAAGTTTCCTCCGGCTGCATCTTGATGGCGCCGATCTCGCGCTTGGAGATGCCGCCGGTCCGGCACAGCATCGGGATCAGCCAGCGCGGCTCGGCATTCTGCCTGCGTCCCACCGACAGCGAGAACCAGACGCTGTCGCCGAAATCGTCGCGGCGGCTTGGCGCCTCGTCGCGACGGGCAGATCTGTCGCCAGAGGGCCTGTCGCCCGATGGCGTGAACGGAGCGACGTCTAGGAGATCCTCGGGCGCCGAGCGGCTGGAGCGGCACAGACGCACGAAGGCGGCGGCCACCTGATCGGGGCCGTGCTGCTCAAGAAGCGCATTGATGAAGCCGCGTTCATCATCCGTCACAGGCTCGCTGAAAACCGGGTCGGCGAGGATGCGCTCGTCGTCGCGGCGCAGGACGTCGTCGGCCGAAGGCGGGCTTGCCCAGGTCGCCGCAAGGCCAGCGCTTTGCAGCAGCCGTTCGGTGCGCCTGCGGGCATTGTTGGGCACGATCAGCGCGCTGACACCCTTGCGTCCCGCCCGCCCCGTCCGCCCGCTTCGGTGCAGAAGCGTCTCCGGATTGGTCGGCAGGTCGGCGTGGATCACCAGTTCGAGGTTGGGCAGGTCGATGCCGCGCGCTGCCACGTCGGTGGCGATGCAGACTTTTGCGCGGCCGTCGCGCATCGCCTGCAGCGCGTGGCTGCGCTCGTTCTGGCTCAGCTCGCCCGAAAGCGCGACGACGGAAAAGTTGCGGTTGTTGAAGCGCGCGGTCAGGTGATTGACGGCGGCGCGCGTGTTGCAGAACACCAGTGCGTTCTTCGCCTCGTAATAGCGCAGCACGTTGATGATGGCATTTTCCCGGTCGGCCTGGGCCACGCTCAGCGCCCGGTATTCAATGTCGAGATGCTGCTTCTCCTCGCCGGCAGCCGAGATGCGCACCGCATCGCGCTGATAGCCCTTGGCCAGCGTGGCGATGGAGCGCGGCACGGTCGCCGAAAACATCAAGGTGCGGCGCTCGGCCGGCGCGGCGTCGAGGATGAATTCCAGATCCTCGCGAAAGCCGAGATCGAGCATCTCGTCGGCCTCGTCGAGCACCACTGCCTTCAGCTCGGACATGTCGAGCGAACTGCGGGTGATGTGGTCGCGCAGCCGGCCGGGCGTGCCGACGACGATATGGGCGCCGCGCTCCAGCATGCGGCGCTCGGTGCGCATGTCCATGCCGCCGACGCAGGACGCTATCGCTGCGCCGGTCAGTTCGTAGAGCCATTCGAGCTCGCGCGTCACCTGCAAAGCGAGCTCCCGCGTCGGTGCCACGGCCAGCGCCAGCGGTGCTGCGGCATGGGAAAAGCGCTCGGCGCCGTCGAGAAGGGTCGGCGCCAGAGCCAGCCCGAAGGCGACGGTCTTGCCGGAGCCGGTCTGGGCGGAAACCAGCGCATCGGCCTGCCCGAGCTCAAGTACCGCCTTCTGCACCGGCGTCAGCTCGACATAGCCGCGTTTTTCCAGCGCCTTTGCCAGCGCGGGGACAAGTGCTTCGAAATTGGACATTTCACTCTTTCGGAATTCGGATTCTTTTATGCCCGGCAATGGGTCATCCGTCGGCGAGCGCCAGGAGCGCCACGAGCCAAACGATCCAATCGTTCGTACTTCGCGCCGCCGCCATTGTACAGGGCAAGCGCCTCGCCGCGTCGCGATTGACTCTTTACGCAAACCGCGTAAAAGCCGGCACCGAATGGGGTAGTTTCGATGCGCGGCCTTTTGATGGCGCTTCTTGCCTTCGACGTTCCCGGCCGCAATGCGAACCATTGGGCCGGGCGTCTCGGCGCGTCTGCTCGTTCCAGCAAAACCACGTTCTTGGCCAAAAAAACCGGTAAAACGACCACAAAAACGGTCTGATTCCCTTGGCCTAACCACCCTCTCCCGGGTCCGGCCCGGGGGTTGAAACCCGCATCGGCCGGCGGGTTTTCTCCAAAGAAACCGAGCGGAGAGGACAGGAGATTTCGATGAGTTTCAAGGTTGCAATCGTCGGCGCCACGGGCAATGTGGGTCGGGAAATGCTCAACATACTGGAAGAGCGCGGCTTTCCGGTGAGCGAGGTGGTAGCGCTGGCCTCGCGGCGCAGCCAGGGCACGGAAGTGTCGTTCGGCGATCGCACGCTGAAGGTCAGGGCGCTCGACCAATATGATTTTTCCGATACCGACATCTGCATCATGTCGGCCGGCGGCAACGTTTCGAAGGAATGGTCGCCGAAGATCGGCAAGCAGGGCTGCGTCGTCATCGATAATTCGTCGGCCTTCCGCTATGACCAGGACGTGCCGCTGATCGTGCCGGAAGTGAACCCGGATGCGATTTCGCTGTTCACGCGCAAGAACATCATCGCCAACCCGAACTGCTCGACGGCGCAGCTGGTCGTGGCGCTGAAGCCGCTGCATGACCTCGCCACCATTAAGCGTGTCGTCGTCGCCACCTATCAATCGGTGTCCGGCGCCGGCAAGGAAGGCATGGACGAACTGTTCACGCAGACCCGCGCGGTGTTCGTCGCCGACCAGGTCGACGTCAAGAAGTTCACCAAGCGCATCGCCTTCAACGTCATCCCGCACATCGACGTCTTCCTCGACGACGGCTTCACCAAGGAAGAATGGAAGATGGTCGCCGAGACCAAGAAGATGCTCGATCCCAAGATCAAGCTGACGGCGACCTGCGTGCGCGTGCCGGTGTTCATCGGCCATTCGGAAGCGGTCAACATCGAGTTCGAAAAGCCGATCACCGCCGAGGAAGCGCGTGAGATCCTGCGCGAAGCGCCGGGTTGCCAGGTTCTCGACAAGCGCGAGGACGGCGGCTACATCACGCCGCTGGACTCGGCCGGCGAGGACGCGACCTTCATCTCGCGCATCCGCGAGGATTCGACCGTCGACAACGGCCTGTCGATGTGGATCGTCTCCGACAATCTGCGCAAGGGCGCGGCACTCAACGCGGTGCAGATCGCCGAATTGCTGATCGAGCGCGGGCTGATCCAACCGAAGAAGAAGGCGGCGTAGTTTTCGCTCACGGGCCGTATCGCCGCTGCCGCGGCGGGCCCTCCGCGGGGGCGCCGGACAACCGGCGGCCCGCAGTCGCGGCTCGGCCTTCGGCCGGTTAGCTCCCTTCTCCCCGTTCACGGGGGTGAGAAGTGGTCCGCGAAGCGGACGGAAAGCCAATTGCTTGGCTTTCCGTACGACGAACGCCCGTAGCGACAGCGAAGGGCCGGGGTCCCGGCAGGCGGATGAGGGGCGGCACCGGCGCCTCAGTTAGGTCGCGTCGGGCCGGCATCACCTGGCCCTGCTCTGCCCTCAAACCGGCAAGACGACATCGCCATGTCGCTGGCGGCTGGGCTTGTGCGTGTATTGCGTCGCACAATGGAACCGACCAGGATCATTGCCGGTCCGTGAAAGGGGTTTCGATGATCGTTCGCCCGCGCCCGGGATTTTTGCATCTGTTCTTCATCATGCGCGGCTCGGTGGTGCCGCGCATCCTGCCGCAGATCTTCGGCTTCGGCATTTATGGCGCACTGGTGGTGCTGGCGGTCAGGGCCCTGCAGCTTGACCTCGGCAATGCCGGGCCGGCGCCGCTCGCCTTGCTCGGTGTGGCGCTGTCGATCTATCTCGGCTTCCGTAACAATGCCGCCTATGACCGCTGGTGGGAGGCGCGCAAGCTGTGGGGCCAGCTTGTGTTCGACATTCGCAATCTGGCGCGCGCCAGCACCGGGTTGATCGAGGATCGGGTCGAACTGCGCGGGCTGCTGATGGAGGCGATCGCCTTCTGTCACTTCCTGCGCGGCCTGCTTCGGCGGGTCGATGCCACGACCGAAGCACGCGCGTTCATCGATGAAGCGGCCGAAAGTGCTGCCAAGCTGGCCAACCCGCCGGACGCCATGCTGCGGCGGATGGGCGAGCGAGCCGCCGCGTTGTACAGGGCCGGCGCAATCGATGTCATGGGCTACCGCATTCTCGACGAGCGGCTGTCGCAAATCGCCGCAGCGCAGGCCGGCTGCGAGCGCATCATGGGAACACCGCTTCCGTTTGCCTACACGCTGCTGTTGCAGCGCACCGCCTATATCTTCTGCCTGCTGCTTCCGTTTGGGCTGGCCTCGACTGCCGGTTGGGCGACGCCGCTGTTCACGGCGCTGATCGCTTACACCTTTTTCGGCCTCGACGCGCTTTCGGAGGAACTCGAGGACCCGTTCGGCACCGAGGCCAACGATCTCGCCCTCGACGGTCTGTGCCGCGTCTGTGAAATCTCGGTGTTCGAGGCGCTCGGCGAAGCGCCGCCAAAAATGATCCCCGCCAAAAAATACTATTTTTCCTAGGGTTTGTTCCCGCGCTCACCGAAGCACCGTGCGCTGGAAAAATCATAAGCGTGTCGGATCGCCGCCTCACGCCGCGTCCTTGGTTCGACCCTCGCCAAAAGGGCTCGAAACAACCGGAGGACCAATGACCATGTCTCAAACAGCATCCGTCACGCCGAGCGCGCTGTGGACCGGCCGCGGGCTCAGCGCCCTCATCGTGCTGTTCATGACCTTCGACGGCGTCATCAAGCTGCCGCCGCTCGATGTCGTCACCCAGACCATGGTGCAACTCGGCTGGCCGGCCGATCCCGATGTCTCGCGCATGCTCGGCATTGTCGGGCTGGTCTCGACCGCGCTCTATGCGGTGCCGCGCACCTCGGTGCTCGGCGCCGTCTTGCTCACCGCCTATCTCGGCGGCGCCATCGCGACCCACGCGCGTCTTGGCAGCCCGCTGTTCTCGCACACATTGTTCGGCGTCTATCTCGGCCTCATTCTGTGGGGCGGCCTTTTCCTGCGCAGTCCCGGGGTGCGCTCGCTGATCCCGTTCAGCCGGTAGCGGCGACATCAAAGCCGTTCGATGGCGGTCGCGCCGCCAGAGAGGGCGCCGCCACCCTTCTTCCTTGTCCGTGGATCAAATCGCCCGGTTGCGAGTTAGACGATGTGGGGCGAGGACGGAAAACCCCATTTGGGAGGAGCGACGATGAAGAAATTGGTGGTCATGATCATATTGGCAACCACGCTCGCAGCCTGTTCCCGGACAGAACAGGGCGCCGCGGTCGGTGGCCTGGGAGGCGCTGCTGTCGGCGCTGCCGTTGCAAATGACCCGGTGGAGGGAGCTGTTGTTGGTGGTGCTGTCGGCGCCGTCGCCGGCGCACTGATCGGTCGTGCGACCGAACCCGGCCGGTGCCGCTATAGCGATCGCTATGGACGCGTCTACATCGCCCGCTGCCCGGCAGGCTATTGATCGGGCCGCGTCATAGCTCCGACGAAATGAAACGGCGGGCAAAGCGCCCGCCGTTCCGTAAGCGATAAAAAGCGGATTATTCGGCGGTCGCGGCTTCCGCCTCGGCCGGCGCGGCTGCCGCAGCGGCAACCGCGGCGGCTGCATCGTCCTGCGCCTTCTTCAGAAGTGCGGCGCGTTCCTGCGCCTTCTTGCCGGGTTCGGCCTTCTTGGGATTGGAGCGGGCCTCGCGCTTGGCGATGCCGGCCTCGTCGAGGAAGCGCAGCACGCGGTCGGTCGGCTGGGCGCCGTGCGAGAGCCAATGCTTGACGCGGTCGGCGTCGACCTTGACCCGCTCGCCGTCCTTGGGCAGCAGCGGGTTCCACGAGCCGAGCGACTCGATGAAACGGCCGTCGCGCGGCGAACGGGCGTCGGCGACGACGACGTGGTAATAGGGACGCTTTTTCGAGCCCGCACGGGCCAGTCGGATTTTCAATGGCATTTCTTTTCTCCTAAAACGCTGATTTTCGGGTTTACGGCTGATCCTCAGCCGGTTTTCGTTCCGCCGTTGGATGCGGCGATATGCTCGTGATGGCGGATCACTTCGCGGACGACGAAGTTCAGGAATTTCTCCGCGAAATCCGGGTCGAGATGGGCGTCCTTCGCCAGTTGGCGAAGGCGGGCGATCTGCTGCTGCTCGCGCGCCGGATCGGCCGGCGGCAGGCCATGCGATGCCTTCAGCTCGCCGACCGCCTTGGTGCAGCGGAAACGCTCGGCCAGCATGTGGATGAGCGCTGCGTCGATGTTGTCGATCGAGGCGCGGTAGTCGACCAGCGCCGCGCGTGCGTCGGCCATGTCCTTCTCTTCGTTCATCGCGCCCTCACTTCTTCTTGCCAGGGGCGTTCTTGCCGAGCATTGGCAGACCGCCGCCGGATCCAGGCAAACCAGGAAGCTTCATGCCGCCGGGCAGCCCAGGCAGACCACCGCCACCTGGGAGGCCACCGGGAAGACCCTTCATGCCGCCGAGACCGGCTGCCTGTGCTTGCTTCTGCAAGGCTTCGAGCTGCTTGGGGTCCATCTTGGACAGGTCCGGCATGCCGCCGCCCATCATGCCGCCCGGGCCACCCATGCCCCCTGGCATCATGCCGCCGAGTCCCATCTTCTGGGCCAGACCGCCCATCATGCCACGCATCAGGCCACCGCCTTTGCCCTTGCCGCCCATCGCTTTCATCATGTCGGCCATGCCGCGGTGCATCTTCAGGAGCTTGTTGATCTCGGCCGCATCGGTGCCGGAGCCTGCGGCGATGCGCTTCTTGCGCGAGTGCTTCAGAATATCGGGGTTGGCGCGCTCGGCCTTGGTCATCGACGAGATGATGGCGAGCTGGCGGCCGAACATCTTGTCGTCGAGACCGGCGGCAGCCATCTGGTCCTTCATCTTGCCCATGCCCGGCATCATGCCCATGATGCCGCCCATGCCGCCCATCTTCGACATCTGCTGAAGCTGGCCGGCAAGATCGTTCAGGTCGAACTTGCCCGACTGCATCTTCTTGGCCATCGCCGCCGCCTGCTCGGCGTCGATGTTTTCGGCAGCCTTTTCGACGAGGCTGATGATGTCGCCCATGCCGAGAATGCGGTCGGCGATGCGCTTGGGATGGAATTCCTCCAGCCCGTCCATTTTCTCGCCGGTGCCGATCAGCTTGATCGGCTTGCCGGTGACGGCGCGCATGGAAAGTGCCGCACCACCACGGCCGTCGCCATCCATGCGGGTCAGCACCAGGCCGGTGATGCCGACGCGCTCATCGAAGCTTTTTGCCAGATTGACGGCATCTTGGCCCGTCAGCGAATCGGCGACCAAAAGGATTTCGTGCGGCGACGAGACCTTCTTGATGTCGGCCATCTCGACCATCAGCGGCTCGTCTATATGGGTGCGGCCGGCGGTGTCGAGGATGACGACGTCATGGCCGCCGAGCTTTGCCGCCTGCACGGCGCGGCGGGCGATGTCGACCGGCGTCTGGCCCTCGACGATCGGCAGCGTGGCGACCTTGACCTGCTCGCCGAGCTGACGGAGCTGCTCCTGCGCGGCGGGACGCCGCGTGTCGAGCGAGGCCATCAGGACCTTCTTGTTCTGACGCTCGGTGAGGCGCTTTGCGATCTTGGCCGATGTCGTGGTCTTGCCGGAACCCTGCAGGCCGACCATCATGATGACGACTGGAGCCGGTGCATTGAGGTCGATGGCGACGCCCTCGGCGCCCAGCATCCCGACCAGCTCGTCATGGACGATCTTGACGACCATCTGCCCGGGCTTGATCGACTTCAGCACGGCGGCGCCGACCGCCTTCTCCCGCACCTTGTCGGTGAAGGAACGCACCACTTCCAGCGCAACGTCGGCTTCGAGCAGCGCACGGCGCACCTCGCGCAGCGCCGCCGAGACATCGGCCTCGGACAGGGCGCCGCGGCCGGTGAGGCCGTTCAGGATCGAACCAAGACGTTCCTGTAGCGATTCAAACATTCTTCTTCCTTTTCCCTGGCACCCGGATGATGCCCGAGAGGTAATGCGTTCGCGCCCAGTATCCAACCCAAGCTGTCCAGGCAAAAGCCCAAAGCCAAAAAGCACCCGGGGGCGCACAGCGCTGCCGGATGTTGGCCTCCAGGATCGATTTACAGCACGTCGCCTCAAACAGGCTTCGGCGTCCCGGTCGGCTTGCTCGGAGGGATACTCGTCGCGGAATTCGCGGGCTGTAGACAGGAAATCGGCCGCGGAGTCAAGGTGCGGGGCCGAATACGCTGAACCGGGCCGGTTTGGTTTATGGCAGCACCACCAGCGTGATGCGCATCAGCTTGGGCCGCCGGGGTGCGAAAAATCCGGCTCGACCTTCAGCGGCGAGCGCGGGTGCAGCAGCAGCAGAACGGTCAATAGGCTGCAGACGATGCCGATCGCCGCGATGAGGACGGCATCAAGCGTCGTCCAGCCGGGGCCTTCGAGCGGCTTGGCGTTGAACAGGGCGAAGGAATTGTAGCTTTGCTGGTGCGAAATCAGCAGGAAGCCGGTCAGATTGTTGCCGAGGTGGGCGCCGAAGGCCGCGCCGAGATTGCCCGTGGCATAGACCACAAGCGTCAGGAGCAGCGCAAAAGCGGCGATCGAGGCCAGCACGCAGGCGTTGATGGCGGTCGTCGAGCCTGGGTTCCAATGCATTGCAGTGAACAGAAGTCCTGGCAGCAGCGCCCAGATGAAGGGGTTTTGAAACCGGTTGGCCAGGCCCCTGAGGAGATAGCCGCGAAACAGCACCTCTTCGGACGAGGTCTGCAGCAGGGTCAGCGCGGCGATCGGGATCAGGAACAGCAGCCAGGACGACAGGCCGATCGCACCGCGCGCAATGTCGGGCTGCAAGAGATAGAGCAGTATCTCGGAGAGCAGCGATGTGACCAATACCGCGGCAAATCCCCTAAAAAATCCCGAGCGCGAAACGCGGCGGCTGGTGCCGATCAGCGCCATCAGCGGCTCGCGATGGACCCAGCGCATGGCAGCCCACAGGCCGAGCCAGATTCCGGCAAAGGAGGCGAGCGCGGCGAGGATCCCGGTGGACGAAGCCATGAAATTCTGCACCGCCCCTCCTTCCATCGGGGCGCCGGCTTGCCAGACGACGAAGAAATAGGCGCCGCCGAACAGCACGGCGATGGTCGTCGCGACCCAGAACAGGACGATGATCGCCGTTCCGAGCAGGAGCCGCGGCAGGGTCGTCTTGGCGTTGGGAGTATGCCGATAGCGCTCGAAGGCGGCAGGGTCTATCACGCGGGCTCACAGGCTGGTGCTTCGGGTCGCATGATCTATTCGATCGGGTCGTGCCGCGCAATCGTCACGGCAATCGGCGTTGGCGCCGCCTCTCACCTGCCTGCCGGCATCCTCTCCCCGTGAACGGGGAGAGGGGTGCTCTCCCAACGATTTCGCTAATCGCCAGCATTGCAGAAGAGGCCGCTTCTCCCCGTCACTATACGGGGAGAAGCGCCCGGCAGGGCGATGAGGGGCGGCGCCGACTTCGACAGTTCCGTCATTCATCCAAGGCGAATGCCCTGTTCGGCACCGTCAGCGCTCGACGTACATGATGCGTCGGGTGCCGGGGTCGACCAGTGCCGGCTGACCGTTCACATAGACATAGCGGTAGTCATAGTCCGGAATCTCGCGCAACTCGACAGTATCGGGCAAGGTCGCGCCGGTAACCACCTCGCCCTCGAGATAAACCGGGTCGACCCGGTTGGTCTCGATGTAGGTGCGGACTTCGGCCGGCGGCCGCCTGATCGGCTCGATCGGCTCGCCAGCGACGATCGCTCCGGTATAGATATCGGGATCGTCGACATCGGCGGGGGCTTCGACGATGGTAATGTCTGCGTCGGCCGGGCGCCGGGTCAGGACGACCTCGTTGCCGCCGAAATCGGCCGTCACATAGTCGGAATAGATCCAGCCTTGGCCATTGGCCTCGGCTATGGTGCACCATTTGCTGTTTTGGATGCAGCCATCGAGCGTTGCCGACTGGCCGGCGGCGAGCACGCCGATCACCGGGTATTGCGGCCCGGGGCCGGCGCGAATGTTGAGATCGGCGACCGCCGAAACGGCGGTATCGGCCAAGGCTGTGCCGGACATGGCGACGAGCGCTCCGGCGACAGCAGGAAACAGTATGCGCTTCATGGTTTCGCTCCGTGTTGATGGTCCCTCGCGAACGAAAACGAAACAAGACCTCATGCGTTCCGGCTAAAACGCCTCGGCCGGCTCACGTTTTGTTCCGGTTTCTTTCACGACACCGGTCAGGAGTTCGTGGACGAAAGCCAGCTTCTGCGCCGTCAGCTCCGAGATGACGAAGGGATAGAGGTCCGGCAGACCCATGCAGCGGTTGATCGAGTTGGACGCTTCCGACAGCACCAGCCAGCGGGCCAGGATCTTTTCGAACGGTTCGGGAACGGCGGCAGGTTCCGACGGTGCCGGCTGGAGCTCGCCGCCGGTGTCGCCCCGCGACAGGTCGTTGGCCTCCATGGTTTCCAGCCGGCCGAGCGGGAAATTCAGCGCATGCACCATCTCCAGCGTATCGGTGATGTGCAGATGATGTGCCCATGTCTCGGCCCAGTCCTCCCAGGGATGGGACGTGGCATAGGCGGAAATGTGGTCCTGCTGCCAGTCGGGCGGCGCGCCATTGGCATGGTAGGCCTTCAGCGCCTGCTCGTAATCGGCGCGCTCGTCGCCGAACAATGTCCGGAAGGCGGCAAGCCGTTGCGGGTCGTCGCGGATCAGGCGGTCCCAGTAATAGTGGCCGAGCTCGTGGCGGAAATGGCCGAGCAAAGTGCGATAGTTCTCACCCATCTCGACGCGCCGTCTTTCGCGCTCGGCCGAGTCCGCCTCGGCGACATTGAGTGTGATCAGGCCGTTGTCATGGCCGGTCAGGATGCGCGCGCCACCCGGACCACCGATCGGATCGGCGAGAAAGTCGAAGGCGAGGCCAGCCTCGTCGCCGGCGTTCTGCTTGGGTGCGACCGGCAGTCCGGCCGCGAGCAGCGAATAGATGGCCCGCTTCTTTGCCGCTTCGACGCGGATCCAGCGACGGCGGTTGCCCTCGACCGAAAGGTCCGGGATCAGCTGGTTCAGCGCGCAGGCGCGGCAGAAGGCATGGCCAGGTTCCGCCATCCAGTTGCAGGCGCACTCGTCGGCATTGGTGCACTGGAAAACGCCGCCGGCGCCAGACAGCACGAAGCGCGCATGCCCGGCATCGTAAAGCACGGGGCTGGCGCAGTTCAGGCACTGGGCGTTCTCGAAATAGAGGCGGTGGCCGCAATGCGGGCAATCGAAGAGCTTCATACCGATCTCGAATCACCAGATCTCAAATCACCAAGTCTCAAATCATCAGGCCCGGATATAGTGCGCAGCGGCATATCGCCCAAACGCCTGTCGGCGGCCGGCGTTCCTGCCGTTGCTATGTTGCCGCAAGCTGGGCGGCGACCGTTCTCGCCACCGCCTCGCCCGATAGCCTGGCGCCGCCGCAGGTCTGCATCAGCGGACCGGCCAGATGCTCGCCGGCGAAGAAGATTTTTTCCGCCACCGGCTGCATCAGCGTGGCGCGCGCCTGCGAACGGCCGGGTCGGGCCGCCGCATAGGCGCCGCGCACGAACCGCTCGCCGCCCCAATTGGTCATCATGGCGCGCCCGACATGTTTTCTGACGTCGCCGCCGAAGATGGCGCACAGCCGGTCGACGACGAAGTCGACGCCTGCCGCCTCGCCCGCCGCCGACATCTCCCAGGCGAAATCGCCGCCGACGAAGCCGACCATCAGGTCGAGGTCGAAGGGAAAGCAAAGGAAGTAGATGTCGTGCCTGGCCAGCCGCTCGATCAGCAGGTCGTCGAACGGCGCCAGCCCGAGCCTTGTGCCCCTGATCTCAACCGGCAGCTTGGTCAGCATGCCCATCGGCAGGTCGAAGAAGGCAGCGAAATGCCTGTCTGGCAGCGCCGGCGCGAATTCGATCTCCTCGAAGGCGAGCACCGCCGGCGAGGCGGTGACGATGACCGCCTTGGCGCGGATGATGCCGCGATCGGTGACGCAAGCGACGCCGGGCACGTCCCAGAGGATTTTCCGCACCGGCGTCGACAGCTCGACCGGCACGTCGGCGCCGAAACGGGCGACCAGCGCGCCGAACCCCTCCTTGGTGAAGTAGTTCGGATCGAGATCGGCGGCAGCCTGAAAGTCGCGGATCGATATCTCGTCCTCGTCGGCGCCGAAGTCCATCGGCCCGGCGAAGGTGGCGGCGGCGCGCGGCGCATGGCCCCTGGCGAGCAACGCCGAAAGACGGTCGTCGTCACCAACCTTGACCTCATGCGCCGCCAGCAGCTCGAACAGCCTGATATCGGCCGCCTTCATTGCGGCCTCTTCGTCCTCGCTCGCCTTTCGGTTGCGATAATAGAGATGGTCGATATTCATGTCGTGATGATGAAGCGTCCAGCGGGCAGCTTGCGCCTCGGGAAAGTAGGGATTGCGGTCGGCCGCGTGCAGCCAGGCGCAGCCGATGTCGAAAGGAACGCCGAAATGCTGGTCGCTGGTCCAGGCGCGGCCGCCGATACGGTTCATCGCTTCGACCAGCTTGAAGGAAAGGCCGGCCGCACGCAGGGTCTTGGCGGCGGAAAGTCCCGCCGAGCCGGCGCCGATGACCACGACGTCAACGTCTTCCATGAATATTCTAGCCCCCCGCCACAATAATTACTTGATCGTAAGCAAGTTGTCCGGCATTCGCCAGCGCTGCGGCGAGGATGCGTAAACGAGTTCTTAGCGCATCGGCCCCGAAAGTCGGTTCCGATTCTCGGAAAGCACGATGCGCAGATTGTAAAGTGCTGGAGCGTACTGCGTCCAAGCGGACGCACGTCGCTCCAACGGTGACAAGCGGGCGTTTCGCTGGCAAATTCGTATTCGGGACAAGATTCAGGCAACCAGGAGAGCAACATGGCATTTTTTGCCAAGGCAAAGATTTTCGCAGCGGCGGCATCGATGATGCTTGCGGCGGCAACAGCGGCACAGGCCGCCCAATGCGGCAAAACGGGCGCGGGCTTCGAAGCGTGGAAGGCGGAGTTCGCGCAGGAAGCAAGGGCCAGCGGTGTAGGCTCGAAGGGTCTGGCCGCTCTGGCTAGTGCGACCTACGCAAAAAGGACGATCGCCGCCGACCGCGCTATCCACAAGGCTTTCGGTGGCTCGGTGGATGCTTTCATGAAGCGCCGTGGCGCGTCCACGATCATTTCCAAGGGCCGTTCACTGAAGAAGTCGAACGCGGCGCTGTTCGACAAGATCGAACGGACCTACGGCGTGACGCCGGGTGTGTTGCTCGCCATCTGGGGTATGGAGACCGGCTTCGGTTCCTTCTTGGGCAAGCAGAATACGGTCTCCGCCATTCTAACGCTTGCCTATGATTGCCGCCGCCCGGAGTTCTTCTACCCGCATGCTGTTGCAGCCCTGAAACTGGTTGATCGCGGCGCGCTGAGCGCCTCGTCGGTCGGCGCCATGCATGGCGAGATCGGCCATACGCAGTTCCTGCCCGGAAATGTCTTGAAATACGGGGTCGGCAGCGGAAATCTGCGCGACAAGGCCACTGCGTTGGCTTCCACCGCCAACTTCCTCAAGGCTCATGGTTGGCAGGCGGGTGCCAGCGCGCAGGCGAATCTCGGTGCAATTGCCGGCTGGAATGACGCGAGCAACTATCAACAGGCCATCGCCCGCATCGCCACGGCGATCGACGGCGAGTGATACAAGTCTCTATTCGACGGAAAGCCCGGCCATGCGCCGGGCTTTTTTGTCGATGGTCCTACCGTTCAGGCCCAGGGCCGCAGCTCGGCGTTCTTCTTCTCGAACGAGGCGATGGCGTCGGCCTTCTCCATGGTCAGGCCGATATCGTCGAGCCCGTTCAAGAGGCAGTGCCGCTTGAAGTCGTCGAGGTCGAACTTGACCACGCCGCCGTCCGGACCGCGGATTTCCTTGGCTTCGAGGTCGATCGACAGGGTTGCGTTGGAGCCGCGCGAGGCGTCGTCCATCAGCTTGTCCAGATCCTCCGGGCTGACGGTGATCGGCAGGATGCCGTTCTTGAAGCAGTTGTTGTAGAAAATGTCGGCGAACGAGGTCGAGATGACGCAGCGTATGCCGAAGTCGAGCAGCGCCCACGGCGCATGCTCGCGCGACGAGCCGCAGCCGAAATTGTCGCCGGCGACCAAGATCTGCGCCTTGCGGTAGGCCGGCTTGTTGAGCACGAAGTCGGGGTTTTCCGAGCCGTCGTCCGTGTAGCGCATTTCGGCAAACAGTCCGCTGCCGAGCCCGGTGCGCTTGATTGTCTTGAGATAATCCTTGGGGATGATCATGTCGGTGTCGACATTGACGATCGGCATCGGCGCGGCAACGCCGGTGAGCTTGGTGAATTTTTCCATAGGTCTTGCCCGTCTTCTTTTCGCTGCGGGGATGTATTGGCGCCCGGTTTACACAAAGCTGCAGGCAAATAAAAGGCGGCTGTTTTCGCAAGCTTTGGTCCTAGAGCACGGACCGCTTCAAAGTTGCCGCCCTATGGTGCACCTTGGCCGGCATGACAACACGTCCCAAAGTACTCTACGCCAGCGAACCGAACCTCGACGCAGCCGAGTTCCGCCGCGTGCTGGTGGAATCCGGCCTCGGCGTCACTCGGCCCATCGATGACGAGGTCCGTCTGAAGGCGATGCTTGCCAATGCAGATCTGGTGTTGACGGCGCGCCTCGATGCGCCTGGCAAGCCGCTGATTGGCCTCGCCCGAGGCATCACCGACTTCTCGTGGGTGTGCTATATTTCCGAGCTCGCCGTCTGCAAATCGGCGCAAGGGCTCGGCATCGGCAAGGGCCTGCTCGACGAAGCGCGGCGGCAGCTCGGGCCATCCGTCGCCATGTCACTGATCTCCGTGCCCGACGCCGTCGGCTTCTACGAACGGATCGGCATGACGCGGATGGCGGATGCCTTCTGGTTTGGCCGCGAGCGCTGACGGCTGGCCTTGCGGTACGGAACCCTTTGGTGACCGAGGGACAGCACCCCCTCTGTCCGCCAGCCTCAGATCACATTCAACTCCCTGAAAGCCCGCCCCTCGGCAACGCGCTCATACCCAAACGCCGAGCAGTCCACCGTGCGGTAGCCGCCATGCACGATCAGCTCGGCCAGCGCCTTGCCGACCGCCGGCGCCTGCTGCAGGCCGTGGCCGGAAAAACCGTTGGCGAACAGGAAATTCCCGACCTGCGGATGCGGGCCGATCACCGCGTTCTGGTCGAGCGTGTTGTAATCGTAGTGGCCGGCCCAGGCGCGCGTCGGCTTGATCGCCTCGAAGGCCGGGATGCGGGTCGCCAGCACCGGCCAGATCACCTCTTCGAACAGCGGCCAGTCGGGCTCGAAATCGCTGGGATCGGCGGGGCCGTCGCCCTCTTCCGGTTCGGCCCCGCCGGTGATGTAGACCGAGCCTTCCGGCCGGACATAGATGCCCGAGGGATCGACCAGCAGCGGCATGTCGTCATATTTCTCGCGCGCCTCGAAGATGAAGACATTGCGCTTGCGCGGTTCCACCGGCAGCACCAGTCCGGCCATTGCCGAAACTTTTCCGGCATTCGGCCCGGCGGCGTTGACGACGATGCCGGCGTCGAGCCTTTCGCCATTGTCGAGGCTGACGCCGGTGACACGGTCGCCCTGCCGTTCGATGCCGGTCACGTCGGCGGTGATGAAATCGATCTTTTTGTCGCGCAGCGCCTTGCGGAACAGCATCAGCATGGCATGCGCGTCGAACCAGCCCTCGCCGCTGCCGCCATAGGCGCCGGCGGTGATGCCCTCGGCCGACAGCCATGCAAACCGGCGGACGAGCGCCTCCGCATCCTCAAGCACGATGTCGGCGCCCTCGGCCAACTGCGTCTGGTGGTTGGCCTCAAGGATCGGCAACCCGTTCTCGCCGGCAAGGATGAGGTAGCCGCCTTCGCGAAAACCGATATCGGCGTCGGCCCCGAACTCTTCCGTCAGCCGCCGGAACAGTTTCAGCGTGAACTGCGACAGCCGGATGTTTTGCGGAATCGAAAACTGCTGGCGGATCGAAGCGCAGGACAGCGTCGTCGCCGCATGGGCAAACTGCGGGTCGCGCTCGACCAGCGCGATCGAGCCCGAAAACCCTTCCGCGCGCAGATAATAGGCGATCGAGGAGCCGACGATGGCTCCGCCGATGATGACGACGTCATAGCGCACTTTTTCGCTTCTCCAGTTCTGAAGCATGATCCCGAAGCCGGTTCTTCTGAAACGATCATGCTGCAATTCATGCAGCCGGCAGGATGATCTCGAAGCGCGTGCCGCGCTCGGAGTCAACCAGGCGGATCGTGCCATCATGCGCTTTCAGCAGGGCCAGAACGATGCCGAGGCCCATGCCGGTGCCGCCGCAATCGCGGCGTGTGGTGAAGAATGGCTCGAAAATACGTGCCCGGTTGCTCGGCGAAATGCCGGCGCCGTCGTCGCTCACCTGGATCGTCGCCTTGCCGCCTGCGCTCGCCGCCGTGATCGAAACCAGCGTCGCGCCATGCCTTGCCGAATTGTCGATGAGATTGGCGAGCACGATCGCTGCGTTCTCGGCCGAGATGCGCAGGCCGGTCTCGCCGCCCGCCTCGACCCGGAGCGCCAGCCTGTCCCCGGTCGGCAACAGCGCCAGGGCCGCACTGAGCGACGTGCTTTCGCCGCTGGGCGCAAGATTTTCGGCGCGCGCCAGGTCGAGCAGACGACGCACCAGCAGATTGAGCCGCCCGGCGTCGGTGACGATATTGTCTGAAAACCGCCGCCGCTCGGCCTCGTCCATTGCGCTACCTGAATCGCGCAGCAGTTCGGCCGCCCCCTGGATCGCCGTCAGCGGCGATTTGAGCTCGTGCGAGACATGGGTGGCGAAGGTCTGGATGCTGTCGGAGCGCGCATGCAGCTTTTCGGCCATCTCGAGGAAAGCGTCGGACAGCGCTGCCATCTCGCGCGTGCCATGATGGTCGAGCGGCCTGATCGCTGCTCGATCACCGGCGGCGATGCGCTTTGTCCGCTCCATCAGCGCGTAGATCGGCCGGCTGACGGTGCGAAGGAAGATCAGGCCGATGAGCAGCGTGCCGCCGAGGATGGCGATCGCCGCCAGCACCACCTTGCCGCGCTCGCCATAAAGATGCTTGACGATGTTGTTCGGCGTCCGCGACAGATAGACGACGCCGGCGACCTTGCCGTCGACGGCGACCGGCATTGCGACGAAGACGCGGACTCTCGTGCCGCGGCTGACCGAATAGAGCGAAGGTGGCGGCTCGTCTGATATCCTCTGCCTGAGCGCACTGGCATAGCGGCCGGCAAGTGCTGCGCGAACCTCGCCGACGGCGCCGAGCGACAGGCCGATCTCCTCGCGTCCGGCGATGACGACGCCTTTGGGATCGAGCAGCCGGAAGCCGGCAAGCGTGGTTTTCTGCGTCTCGGCAAGAATGCCCGACAGCCGCGCGCCGATCGCCGTGAAGGCGGGATCGACGGTGGCGGCCGTCGCCGCCGGCCGTGTCGCCAGAACCCTGTCGGACGCAAGATCGAGGCTTGGCTCGATCGGCCGGTAGGGAGAGTCCGGATTGTCGCTGTCGGCAGGCACGGCCGCGCCGAGCTTTTCAGCCGCGATGCCGGCGTCGCGGACCTCTTGCGCATGGATGGCGGCAAGGGCGGCACCTTGCGCAATCAGCTCGGCCTCGGTCTGGCGGATCAGCTGGTTCTCGTAGAGCCTGAAGAAGAACAGGCCGACCAGCGGCAGCGCCATCACCATGATCAGGATGGCGACAACGATGGTGGCGAGGCGCGGGCGCCATTTATGCGCGGTCACGCGCCGCACCGGCCGAGCCGGAAGCCGACGCCATGGACGGTCTCGATCGCATCTGTGCAGCCGGCCGCCGCCAGCTTGGCGCGGATGTTGCGGATATGGCTGTCGACGGTGCGGTCGGCGACATGGATGTTGCCGGCATAGGCATTGGCCATCACCATGTCGCGCCCAAGCACATGCGCCGGGCGCGCCAGAAACCCTTTCAGGATGGCGAATTCGATCGAGGTCAGCACCAGCGGCCTGCCGTCGAAGCTGGCGGCGTGGCTGGCCGGCAGCAAAGCCAGACGGCCGTGCAAGAATTGCCTGTCGTCGGCCTGTTCGGCTTTTGCCGGGCAGGCGCGCCGCAGGATGACGTTGACGCGGGCGACCAGCTCGCGCGGGCTGAACGGCTTGGTGACATAGTCGTCGCCACCCATTTCGAGCCCGAGGATGCGGTCGATTTCTTCATCTCGCGCGGACAGGAACAGCACCGGCACATCCGATGTGTGCCGTAGCCGCCGGCAGACCTCCAGCCCGTCCATCTCCGGCATGCCGATGTCGAGCACGACAAGATCGGGCGCGCGGCGCTCGATCGCCTGCAAGGCGGCGGCGCCGTCGGCTACCGCGACCGTTTTCATGCCGGCCTTTTCGAGCGCGAAGCAGATGATCTCGCGGATGTGCGGATCATCGTCGGCGATCAGGATGTGATGCGGCATCGATCAGCGGCCCGGCACGAAGGGTTCGGAGCCCTGAGGAACCACGAACGGGATGGACGTGTCGAGAGTGCGAAGGAGCCGCCAGTCGCGAAAGCTCCAGGCGCGCCAGTTTTCCTGGGCCGCGCGGTAGCCGGCCTCGTCCTGTCCCAGCAAACGGACGAGTTCGCGGTAGGGGGAAACGCTGGCCGTATTGGTCCTGGCCTGATGCTCGAGGAAGCGATCGAGTGCCGGTCGGGCGCTGGGACCGAGCGAACGCAGGTACCATATATCGAGCTCGCTGCCGTGGCCGGTCATTTCGAATGAGTGCTCGACATTGTAGTTGGCGATCAGGGCGGCAAAGTTGATGAACGAGCAGGCATAAAGCGTCGCCGATAGCGTCAGAAGATTGGCGGAAAGCAGCCATTCATTGGATTTTCCGAGCGCGATGCGGGCGATGATCAGGGCGAGGCCCGCCGCCACCAGCCCCATCCAGACGAAGGCGGCGACGCGCCAGTAGGTCAGCGCATAGATGCCGACATAGAGTTCAAGCCGCAGGATCGACGAGATGACCAGCACGATGTTCTGCGCCACCCAGACATAGACCAGCCGGCGGATGAACGGATCGCTGGAAGTGGCACTTCCCGGCCTGAGCGCCGCCAGCACGAAACCGGCGGCGAGCAGCGCCGTGACGATCAGCGGATAGGCGCCGCGATGCGCATAGGCGGCGTAGGTCAGCCCGTCGGGCAGGGCGATGCCGCCCCACAGATAGGTGGCGTCGAGCGCGGTCTGCATCGCGAACAGGATGTTGAAGATGACCAGCGCGCGAAGGATGGCGGCCTTGCCGAAGATGATGTCCTCGATCGCCCTGGCGGGTTTTGTCGTCGTCGTCACCGCGCTGACAGGGACAGGTGTCACCCGACGCGCAATGCGGCGCAAGAAGCGCGGCAGGCGCGGGCGCAAAAAAGCCCAGACGCCGGCAAGCACGACCAGCCAGAAGGCCAGCCGCGGCAGCTGGATGAGGTCGAGCAGTGCGTGGAGATCGATCAGCGACAGCCAGTATTCGATAACCGGATTGGCGGCGCCGAACAGCGCCAGAAACACTGCGCCCAGGGTCAGCGGCATGATCCAGACGGCGATCGCCGCGAAGCCGATGCGCCGCCGGCCAAGCCGCCGCGCCGCCTTGCGCCAGCGGACGAAATCGTGGACGAACCGAAACGGCGCTGCGAGCAGGAACAGCGCGACCTGGCCGGCAATGCGGGCAAATCCGCGCCGCAGCCGCCCGACCAGCGAAAGCGCAAAGACGGCCAGCGCCGCAAGCCCGATCGCGACGGACAGCGCGCTGACATTTTCAAGGAACGGCAGTAGCCCGACAAGCAGGGCAACGGGTTTGAACCAGGCCCGGCCGGCGCCGAGCGCCGACGGCTGGAGCGCCGCGGCCGCGGCGGCCAGCGTCATGCCGAACAGGAAGAGCGTGATGCCGACCGGCTGCCCATAGAAGAAGAAATCGGCCAGCGCGGCAAGCAGGACGGCAACGCCGAAGCGCGCACAAGTGCCCGGCGCGGCGGCAAGCAACGATGTCATGATCGGGCTTTCTCTACGGCTTTGATCCGGCCGGGGGGCGGAGATTTGCGGATGAAGGGGAGGAGGGTCGCCGAACCCGGCCGCGGTGGATCGACGAGCCAGCAACCGTCATTGCGGAGGGGCAGGGACCAACGAGGTTTTTCGCGCTCTTGCATGCCGCCCTTTTCGCCGGCCGAAATGCAGGCAGCGAGGCGGGTCCGAGGAGATTTTCCGCAATGTTGTGCAGTTTTTGTGCAGGGCAATCGCTTCAGCCAGATGAAAGTTTTCAATTTGTGTCGGAGACGCTAATTGTCGAAGTCGTCGCCGCCCCTCATCGCCCTGCCGGGCACTTCTCCCCGTATAGAGACGGGGAGAAGTGACCGGTCGCAACCGTGGCGCGTATTCTACAACGCTGGAAATTGGCGAAATCATTGAGAGCGCGCCCCTCTCCCCGTCACTATACGGGGAGAGGATGCCGGCAGGCAGGTGAGGGGCAGCACCAACGCCTGAAGATAGGGAAAATTCAACCTGAGGCGATTGGCCCGGTAGAAGCCAGACGGGTTGCTTCGATCGCCTCCAGGCGGCATAGATCAGGCATGACTGAAACCTGCCGCCCGCGCCGCTCGGTGCTTTACGTCCCGGCCTCGAACGACAAGGCGCTGGCCAAGATCTCGTCGCTGGCCTGCGATGCCGTCATCATCGATCTCGAAGATGCCGTCGCCCCGGCCGACAAGGTTTTTGCGCGCGAAAAGCTGGCTGATATTTTCGCTCACCGCGCAAACCTGCGCTGCGAAATGGTCGTGCGCATCAACCCGCTCTCCAGCGAATGGGGCGCCAGGGACTTGCTGGCGGCGGCAAGCTGCGAGCCCGACGCCATCCTGCTGCCCAAGGTCGACACGCCGCGCGACGTCCTGGAAGCCGGCGACGTGCTGGACGACAATTTTTCACCCGACGAGGTAAAACTATGGGCGATGATCGAGACGCCCAAGGCGCTGCTCAACATCGGCCCGATTGCCGAGCTTGGCCGCGATCCGGCCTCGCGGCTGGTCTGTTTCGTTGCCGGAACGAACGACCTGGTCAAGGACACCGGCATTCTCGCTACGCCCGACCGGCGCTATCTCACGCCATGGCTGATGCAGATGGTGCTCGCAGCACGCGCCGGTGGCCTCGACCTGCTCGACGGTGTCTTCAACGATTTTCGCGATCTGGACGCTTTTGCGCGCGAATGCACGGAAGCAGCCGCCATGGGGTTCGACGGCAAGTCGCTGATCCATCCGGCCCAGATCGATGCCGCAAACCGCGCCTTTGCACCATCTGCCGAAGCCGTGGCCGAGGCGCGTGCGGTCAAGGAGGCCTTCGCGCTTGCCGAAAATGCCGGCAGGCAAGTCATTGCGCTGAATGGAAAGATGCTCGAACGGCTGCATCTGGCGCAGGCCGAGAAACTGCTGGCGAAGGCGGCCGCTAGCGGGGCATGATTGGCAACTTATCACAGGAATGAAAAATGAAACTCTACCGCTTTCTGTCCGGCCCGGACGATTCCAGCTTCTGCCACAAGGTGACGGCGGCGCTGAACAAGGGCTGGCACCTGTTCGGCTCGCCGGCCTATTCCTACGACAAGCAGACCAAGGTCATGCGCTGCGGCCAGGCCGTGGTGAAGGATGTCGAGGGCCAGGAATACGGCCCTGGCACCAAGCTCAGCGATTGGTAGATTTGCAAAGCTCGACGCAGGGTGTGTTGAGATTCAGGTCAGGCCGCGCCGGAGTCGAAGACGGGCGCGAAGCGACCAGACTGGGTAGTTTCCGAGAACCGGAGCGGAGCGTACTTTTGGGTACGTGAGCACCGGAAGCGCAGGGAACTGCCGGTCGCAGGCCGGCATCACCTGAATATCAGCACAGCCTACTCGGCTGCCTCTTCGATCCGCTCCATATCATCGTCCGACAGGCCGAAATGGTGGCCGATCTCGTGGATCAGCACATGGGTGACGATATCGCCCAGCGTCTCCTCGTTCTCGGCCCAGTAGTCGAGGATGGCGCGGCGGTAGAGCGTGACGCGGTTCGGCCCCTCGCCGGTCTGCGGATTCCAGCGCTCGGCGATGCCGCGCCCCTCGAACAGGCCGAGCAGGTCGAAAGGCGTTTCCAGCGACAAATCGTCCATGATCTCGTCGGTCGGGAATTCGGCGATCTGGATGACGATCTCGCCGGTCAGCTTGCGAAACTCCTCCGGCAGATGGGCGTAAGCTTCTAGCGCCAGGAACTCCATTTCCTCCATCGACGGCGAAAGCTCGTCGTGCCAGGTACGGGTTTTGTAGATGCGGGCCATGCTTTGTCCTTCTGATCCCGGCATATAGGCTTTCGCGCCGGACTCGGCAATTGGCCGGGTTGCCGTCCAGGCGCGGCAGGAATAAATTCCCCATGACTGCGCCCATGACTCCGCTTGACTCTTCGGCCGCCCTCTGGAATCTATTAGAACATAACAGGAACAATTGTGAGTGGAAGCTGACCGTCATGGCGACAAGGGCCGTGGCGCGGGAGACTGTTTTTGCCCTGCGCCGCCAGATCGCGAAGATCGAGGGAA
Organism: Mesorhizobium sp. WSM4814; assembly: GCF_055811595.1. NCBI lineage: Bacteria > Pseudomonadati > Pseudomonadota > Alphaproteobacteria > Hyphomicrobiales > Phyllobacteriaceae > Mesorhizobium > Mesorhizobium sp. WSM4814. Next base: position 103,221 of record NZ_JBVVQT010000020.1, read on the forward strand.
CGCTGCCCGAGCGCCTGCAGGCGCCGGCCGGCGCTCCCGTTGATGCGCCCCGGAATCCAACAGCTGATGTCACTCCCGGGGATCCAACAGCTGATGTCACTCCCGGGGATCCAACAGCCGATGTCACGCCCAAAAATATCCCGCCCAAAAATCTGACAATCGTCCGCCGCGGCCTCGCCGTGGCGCCGCCCGATGCGTTTGTGCGCACCGGCGCCGAAGATCTCGATACTGCGCTCGGCGGCGGCCTGCCGAAGGCGGCGCTGAGCGAGATCCATGGCGCCGCGACCCGCGATGCCGGGGCCGTCGCCGGCTTCGCCCTGTCGCTCGTCAGCCTGATCCTCAAACAGGGGCCGCGACTGCCGGTCCTGTGGATCGGCACCGCGGAAATCTTCCGCGAGGCCGGCTTCCCCTATGCCACAGGGCTTCATCGCCTTTTCGGCATCGAGCCGGAGCAATTGCTGTTTTCCGAGGCGCCAAGGCTCCTCGACGCGCTGTGGACCGCCGAGGAGGCCGCCCGGATGACGGGGCTCGCCGCCGTCATCCTCGAAATCCGCGGCAGTCCGCAGCGGCTGGACCTCACCGCGACGCGGCGGCTGCACGCCCGGGCACAGAGCGCCGGCCGGCCGGTGTTTTTGCTGCGCCAGGCCGGCGAACCCGAGCCGACGGCGGCACCCGTCCGCCTCGTCCTGTCGGCGGCGCCGTCGGCACCACGCGAGACGATCGCCGGGCCGCTCGCCGGCTCGATCGGCCGTCCCGCCTTCACCGTCAGCATCGGCAAGAGCCGCACCGCCTTGCCAGGACAATTCACACTGGAGTGGAACCCCGATGAACGCAGTTTCGAGGAAAGAAGGGCTGGGGAAAGACGGCAAGAACGGGCAGCGAATCCTGTCCCTGTGGTTTCCGCATCTCGCCGCGGAAAGGATCCTGCGCCAGCGTCTGGGGCGGTCCTGGCGTTCGCGGCCGTCGGATCACCTGCCGCTGGTGATCAGCCATCGCCAGGCGAACGCGCAGCGCATCGCCGCCCTCGACGAGCGGGCTGAGGCGCTTCACCTGAAGCGCGGCATGGGCATAGCCGACGCGCGCGCCATGCATCCGTCGATCGACGTCGTGGAAGCCGATCCCGAGGCCGACCGCCGCCTGCTCGAAAGCCTCGCCGACTGGTGCGACCGCTACACCCCGCTGGTGGCGATCGACGCAGCCGATGGCCTGTTCCTCGACGTCACCGGCTGCACCCATCTTTTCGGCGGCGAACGGGCGATGCTGGATGACATCCTGTCGCGCTTTTTCCATCAGGGTTTCGATGTCCGCGCCGGCCTTGCCGCCACACCAGGTGCAGCCTGGGCGGCAGCGCGGTTTTCTGGTGACCGCATCGTCCCCGGTGGCGAGGAGGAGGCGCTTCTCGCGCCCTTGCCGCTGGCGGCGCTGCGCATCGAGCCTGACATCCGCGCCAGCCTGGAAAGCGTCGGCCTGCGCACGGCGGGCGCCGTCATGGCAGCACCGCGCGCGCCGCTCGCCCGCCGCTTCGGCAGATCGCTGCTTTTGCGTCTCGACCAGGCGCTCGGCCACCTCGACGAGGCGGTGTCGCCGCGCCTGCCGGTGGCGCCGCTTTCGGTCGAACGCCATCTCGCCGAACCGATCATGCTGACCGACGAAATAGAGCGGCTGGTGAAAATACTGGCGACGACATTGAAGGCGGACCTCGAGCGCCGCGGCGAGGGCGCAAGAAGGCTGGCGCTGCTGCTTTTCCGCGTCGACGGCGCCGTCAGCCGCATCGCCGTCGGCACCTCGCGGCCGTTGCGCGAGCCGTTGCTGATCCAGAAATTGTTCCACGAGAGGCTTGCCGCGCTCGAACAGGACATCGATGCCGGCTATGGCTTCGATCTCGTGCGCCTCTCGGTGCTGTCGGCCGCGGCCTTCGACATGCAGCAGGCGGATCTGACCGGCGAGACGCGCGACGACAGCGCCGACATCGCGCTTTTCGCCGACCGCATCCGCGCCCGGCTCGGCGACAGCGCGGTTTTGAAACCGGTCGCCGTCGAGAGTCATCTGCCCGAGCGCGCCGTCGCCATGCTTCCCTATGCGGAGGCGCCGCAAAGGGTCTCTGCGCCGAAGCAGCCGGACAGGATACAAGACACTTCCAGGCCTGTCTTGCGGCCGGAACGGCCGATCCGGCTGTTCCGCTCGCCCGAGCCGATCGAGGTGCCGGCCACCGAAATGCCTGAAGGACCGCCGCTGAACTTCCGCTGGCGGCGCGCGCTCTACCGGGTGGCGCGCGCCGAAGGGCCGGAACGCATCGCCCCGGAATGGTGGCGGGAGGCATCGGGGCAGGAAGCGACCCGGGATTATTTCCGCATCGAGGATAGCGACGGCGGCCGTTACTGGCTTTATCGCCAAGGGCTCTACGGCGCCTCGCAGGCGGCGCCGCGCTGGTTCATGCATGGGGTCTTCGCATGAACGCGCTGGCGGTCGTCCCCTATGCCGAATTCGGCATCCAGTCGAATTTCTCGTTCCTGCGCGGCGCCTCGAAACCGGAGGAGCTGGTGGTCGCGGCAAAGTTTTTGGGCTTTTCGTCGATCGGGCTTGCCGACCGCAACACGGTGGCCGGCGTCGTGCGAGCCTGGCAGCAGGCCAAGGTGGAAGGTCTTTCCTATCATCCCGGCTGCCGCCTGGTTTTTTGCGATGGCACGCCCGACGTTCTCGCCTATCCGCAGGACCGCAAGGGCTGGGGCCATCTGTGCCGCATGCTGACGCAGGCCAATATGCGCGACGACAGCGAAAAGGGCGCACCGCTGCTCTATCGCGACGACCTTTTCGAATGGGGCGATCGCATGTCGCTGGCGATCCTGCCGGATCTGTCGACGCCGGCGCAGGATCTCAGGCTGATCAGCCGCCTGAAAGATCGCTTCGGCAAGACCCTGCGGCTTGCCGTTTCGCCGGATTATCACGGCAACGACCGCTACCGTGTCGAGCAGGCGGCTGCCATGGCCGAGGCATCAGGCATTCCGCTGATGGCGACCAACGACGTTCTTTACCATACGTCCGAACGGCGCCGGCTGCAGGACGTGCTGACGGCGATCCGCCTCAACGTGCCTGTTGCCGAAGCCGGGCTGGAACTGGCGGCCAATGCCGAGCGCCATTTGAAGCCGCCAATGGAGATGGCGCGGCTGTTCCGGCGGCATCCGCAGGCACTGGCGCAAACGCTGCGCTTTGCCGGCGAATTGAGCTTCTCTCTCAGTGACCTCCAATACAACTATCCCGACGAACCCACGGAATCAGGGCTCGGGCCCCAGGCCGAACTGGAAAGGTTGGCTCTGGAGGGAGCCGCGATACGCTACCCCTCGGGCGTTCCCGCCGATGTGACCAGGCGCATCCGCGAGGAGCTCGCTTTGATCGAGCGCCTGAATTACGCGCGCTATTTCCTGACTGTCTACGACATCGTCAAATTCGCCCGCAGTCAGGGCATACTCTGCCAGGGACGTGGCTCCGCCGCCAACTCGGTGGTCTGCTATTGCATCGGCATCACCGAAGTGGGGCCTGAGCGGATCGATTCGCTTTTCGAGCGCTTCATTTCCGAGGAAAGAAACGAGCCGCCCGACATCGATGTCGATTTCGAGCATGAAAGACGCGAGGAGGTCATCCAGTATATCTACTCGAAATACAGCGCCAAGCGCACCGCGCTTGCCGCGGCCGTCGTCAGCTACCGGGGCCGGTCGGCGATGCGCGAAGTGGCCAAGGCGATGGGCCTGTCGGACGATGTCAGGAGCGCGCTGTCCAGCTCGATCTGGGGCTGGTCGACCTCGGAGCTCGGCGAAAAGGAGACCGGGGCCGGCGGCCTCGATCAAACCGATCCGTCGACAAGGCAGGTGATCGAATGCGCCAACGAGATCATGGGCTTTCCCCGTCATCTGTCGCAGCATGTCGGCGGCTTCGTCATCACCAGGGACCGGCTCGACGAGATCGTGCCCATCATCAAGACGGCGATGGACGAGCGCAAGATGGTCGAGTGGGACAAGGACGATCTCGACGCGGTGAAAATCCTGAAAGTCGACGTGCTGGCGCTCGGCATGCTGACCTGCCTGCAGCGCGCCTTCACCCTGCTTGAGGATCATTATCCCGATGCGCGGGATGATTTTGGCCGGCCCTATGTGCTGGCCACCCTCCCTGCCGAGGACAAACATGTCTACGACATGATCTGCCGCGCCGACACGATCGGCGTCTTCCAGATCGAATCGCGCGCCCAGATGTCGATGCTGCCGCGGCTCAGGCCGAAAACATTCTATGATCTCGTCATCGAGGTGGCGATCGTGCGGCCCGGCCCGATCCAGGGCGACATGGTCCACCCCTATCTGCGCCGCAGGCAAGGCAAGGAAAAGCCCGAATATCCCAAGCCGGAACTGGAAGAGATACTCGGCAGGACGCTGGGCGTGCCGCTGTTCCAGGAACAGGCGATGAAGATCGCCATTGTCGCCGGCGGCTTCAGGCCGGGCGAGGCCGATGAACTGCGCCGCGCCATGGCCACCTTCAAGCGCACCGGCACGATCGGCAATTATCGCAGGCGGATGGTCGACGGCATGATTTTGCGGGGTTACGAAAAGGACTTCGCCGAGCGCTGCTTCAAGCAGATCGAGGGTTTTGGCGAATATGGCTTTCCGGAAAGCCATGCCGCCTCCTTCGCCCTGCTGGTCTATGCCTCCTGCTGGTTCAAGACCTTCTATCCCGACGTGTTCTGCGCCGCGATCCTGAATTCCCAGCCGATGGGATTTTATCAGCCGGCTCAGCTTGTCCGCGACGCGCGTGACCATGGCGTCGAAATCCGCGAGGTCGACGTCAATTTTTCCGGTTGGGACTGCGCGCTGGAAGAAGTGCCTTTTGATCCAACCCGCATCCTCGACCGCCATGCCGAAATGCACGGCGTCATCCGGACCAGCCATGCCGTCCGGCTGGGTTTTCGCCAGGTCAAGGGCCTGTCGAAGGAGCGCATGGAGGTGTTTGTCGCCAGACGCGGCGACCGCTACGCATCCGTTCGCGATGTCTGGCTGCGCTCGGGCCTCTACGTCGACGAGATCGAGAAGCTGGCGCAAGCCGACGCTTTCCGTTCGCTCGGCCTCGACCGCCGCAACGCCCTGTGGGCGGTCCGCGCGCTCGACGGCAGGAGTGCCACGGAAACCCTGCCGCTGTTCGACCGGCCGGCGATCCGCTTGCGCGATCTCGAGCCCGAGACCAGGCTGCCGACAATGCCGCTCGGCGAGCACGTCGTCCACGACTATCGTTCGCTCGGCCTGTCGCTGAAGGCGCACCCGCTTGCCTTTCTGCGCCAGCGGCTGGACCGCTCAGGCGTCACCCCCAATGCGCGCCTCGGCCAGGTTCGGGACGGCAAGCGCGTTTCGGTAGCCGGCCTTGTCCTGGTGCGGCAGCGGCCGGGCAACGCCAAAGCGATTTTCCTGACGCTGGAAGACGAGCAGGCGGTCGCCAACGTCATTTTTTGGGAAAGGACCTTCAACCGCTACCGGCCCATTGTCATGGGCGCGCGGCTGATCCGCGTCACCGGCAAACTGCAGTCGGAATCGGACGTCATCCATATCGTCGCCGACAAGGTCGAGGACCTGACACCCTGGCTGTCCGTGCTTTTTGAGGAGAAGCCCGATGTCCCTGTCGTGCAAGACGACCGGCAGGACATCGCGGGGAAGGCAGAAAGGGTCATGCCCAAGGGGCGCAATTTTCAATAGGGGATGTGTCGGCGGGACAGCGAAGGATCACCACGCTTCAGGACGGCCCGCTCAACCGCGGCGGCGGCAATCCGTCGTCGAAGGGGAGCGAGCGTGCCTCCGAAGGCAGCATGATCGGAATGCCGTCACGCACCGGATAGGCAAGCCGTGCGACCCTCGAGATGAGCTCGCCGCGCTCCGGATCCCAGCTAAGCGGACCCTTGGTCAGCGGGCAGGCCAGCAATTCCAGCAGCTTGGGGTCGACATTGGCCTTCTTTCCCTCACGCCCATCCACCATTTTGTCAGTCCTCTCGTTCGTCCTCAGTCTTCGTGCGTTGACGCTGCCCCTCACCTGCCTGCCGGCATCCTCTCCCCGTATAGTGACGGGAGAGGGACGCTCTCATCGGTGGTTTCGCCAATCACCCGCGTTGCAGAACGTCCGCCAAGGCTGCCGACAGCCCCTTCTCCCCGTCCCTATACGGGGAGAAATGCCCGGCAGGGGCGGCGCCGACTTCCGCAATTGGCTTAGTCCCAGCGTTCCTTTTACTTTGCCTACTGCAAACTCGAGCCGAAATCCTCGTTCTCGCGTGCCAGCGCCATTTCGGTGATGGCGATCAGGGTTTCGGCGCGTGTCTTGAGGTCGGCCGCTTCGAGCAGCGCCTGTTTCTCGGCCGGCCCGTAGGGCGCCATCATCGACAGCGCATTGACCAGCATGGCGTTTTCGGCGCGGCTAACGCTTTCCCAGTCGGCTTCAAGATCGTTGGCCTGCAAATAGGCGCGAAATGCCTTGAGCAGCGCCGGCCGGTCGATCTCGGCCTCGGCCTGATCTTCGTCGAGATCGGTGAGAAAGGGGGCAAACCGGCACTGGCGGAAGGGCGTCTTGACCACAAGCTCCTGCACGATGCGGAACCGGCACACACCTTGCAGCGAAATCAGGTAGCGGCCGTCGCCGCTCTCGGAAAGCGCGATGATACGGCCGGCGCAGCCTACATTGCAAAGCGCCGGCTCGCCGTCGGGACGCCGCGAGCCGTCGAGGCTGGGCTGTATGACGCCGATCAGCCGCGATCCGGCGATCGCCTCATCGACCATCTCCAGATAGCGCGGCTCGAAAATGTTGAGCGGCATGCGGCCGCCCGGCAGCAGCAAGGCGCCTTCAAGCGGGAAGATCGGCACCGTCGGCGGCAAATCCGTATCGAGCCGGTAATGCGCGTTTCCCGCCTGCACTTCAAACCTCCGCTCGCTCCCTCAAGAAGCGCATCAAGCCCGCCCATCCCTTCGCAACCTGACCCAAAATCGTCACCAGGCCCAAAATCGTCAACAGGCAAAGAACGGATCGGTCAGGCCTCCTAATCTGGCGCAGACGTTGTCGACCGCAAGGCCATCAGGCAAAAACAGCTTGGTGCTGCGCTCAGGAAAACAGCAGCGACGACAATTTGCGACGTGCCGCCAGCGTTGCCTCGTCGGTCATGCCCCAGGCCTCGAAGAACTGCAGCAACTGCGTCTTGGCGCCGTCGTCGTTCCACGAGCGATCGGCCTTGACGATCGCCAGCAGATTGTCGGCTGCGGCCATGCGCTCGCCGTTGGCGTTCTGGATCATGGCAAGCTCGAAACGTGCCTGATGATCGCCGGGGTTCTCAGCCAGGCGCCGCTCGAGCTCGGCCGGATTGCCAAGTGCTTGTGCCTGCGCGGCGAGCGCCATCTTGGCGCGCACGGCGGCGAGCGGCGGCGCATCCTTTTTTGCTTCCGGCGCCCGCGCCAGCACGGCTTCGGCGCCCTCGGCATCGCCGGCCTCGAACAGCAGATCGCCCAGCCCGGCAATCGCCTCGATTGTCTCCGGCGCCTGTTCCAGGATCGCGTCGAAAATGTCCGCCGCGGTCTGCACATCGCCGGCGGCGCGCGCCTCCGCGGCCGCGGCAAGCGCCTCGGCCACCTGCGGCGCACCATTGCCCTTGCCGCCGACCTTCTGGATGAAGGCGGCGATCTGGCTCTCGGGAATGGCCCCCATGAAACCGTCGACCGGCTGGCCATCCTTGAATGCGATGACGGCCGGTATCGACTGGATGCCGAGCTGTCCGGCGATCGAAGGATGGTCGTCGATGTTCATCTTGACCAGCTTGACCTTGCCGCCGGCGGCGGTGACCGCCTTTTCCAGCAGCGGCGTCAGTTGCTTGCAGGGCCCGCACCATGGCGCCCAGAAATCGACCAGCACCGGCTGACGGCGCGATTCCTGGATGACGTCGGCGGCAAATGCTGCCGTCGTCGTCTCCTTGATGACGTCGGCAGCGACAGGCGGGTCGCCAAGCGCGACTTTCTCAGACGCCTCAGTGCCGCCATACTGCACAGTGGTGGCATACTGTCCGGCATTGCTGCCAAACGGGCCGCCAAATTGATTGTTGTCGCTCATCTCGTGCCCTTTCGGTCGCCGCCCGGCCGCCAGCCCGGCGCAACATCCTTAATTCTCACTCAGAAGTCGGTATATCGTCATCCATGTGGCGATCATGCCGTGACTTTCAAGATAACAGCATCATGCCCGGTTGCCTCGACGAATTTGACCAGGTCGGCGGCGGCGATCGATGTCGTTGCCTCGTTGGTCAGCGGATGGGCGTTGATGACGGCATGGCGCATCAACTCCTGGTCGAGAACGACCTTGACCCGTAACTGCGTATCGTTGATCAAGCCGAACACGGTGACCGCCCCCGGAGCGACGCCGAGAAGCTCCATCAGCATCTCCGGCTTGCCGAAGGACACGCGCCCGGCGGCGCCGATGATTTGGTGGATCTGCTTGAGATCGACCACCGCCTCCTCATCGACGCTGACCAGGAAGAAATTGTCCTTCCTGTCCTTGAGGAACAGGTTCTTGGTGTGCCCGCCGGCGATTTCCCCGCGCAGCGCCTGCGAATCGGCGACCGTGAACAGCGGCGGATGGCGCAGGGTCGAGACCTCGATCCCGAGATCGGCAAGAAAGGCGAAAAGCTCGGCTTCGGTTTTCGGCATGTCGTTTCTGTCGGACTTTCTTGTTGTCGCGCGTTTGGATCATGCCGTTTACGGCCAATGACGCGGCCGAGACAAGACCGTTGCGCGGCATGGCTGCCGATTGCGTTCCTGTCCGCGCCAGGGAAGGCTGGTTTGCGTCGCCGGGTGCGGCCCAAAAAACCTGCGATTTCCCTGTTGCAATCGCCGCGCCCTTCAGCCATATAGGCTCGGCTTGCGGCCCAAAAGCCGCGCGAGCGGGTGTAGCTCAGGGGTAGAGCACAACCTTGCCAAGGTTGGGGTCGAGCGTTCGAATCGCTTCACCCGCTCCAGTTTCCCAAGCGGGAAACAAGCATCGAAAAGCCGCGGTTCGCCGCGGCTTTTTCGCGTTTGGGCTGCACGGCACCAGCCAGCCGACGCCGAATAAAATTGCAAATCATGTGTGCGCGGCGGCGCATCGTAGCATCGAGATTCTTGGTCGGTTGGCGGGCTCCTTCATCTGTTCGGCCGATGCCGTGGGTCAAGAAAAAGCCGACATTCGAGTCCGATCCTAAGGGATCCCCTGGAACGGTCCTGCCCCTACAGACGGTCCAGCGAGCACCACCGGCCTCAGGGCCGGTGGTGCATTGTCGCGTGGGCGCCAAACCAAACCGTGACCGCCTTGGTGTTCGGCGCCCGGGTCCCAGCCATGTCCTGTGCATCGACTATCGGGCGCCCGCGCCTCTGCGAAAATCCGACGGCGACATGCCGGCCAGCTTGCGGAACGACTTGTTGAAGGCGCTGAGCGAGCCGAAGCCGGAGTCCATGGCGACGCGCAGCACGTTGGCGTCCTGGTGCATCAGCAGCGCCTGGGCGTAGCTGAGCCGCAACAGATTGACATATTCGTTGAGCGTCATGCCGGTCGACTTCTTGAAAACGCTCATGGCGTATTTGGGATGGATGTCGGCCGCCGCCGCGATGTCGACGCAGTCGATGTCGTAGAGGAAGTTCTCGGCGATGAAGTCGCACATGCGCCCGACATTGCGCAGCGATTGCTGGTCGAAGGGGCTGCCTGCTTCCTGCTCGATCGGCGTTTCGGGCACCAGCCGGTAGGGTTCGAAGCGCACCCGCTCCAGCCGCAGCAAGAGTTCGTTGACGGCGTGCTCGGCCTTGCACGCATCGCCCGAGCGGACGTAGCGGTTCCAGCGCTCGAAATTGTCGCTGTCGGACCGGTCGGTGGCATTGGTCACCAAGGTCGCGCCGGTCATCAGCCGGTTGCGGACGTCGGCGGGCAGGTGCAGCCGGAAGAAGTGCACCAGCGGCAGATGCGCGCCGGCATAGACCGCATCGTCCGACGCATCGTCCATCTGGTGCGGCAGGCCGCCCCAGAACAGGCACATGTCGCCGGCCGAAAGCGCGATCTCGTGCTCGTCCATGCGGTAGTGCACGGCGCCGCGGACGATGAAATTCACCTCGACCTGGGCATGCCAATGCGGCTTCAGCATCACCAGGGGCTGGGTGTGAAACATCTGCAGCAGCAGCGGCAGACCCTCCACGCTGCTGGCGCCGGGCTGGTAAAACGGCCTTTCCGGCATCTTACTTTCCGCCCATTCTTTATTCCCTTTGTCGCGGACAAGCCTTCGCCGGCGCCTAGTCTAGCCATGCTCGCGAAGAGAGAGCAAATGAAATGGGAGGATTTCAATGCGCATCACACTGACCTGCGCCGCGTTCGCGCTTGCCTTGGGCTCAGCCCCGGCCTTTGCGCAATCCGGTGAAATCACGATCTGGAGCTGGAACGTCGCCGCTTCGTCGCTGAAGGCCACCATAGAAGGTTTTAACAAGCAGTTCCCCGACATCAAGGTCACGGTCCAGGATCTCGGCAACCAGCCGACCTATGACAAGTCGATCGCCGGCTGCGCCGCCGGCGGAGAGGGGCTGCCGGACATCGTGACGATCGAGAACGGTGAGGCCGAGAACTACTGGAGCCAGTTCCCGGACTGCTTCGTCGACCTCCATACGCTCGGCTATACCGCCGAGGACCAGGCAAAATTCCCCGATTTCAAGCGCACCGAGCTCGAAGTGGAAGACAAGGCCTATGCGATGCCGTGGGATTCCGGCCCGGTGGCGATGTACTATCGCCGCGACTTCTATGAGAAGGCCGGCGTCGACCCGACCTCGATCAAGACCTGGGACGATTTCATTGCCGCCGGCAAGAAGATCCAGGAGGCCAATCCCGGCGTGACGATGACCAACGCCGATTTCAACGGCGACTCCGAATTCTTCCGCATGATCGCCAACGAGCAGGGCTGCGCCTATTTCGCTGCCGACGGGCAGTCGATCACCGTCAACCAGCCGGGCTGCGTGGCGTCGATGACCAAGATCAAGGATATGAAGGACGCCGGCATCATCACCTCGGCCGATTGGGGCACCAAGATCACCAACAACACCGCCGACAAGGTCGCCAGCCAGATGTATGGCGGCTGGTACGAGGGCACCATACGCACCGAGTCGCCCGACGGCAGCGGCAAATGGGGCGTCTACCTGATGCCGAGCCTCACCGCCGACGGCCCGCGCGCCGCCAATCTCGGCGGTTCCTCGCTCGCCATCACCTCGGTGTCGAACAACAAGGAAGCCGCCTACGCCTACCTGAAATACTCCCTCGCGACCAACGAGGGCCAGATAGCGATGCTGAAGGGTTTTGGCCTGGTGCCGTCGCTGATCTCGGCGCTCGACGACCCCTATGTCTCCGAAGGCCAGCCCTATTGGGGCGGCCAGGCGGTGTGGAAGGACATTCTTGGCACCTTGCCGAAAGTCGTCCCCAGCCGCGGCACGCCGTTCCAGAGCGACGCGGAAATCATCGTCCGCGCAGTGCAGACCAAATATCTCGGCGGCGGCTACCCCGACGCCAAGGCGGCGCTCGACGATGCCGCAAGCCAGATCGCCTCGGCGACCGGCCTGCCGGTCGAAGAGTGATCTGAACGCGACTCCCCTTCTCCCCTTGTGGGAGAAGGTGGCCTCGCGAAGCGAGGTCGGATGAGGGGTGTTCCAGGGAACACCAACGTCTCATTCCGTCCAGCACCCCTCATCCGTCTTGGCGCTGCGCGCCAATCCACCTTCTCCCACAAGGGGAGAAGGCAAGGCAGGCCGGTAAACCTAGAAACGGGAAGCGAAGGAGGCAACGATGCGCTATCAGAACGCCACGGCGTACCGCTTCCTCGCGCCCTATCTGCTGATCTTCTCGATCTTCTGGCTGTGGCCGATCATCAACTCCTTCCTGATCTCCTTCCAGGCGACGCGCACCGTGCCGTGGCGGTTCGCGCCGACCTTCAACTGGGGCCGGCTGATCGGCGACCCGGCCTTTTTCAACGCCTTGAAGAACACGCTGCTCATCCTCGTCATCCAGGTGCCGGTGATGATCACTTTGGCGATCGTCATGGCGGTGCTGCTCAATTCGCCGCTGCTCAAGGCCCGTGGCCTGTTCCGCTTCGCCTTTTTCGCCCCGGTCGTGGTCGGCGAAGTCGCCTATTCGGCGGTGTTCCGGCTGATGTTCAATCTCGACTACGGCATCATCAACAAGCTGCTGAACAGCGTCGGCCTGCCGCGTATCGACTGGTTTTCCAACGTCACCCCGGCGATGGCGGTGATCATGATCGCGGTGACCTGGCGCTGGGCCGGCTACAATGCCATCATCCTGCTCGCCGGCCTGCAGTCCATCCCCCAGGATGTCTATGAGGCGGCGACGCTGGACCGCGTCAGCAAGCTCAAGCAGTTCTTCTACATCACCCTGCCGCTGCTCAAGCCGATCATCGTGTTCTGCGCCGTGCTGTCGATCATCGGCACCATGCAGCTGTTCACCGAACCGTTCCTGATCACCGAGCGCGGCGGGCCGGGCGGCGGCACCGAAACGCTCGGGCTGCTGCTTTACCGCCAGGGTTTCAGGTCGCTCAATTTCGGCTACGCCTCGGCCATCGCCTACACCATGGCCGGGCTGGCGATCGCCATCTCGCTGGTGCAACTGTGGCTGACGAGGGAGCCGAAATGAGCTCACGTTCCGCTTCGAGCCGTTCCTTCTCCAGATTGGGACGCAGCATCGCGCTGCATCTCTTCCTGACGCCGCTGGCGCTGATCTGGCTGTTTCCGCTGTGGATGATGGTGATCTTCTCGACCATGCCCGACAGGGGCATTTTCAGCCCCAGCATCGAGCTTTTGCCGCACGGCAGCTTTCTCGACAACGTCAACAATCTGCAGCGCGACACCAATTTCATCGGCGCCATCGGCATCTCGGTCTCGGTGGCGGTGACCTATACGTTCCTGTCGGTGCTGCTCACCTCGATGGCCGGCTGGGCGCTGGCGCGCTACCAGTTCTTCGGCAAGGGCGTCGTCGTCGCGATCATCCTCGGCACCATCACGCTGCCCTATGCTGTCGTGCTGATCCCGCAATTCATCATGGTGGCGCGCGACTTCAAGCTCGCCAACACCTGGGTGGCGCTGATCGTGCCGCCGCTGTTCAATTCGCTCGGCGTGCTGTTCATGCGGCAGAGCTTCTCGATGATGCCGGGCGATCTGTTCGACGCCGCACGCGTCGAGGGGGTCAAGGAATGGCGGATCTTCCTGTTCGTAGCGCTGCCGCTGGCGCGGCCGATGCTGGCGGCGCTCGCCATCATCCTGTTCCTTGCCTCTTGGAACAATTATCTCTGGCCGCTGCTGATCAATTCCAAACCCGGCGCGATGACGGCGCCGGTGGCGCTCGGCACGCTGATCGGCCTCACCAAAGTGTCGTGGGGCGGCATCATGGCGGGCGCCGTAATGCTCACCGTGCCGATGCTCGTCGTGTTCGTGCTCTTGCAGCGCCATTTCGTCGCCGGCATTGCCGCCGGCGCCATCAAATAGGATCAGCATGGCAGCGGTCACACTCAAAAATGTCGTCAAGCGCTTCGGTGTCTTCGAGATCGTTCACGGCGCGAACATCGACGTCGACGACGGCGAATTCGTCGTCTTCGTCGGCCCCTCCGGCTGCGGCAAGTCCACGCTGCTCAGGATGATCGCCGGGCTCGAGGACATCAGCGGCGGCGAGATCGCCATCGGCGGCAAGGTAGTGAACAATGTCGAGCCGGCCGACCGCGGCATCGCCATGGTGTTCCAGTCCTACGCGCTCTATCCGCATATGAGCGTCGAGCAGAACCTGAGCTTTGGGCTGAGAATGAACGGCAACCCGAAAGCTGACACCGAGCGGCGGGTGAAGCGGGCCGCCGAGATCCTGCGCATCGCCGAGCTGATGAAGCGGCGCCCGCGGCAATTGTCGGGCGGCCAGCGCCAGCGCGTCGCCATCGGCCGCGCCATCGTGCGCGAGCCGCAAGTGTTCCTGTTCGACGAGCCGCTGAGCAATCTCGACGCCGAGCTCAGGGTGCAGATGCGGGTCGAGATCTCGCGCCTGCACAAGGAGCTCGGCGTCACCATGATCTATGTGACGCACGACCAGACCGAAGCAATGACGCTGGCCGACAGAATTGTCGTGCTCAACGCCGGCAATATCGAGCAGATCGGCGCGCCGCTCGATCTCTATGACGACCCCGCCAACCGCTTCGTCGCCGGTTTCGTCGGCTCGCCGAAGATGAATTTTCTGGCGGCACAAGTGGTTGGCAACGACGGCAATGCGACGGTCATCGAACTCGCCAACCATGGCGGCGCTCGGCTGCGGAAACCGCTGTCGGGCGCCCCGCCTGCGGTCGGCGCCGAGGTCGTGCTCGGGGTGCGGCCGGAGCATTTCTTCGAAGCCGGCGAAGGCGACTGCGACATCGCCGTCAAGGCCGACGTCGCCGAGCATCTCGGATCGGTGAGCTACGTCTATGCCAATGCCGGACCAGAGGAACTGATCATCGAGCGCGAGGCGTCGCGGCAGCGGGCGACTGGCGACCACATGGTGGTGTCGATAAAGGCTGGCCAATCGCTTCTCTTCGACACGTCAGGTGCTCGTATTCGCTAGTGCCCAAAAGCATGCCCTCGGGCGTGAACCGAGGGTGCGCAGCGGTTTGGGACAACGCCATGCACACCAAGACACGCAATTTTTCTTTCACCAACTCGCGACGCCGAGGCGACCCCAAGGAGATCCAGGAATGACGTCCGAACCACAAAAAATCCGCTGGGGCATTCTCGGGCCCGGCACCATCGCCAAGGCCTTTGCCGGCGGCGTCGCCCATTCGCGCACCGGCACATTGGTCGCCATTGGTGCGCGCAATCCCGGCAAACCAGGCCTCGCTGAAAACTTCCCTGGTGCCCTCATCCTCGACGGCTACGAGGCTTTGCTCGCCGATCCGGACGTCGATGCGGTCTACATTTCGACGCCGCACCCCAGCCACGCCGAATGGGCGATCAGGGCGGCCGAGGCCGGAAAACATGTGCTTTGCGAAAAGCCGATGGGGCTCACCGCTTTCGAGGCCGACGCGATGATCCATGCAGCGCGCAGGGCCGGCACCTTTCTCGGCGAGGCTTTCATGTACCGGCTGCATCCGCAGACGGCAAAGCTGGTCGACCTCGTCAGGTCCGGCGCAATCGGCGAGGTGCGCATGGTGAAATCGAGCTTCGGCTTCGCCATGCCTGGCTTCATGCCGGAGCACCGGCTTTATGCCAACGATCTCGCCGGCGGCGGCATTCTCGACGTCGGCGGCTACCCCGTTTCGATGGCGCGGCTGATTGCCGGGGCCGCATCGGGAAAGCTTTTCGCCGAGCCGGACAAGGTGGCGGGTGCGGCGCATCTCGGCCAGTCCGGCGTCGACGAATGGGCTTCGGCGCTGCTGCATTTTCCCAACGGCATCGTCGCCGAAGTCTCCTGCGGCATCTCGCTCGCCCAGGACAATATCCTGCGCATCCTTGGTACCAAAGGCCGCATCGAGGTCGCGGATTTCTGGTATGCGAGCGGCAGGGAAGGCGGCACCGGCGAGATCCGCATCATCCGTTCAGGCGGTGAGGAGGTGGTCGAGGTCAGGGAAGACCGCTGGCTCTACGCTTTCGAGGTCGACGCCGCCGGCGAGGCGATCCTGGCCGGAAAGCAGGAGTTTGCCTGGCCCGGCATGGGCTGGGCCGACAGTCTCGGCAATCTGCGTGTGCTCGACAAATGGCGTGCCGCCATCGGGCTCGAATACGAGATCGAAAAACCCGAAAAACGTGTCGACACCATTTCTGGCCGGCGGCTGCGCTCCGGCGGCACCATCATTGCGAAGCGCGAAATTCCGGGCCTGCCGCGGCCGGCCTCGTGCCTGGCGCTCGGCTTCGAGGATTTTCGCACCTTCTCCTCCGGCATGATCCTGCTCGATGCCTATTTCGAAGCCGGCGGCAACGTCTTCGACACCGCCTTCATCTACGGCAGCGGCTACACCGAAACGCTGCTCGGCCAATGGCTGAAAAACCGCGGCGTGCGTGAGCAAGCAGTAGTCATCGGCAAGGGCGCGCACACCCCGCTCTGCTATCCCGATGTGATCGGCAAGCAGCTCACCCAGTCGCTCGACCGGCTGCAGACCGATCATGTCGACGTCTATTTCATGCACCGCGACGATCCCGACGTGCCGGTCGACGAATTCGTCGACGCGATGGACCGGGAGGTCAGGGCTGGCCGCATCCGCGGTCCGTTCGGCGGCTCGAACTGGACGAGGGAACGCATGGACGAGGCGATTGCCTATGCCGAGCGGACCGGCAAGCAGAAGCCTGGCGCGCTTTCGAACAATTTTTCGCTGGCCGAGATGCTGGTGCCGATCTGGCCGGGTTGCGTCACCTCGTCGAGCGACGACTGGAAGGCCTGGCTGACGGCCCGGCAGATGCCCAATTTCGCCTGGTCGAGCCAGGGACGGGGTTTTTTCACCGGCCGCGCCGGGCGTGACCAGCGTGACAATGAAGAGTTGGTCCGGGTCTGGTACTCCGAGAAGAATTTCGTCCGCCGCGACCGGGCGATCGAGCTCGCCAACCGGCTGGGCAAGAGCCCGATCCATGTCGCGCTCGCCTACGTCCTGGCCCAGCCATTCCCGTCCGTCCCGCTGATCGGACCACGCACGCTCGACGAACTGGAGGACAGCCTGCAGGCGCTCGACATTGCGCTTTCGCTCGACGACATTGCGTGGCTGGATAGCGGATCGGATCAGCATCGACGCACGGGCTGAGGGGGGCATCGCTGCCGTTTCCTTCTCCCCTTGTGGTGTTTGGACCGGAGACATCGCGAACAGGTGTGCGAGGACATCGCGAACAGTTTTGCCATCCTATTGAGCAAGGGCATTGAGGTCGATGGTCTCTATTTTC